>JBJOQW010000025.1:0-34846 GCA_046049665.1 Pseudomonadota bacterium | reverse complement strand
AAGGTATTCAAACCGCGAAATATCGTCCTCTGGGCCCAGCATCGTCAGAAATTCGCGCAAGGCGCCGGGGCGCTGCGGCATGCGCAGGATGAAGTATTTCTTCAGCCCCGCAAAGCGTTGGGCGCGCTCACGCACCTCTGGCAGGCGTTCAAAATCAAAATTGCCGCCCGATGTCACGCAGACCACCGTCTTGCCCCGGATCACCCCAGCCAGTTCCGGCAGCACATCCACTGACAGGGCCCCCGCCGGTTCCAGCACAATGCCTTCAACGTTCAGCATTTCCAGCATGGTGATGCAGATGCGGTCCTCGGGTGCCAGCAGCACATCATCCGGGCTGACCCAGTTCAGCATGGCATAGGTTGCATTGCCCAGCCGCGCCACGGCAGCGCCATCAACAAAGCTGTTCACGCGGTTCAGCGTTTCCGGCCCCCCTGCCCGCAGTGCCGCCATCAGGCTGGCCCCGCCCAAGGGTTCCACAAAGCGAAAGTCCGTGGCAGCCCCCGCGGCCCGCAGATACCCCGTCACGCCCGAAGACAGCCCACCACCACCCACGGGCAGGATCACCATATCCGGTGCGCGGCCCAGCTGATCCAGCAGTTCCACGCCCACCGTTGCCTGCCCTTCGATGACATCCGGGTCATCAAAAGGTGACAGGAAATGCGCGCCTTCGGCGACGCAATAGGATTTTGCCGCCGCCAGCGTCTGATCAAAGTAGTCACCCGTCAGAACCACCTCAACCGCCGCACCGCCAAAGGCGCGCGTCTTGTCGATCTTTTGCTGTGGCGTGGTCACCGGCATGAAGATCACACCCTGCACCCCGAAATGCCGGCAGGCATAGGCCACGCCTTGCGCATGGTTTCCGGCACTGGCACAGACAAAGCGCCCCTGATCCGGCTGCGCCACCCGCACCTTGCGCATGGCGTTGAACGCACCGCGGATCTTGTAGCTGCGCACGGGCGACAGATCTTCGCGCTTCAGCCAGATATCCGCCTGATATTTGGCCGACAGATAATCATTCCGCTGCAATGGCGTTTCGGGGAACAGCTCCCTCAGCGCTGTGGCACAGGCCCGCGCGCGATTTGCAAAATCCATCGTCACACCAAAGGCCGCCCTTCAACATGGTGCCCGTACAGCGTGGTCAGGATCGACGCCCCTACCATCACCGTCACCCATTGCGTTACAACTTGCCAGATCAGCCCCGGCACTGATCCAGGCGCGAACAGAAATATGTTCGGCAACCCCAGCAGCATAGCGCCGATCACGCTTAACAGCACCACGCCCATCACTGTCCAGGTCTGCCCCGTTGTCGCCCGCCAGCCTGCAAAGACCGAAACCCCAGGCTCCATGGCAACCCCCGGCAGTGCCGCTGACAAGCGCATTGCTATGGTGCCGACGGGCACATAAAGCAGCAGCAAGATCAGCGTCCCGAGCGAGAATGTTTGCGCCTGACCCTGCTCCAGGGCAGCTGGCCCAAACGCAAAAGCCACAAGCGTTCCCATCAGAAAAATAACCGGCAGCAGCAGCAGCCCGATCAGAATCGACTTGCCGAAATACCCCATGATCCGGTCCAGATACAGCCGGGGCACAAAGGCTGGCACTTCATTTTTCAGCACATAGCGGTGCCAACCAACGGCAATCCACAGGCTTAGCAGCAGCAGCAAAAGCAGCGATATGGCATAGTTGCCCATGCTTGCCGTGCCAGACCGTATGGCTTGCTCAAACTCTGCCGGGCCCATCAACATCTCTTGCCCAATCGTGAACGTCACGATGATCTGCAACACCGTCAGCACTGCCGACACCCGCAGCGCCCCTTCAAGGTTGCCAAACACCTGCCGCACCGAATGAATGAAAATCTGCCAGCTCATTATCCGCCCCACATTGCTTGACTGACTAGAGTCAGGCTTTCGCGCGCCCGTCAACCACCCATGCCACCCGCTTGCCCCCTGCGCCTTTTCCCGGTAATCGCGCAGCAACCCGTGATGGAGTGTTCAATGCCCGCCAAAGCCGCCCCCAAGAAAGTCGTCCTCGCCTATTCCGGCGGGCTTGATACCTCGATCATCCTGAAATGGCTGCAGACCGAATACGGGTGTGAGGTTGTCACCTTCACCGCTGACCTTGGGCAGGGCGAAGAACTGGAACCGGCGCGCCAGAAGGCCCTGCTTCTGGGCATCAAGCCCGAGAATATTCACATCGTTGATGTCCGCGAAGAATTCGTGCGCGATTTCGTCTTCCCGATGTTCCGCGCCAATGCCCTGTATGAAGGGCTGTATCTGCTGGGCACCTCTATCGCCCGCCCGCTGATTTCGCAGCATCTGGTGCGCATTGCCGCCGAGGTTGGCGCTGATGCCGTCGCACACGGGGCCACCGGCAAGGGCAATGATCAGGTGCGCTTTGAACTGTCCGCCCTCGCCCTGAACCCCGCCATCCGCGTGATTGCCCCTTGGCGCGAATGGTCACTGACCAGCCGCACATCGCTGCTGGCCTTTGCCGAAGCGAACCAGATTCCAATCGCCAAGGACAAGCGTGGCGAGGCGCCCTTCAGCGTGGACGCCAACCTTTTGCACACATCTTCCGAAGGCAAAGTGCTGGAAAACCCCGCCGAAGAGGCCCCCGAATTTGTGTATCAGCGCGTGACGCCAGTGGAAAAGGCGCCAGATACGCCCGAATACATTGAAGTCAGCTTTGAACGTGGCGATGCCACCGCCATCAATGGTGAAAAGCTTAGCCCTGCCACCATCCTGACGCGTCTGAACGAAATCGGCGGCAAGCATGGCGTTGGTCTGCTGGACCTTGTCGAAAACCGCTTTGTCGGCATGAAATCGCGCGGCCTGTACGAAACCCCTGGTGGGACGATCCTGCTGGAGGCGCATCGCGGCATCGAACAGATCACGCTGGATGCAGGTGCGGGCCATCTGAAAGACAGCATCATGCCGCGCTATGCGGAACTCATCTACAACGGCTTCTGGTTCAGCCCGGAACGCGAGATGCTGCAGGCGCTGATCGACAAATCACAGGAACACGTCACCGGCACCGTGCGGATCAAGCTGTACAAGGGTTCAGCCCGCACTGTGGCGCGCTGGTCCGATCATTCGCTGTACAGCGAAAAGCACGTGACGTTTGAAGAAGACGCCGGCGCATATGATCAGAAAGACGCCGAAGGCTTCATCCGCCTGAACGCCCTGCGCCTGAAGCTGATCGCCACGCGGAATGCGCGGGTGGCGGGAAAAGCCTAGGGCCCTCGCCCTAGGTCTTTGCTGCAAAAAGCGCCTCTTCGGCCCGCAGGATTTCGGCCACCAGTTCAATCGGGTGCGCAATTTCCGTTGCGGCATGACGAATGTCGGAAATCACTTTGGTTTCATTGGCAAACATCCCGCCGACACTGAACAGGTCGTGCTGATGTTTCAGGCTGATGTAATGCTGCTGGCCCGTCGAAAGCACCGTGTACAGTGTCGAAGACCCCAGTATGCGCGGGCCCACGGCAAGGATCATGTCCATGAACGTTTGAACGGCGCTGAACTGCATCGCCTGCGATGATGCGGTCCACAGGCCATAGGTCTGCCCATCGGCCGCCTGTACCTGATGCACCAGTTGCATGTCATCCACGTTGACCCTGCCCGGAAAGATCAGGAAACCCTTCGTATCTTTCTCTGACGCGATGACAAGGTCGGGCATGCCATCTCTGGCGTCCAGAATCAGCACAACGCCCTTGAACAGGGTTCTGGAATTCTTGCCCCCTGTCGCCGTCTTGCATTCGGCAAACCGGAAATTGCGGCCAGCCAGTTGCCCCGACATCATGTCATCCACCGAACGCCGCCCGCCGAACGGGATCAACGCCCTTGGGATCATGTCATAGAAACCCTTTGGCGACTTTTCATATTGCAGCGAAAATGCCTTTGCGATGATCGGCATCACCGCCCGTTCATGTGTGGCCCGTGTCCAGCCGATGGCACCCATCACCGCCAACACACCCAGAATAGCGGTTATGCCATAGCCTGCCGGTTCCCTGACACCTGTCGTTACCAGCGCCACCAGAATGATCACCGTGATGACGACTGCGCCAATAAGCAGGGTCCGGCCCTTTTTGGTGGCCGCCCTTATATCTGGTAATGCAGCAGCAAGTGCCGCTTCGGACGGATCGGAATGGGTCACTGTATCTGGCATGGGAAACCTCTTTAAATAATGATCGCTGCAATTGCTTTCAGCGATGGTAGTCTGCGTCTTGCCCATCTACCAAGCCCCTAAACGGGCCAAGTTCCGGAAACGGCCATGTCCGACAAAAAAGCATGCAGGTGACCATGACAGCAGATCGCCAAACCGCAACAGGGCTACACCGCCGCGAGGTCACGCGCGCGCACGTGCTGCCGCTGATCGGGTTGACGGTGCGGCCCGATCAGATGGATCTGGTCTCTCACAACGCCAAGACGCTGGCCGAAGCGGCCTATGAAACCGGGTCAAACGTCTGGGGCCTGTGGGATGGTGAAACGCTTGTGGGCCTGATGGCCATGATCGACCCCAATGAGCACCCGTTTCAGGACTATCCCTTTGCCGACCCGCGCGATGGCACGCCCGCGGCCTATCTGTGGCGGCTGATGGTGGGGGCGGGGTTTCAGGGCCGGGGCTATGGCGCGGCGGCGCTGGCCATGGCCTTTGAAACGGCGCGTGACTGGGGTTTTACCCGGCTGATCGCCCATGTGTCAGATGCACCCCACAGCAACCTGCCCTTCTACCAGCGCTTTGGCTTTGAGCCGACCGGGTTAATGGAGGATGGTGAGTTGGTGATTGCAGCTCAGGTTGCGGACAAAAGTTAAAGATTCGTGAATTGGTACTGGCTATGCCATTGATTTCATTGATGTTGAAGGGCGTCCCATCATGGGACACCCCTATGGCATCGGCCGGGGCGTTTCAATCGGCTTGCCTCCGAACGTGCCTGAAATCGCCCAGCTCTCCGAGATGACATTGCTGAGAAAGCTCACCTCTCCGCTGGTCGGCCCGTCGATTTTCAGGTCCAGCCGCAGGCTTTCCATCCCGTCATTGCCCCAGATTTCCGTACCCTTCCCGTTGACCACCAGCCCTGGCCAAAAGGCGCAGTCGGTAAAGGAATATTCATAGCCCTGATCGGTCTCGATCTCGCCCATCACCCCGCCATGATCACAGCCCACCTTGATCGGCGTGATGGCGTCCCAGTTCAAAAGCTCGGGGTATTCCAGCAATTCCACCTCAACCGCCCGCCCGATGGCCAAAGGATCGGCCGTCATGGCTGGATCAACCAGCGTTAAGGGCACGTAGTCCTGCACCAAGGGCTGTTCGCACAGTTGCACCCTGTCTGCAGGAAGAATGTCCCACAGGATCATGTCGGAAACGATCTGATCGGGGCAGCCATATCCCCAGCCATAGGTCACGTGCGGGCCGCCTTGCATGACCACCATGTGCCCGTTCCGTACATTGTCCAACACCGAATAGGCCTGCGTGACCGGGGTAATCGGATCGGCATCGCTGTTCAGAACCAGTGTGGGGTAGTCACCCCCTGCAAAGGGTTCGGGCCGCAAAACGCTGCCATCATGGGGCCAAAAGGCGCAGACCAGCCGTTCGGCATAATAGGTGCGCAGCAAACGTGGGTTGCCGGCTGCATATGCAATCGCATCCTTCATGATGTCACGGGCAAGGGCTTCGCTGTCTTGGTCCGCTTCACGATAATCAGAACAGTTGATGGCATAGTAGGACGCGGGCGAATAGCTGGGGTCTTCAAAGCCCTCCAGCGTTTCGGAATCAAGCCCAAGGTCTGACAGGCCAAGTCGTACCAGCGGCAGCAGATCGTCCCGTGATGCCGCCGCAAGTGCACGCAGGAAAACCGCCCGGCTGCTTGGCGCGTAAAGCGCGAAGAACGCCGAATTCTCCAGCATGGCCGCCGACAATTCCCGCTCCACCGTATCGCCCGTCCCCAGCGGAAACGGCACGGTGATCGGGCCCGCCTTCAGCCGCGCAGCCAAGGCATCATAGGTGGCCGCGGCCCCACCTTGCATATCTGCTCGACAGGCAGGAATCAGATCACATTCCGCAAAAACCCGTGTCAGAATGCTTTCGGATGCCGATGTATAGGATTGATAAAAGGCCTTGAAGCCAAGGTTCAGGTCAACCACGCCGTCGACAATTACACCTTGAACGGCCTTGGGAAACTGGGTCGCGTAGGCCTGCACGAATTGCGTGCCATAGCTTTCGCCATAAAGCCAAAGCTTTGGCTTGCCGATGGCCAGACGAAACGCCTCGATATCACGTATTGCCTGATCGGTACTGACCGTTTTCAGCAGGTCCTGATCAGGGATAGCGCGGATGCAATCATTCACAAAGCCTTGTACGATGGCGATGGTGAAATCCGGATCATCCAGCGGCAAGGCCATACGGTCAAACGCACTTGTGGCTTCTACGCAGGAAAAGCCGTGGTCTGGCCCAACGCCGCGCTGGTCAAAGAAAACAATATTGGTACGGGCAACCAGGTCGGGATCGAGTGCATCAACATAGTCTTGTGCGGCCAGCAATCCGCTGGCACCTGGCCCGCCCGTCGCATAGATCATTGTCCCTGCCCCCGGTTCAGTCGCAAGGCTGATGGCAAAGGTAATGGGCATGGTGGCGCCGGGATCATTGGCAAAATGATCTCGGGGCAACTGCATGGTCACGCAGGTAAAGGCACTATCCGCGCAGGGCTGCGATCCCATGGCATCCACGAAAGGAATAATACTTGCCTCTTGGGCAGACGCCGGATGTGCAAAGCCCAGCGCAGCAATGAGTGACATAATGCGGTACATGCAACCCCCCGAAAAATCAGCAGAATTTCTGAAGCTGGTGGTAAAATGGCAGGGCCTCTTGAACCAGTTCCTGCGCCGCGCCTGACAAGACAGGCAGCGCACCCTCTGGCTCTTCGAAACCGGATGAACGGTGAACAGCACCATACCAATGCGGGGCCCATACTCCATCATAGGGTTTCGGCCCTGCAGGCCAGTGCAACATTGATTCAAGAAAAGGAATATTCAGCCGCGTGCAAAGGCGCATCAAAGCCGCGCGCGGATTTTCACGAATCTGGGCACTTTCAACAACCGGCGGGGCGGACCCTGTCATATCAGCCACTTGATCGAACAGTTCGGCCTGCTGAACAAAGCCGATGTCCATAAGGGATGGGTTCTCACGCTTTTTTGCATAGCTGGCCACCACACGGGCAGGGTGCCGGATCAGAAAGACGTTCGTCAGGCCGCGCAAAAAGCCGCGGTCGAACGCCGGGATCATGTGCAGTGTCATGTGCTTTTGGTAAAACAGTCTCTGTTCATGCGGAATTGGCCCCAAACAGGCAGCAGCAACCTGCGCAGGGTCGGTGCTTTGTGCTCCAATCACCGCATCGCGCATCGGGTGATCAACCCCGGTTGCGGCCAGATATGCCGCATAGAAGGGCTCATCCACCACGGCACAATCACCCCGCGCCGCGAAGGCATACATCATCGCGGTCGACAGGTTGCGTGGGCCAGACCACATGGCGATACGGACAGGGTCAGTCATGCGCCCACCAAAGTCTTGTACAATCCGCGAAGGCGTTCTGTCATCGGGCCCATTTGGCCGGATCCGATTTGCCGCCCGTCTATACTGCCCACCGGCGTTTGCGCCCCGAACGTTCCCGTCAGAAACGCTTCGTCTGCACCATAGGTATCAACAAGGCTGAAGTTGCGTTCAAACACAGGAATGGCGTTTGCACGGCACAGGTCAATCACCTTTTGGCGGGTGATGCCGTTCATGCAATAGTCACCAGTGCTTGTCCAAACCTGCCCTTTGCGCACGATGAAAAAGTTGCAGGCGTTGGTCGTGTTCACAAAGCCATGCACATCGAGCATCAACGCTTCATCAGCGCCAGCCTTTTCGGCGGCAATGCAGGCAAGGATGCAGTTCAGCTTGGAGTGACTGTTCAGCTTGGGATCCTGCGTCATTGGCAACCCGCGCATGTGCGGTACGGTGGCAAGGCGGATCGGGCGGGGCAGTTTTTGGCGGCTGTGTTCCATGATGATCACCATGGTTGGGCCACGCTGCGACAGTTTCGGGTGCTGAAAGGGCCGCGTCTTTACCCCACGTGTCACCATCAGGCGCGCGTGGGCATCATTGGTCATGCCATTGGCCGCTTGCGTATCCAGCACGGCCTGCATGACTTCACCCTTGCTGCGGCCGATATCAAGATCGATCGCCTTTGCTGCCTCAAAAAGCCTGTCGATATGTTCATCAAGAAAGGACCAGCGGTTGTTATACAGCCTGATCCCCTCCCAAACACCGTCGCCCAGCATGAAACCAGAGTCATAAACCGAAACCATCGCCTGCGCCTTTGGCACGATCTGGCCATTGACCCAGATCTGAATGGCATCGTTGCGGGCGTCTTCTTCGGCCTGGTGGGTGGAAACGTGGTCTGTCATGGCCCCTCGCGCTGTTTGGGGCAGGCTATGCGGTTGCGGGCGACAGGCCAAGGGGTCACGGTTGCGTGTAATCACGCGGGGGTGAGTTGGAGGCACATGGTTTCCACGCTTATCTGCATACGCGAACCAGGGGAGGGGCCGATGTTACGTTTTGGTGTGATGATTTTGGTAATGGCCACAGGTACGGCTCAGGCGGAAACGGCCAGGGCTGTGGTGGCGGGTGGCTGTTTCTGGTGCGTTGAAAGTGATTTTGAACGTGTGCGCGGCGTGGTTGAGGTTGTGTCAGGCTTTACCGGCGGCACAGTGGCCAATCCAACTTATGAACAGGTCGTGGATGGGGGCACCGGCCATTATGAAGCGGTAGAAATCACTTATGATCCGGCGGTGCTGTCCTATGAGCAGCTGCTGAAACTGTTCCTTCGCTCTGTCGATGTCACAGATGCTGGCGGGCAGTTCTGTGACCGCGGTGACAGCTATCGCACGGCCATTTTCGTTTCTGATGCAGCAGAAAGGAATGCAGCCGAAGCGGCGATTTCGCAAGCTGAGGCTGACCTTGGTGCGGCAGTGGTCACGCCTGTTCTGCAGGCTAGCACATTCTACGCGGCTGACGCCTATCATCAGGATTACTACAAGGGCACGGATATCGTTCTGACCCGCAGGGGGCCAAAGTCACAGGCGAATGCCTATGCGTTCTACCGCGAATCCTGTGGTCGTGACGCGCGGGTAAAGGCATTGTGGGGCGATCAGGCAGCCTTTGCGCATTGATGCCGCACAGACCCTTTTCCCACCCGGTCTGATTGGCTAGTGTCCCCTGACCGGGGAGAAATGGTGTGGCCGACGATACAGTAACGCCCATGATGGCGCAGTATCTGGAGATAAAGGCGCGTCATCAGGACGCGATCCTTTTCTACCGGATGGGCGATTTCTACGAAATGTTCTTTGACGATGCCGTGGCAGCGGCAGCGGCGCTTGACATCGCACTTACCAAACGTGGCCTGCATCTGGGGCAAGATATTCCGATGTGCGGAGTTCCGGTTCATGCGGCCGAAGGGTATTTGCTGACGCTGATCCGCAAAGGGTTTCGTGTCGCCATTGCCGAACAGATGGAAGACCCTGCCGAAGCCAAGAAGCGCGGCTACAAGGCTGTGGTGCGGCGCGATGTGGTTCGTCTGGTCACCCCGGGCACACTGACCGAAGAAAGCCTGCTTGAGGCGCGGCGCAACAATTTTCTGGCCGCTTTCGCCACAGTTCGTGACGCAGGCGCGCTGGCATGGGCGGATATTTCTACTGGCGAGTTTCGCGTGATGGCTTGTAGCGCTGCTCGTCTGGGGCCGGAACTTGCCCGACTTGCCCCCAGGGAAGTTCTGCTAAGCGATGGGTCCGACGCCGTTTTGGCAGAAATAGTCACTGAATCCGGGGCTGCGCTGACAGAGCTTGGCCGCAGCAGTTTTGACAGCACCAATGCCGAAAAGCGCCTGTGCAAGCTGTTTGATGTTGCCTCGCTGGATGGCTACGGCGGCTTTGACAGGGCTGAACTGGCGGCCTTGGGTGCGGTGGTTGATTACATTGATCTGACACAGCGCGGGCAGTTGCCTGTGTTGCGGCCCCCGGCCAAGGATGTGTCAGCGGCCTTTATGCAGATCGACGCCTCGACCAGGCGTAACCTTGAAATCACGGCGGCCCTGTCGGGTGGGCGCGACGGATCGCTTTTGGCAGCCATCGACCACACCGTGACGGCCGCCGGGGGCCGGCTGCTGGAAAGCCGGGTCAGCGCGCCCTCATGCGACCTTACAGTGATACAGGAACGGCACCGGTCTATACGTTTTCTGCTGGAACAGAGCCGCTTTTGTGCTGATCTGCGCGATTTGCTGCGCCGCGTCCCGGATATGGACCGCGCCCTTTCCCGGCTGGCCCTTGATCGTGGCGGGCCACGCGATCTGGCTGCCATACGCGCGGGTCTTCACTTGGCCTTGCAGATGTCAGGCCTTTTCGAAGCTGCGCCAGACCTGCTGCAAACCGCTGCCCTGGCGTTTCAGGGGCATGACCGGCTGGTCAGATTGCTGGATGCGGCTTTGATCAGCGAACCGCCCCATCTGACACGGGATGGCGGCTTTATAGCCAGCGGGTTTGACAAGGATCTGGATGAAACACGCGCCCTGCGGGACGAAGGTCGCGGTGTGATTGCGCGCATGCAGGCTGATTATATCACGCAAACCGGCATCCAAAGCCTCAAGATCAAGCACAACAACGTGCTGGGATACTTTATTGAAACCACATCAGCCCATGCGGAACGCATGCTTTCGCCGCCGCTGAACAACGATTTCATTCACCGTCAGACCACAGCCGGACAGGTAAGGTTCACGACCGTACCCCTGTCCGAGATCGAGACACGGATTCTGAACGCCGGGAATCATGCTCTGTCGATTGAACAGGACCATTTTCATGCGCTCAGGACGGCTGTGCTGGCCCATGCCGGGCCCATTGGCGCAGCGGCGCGGGCGGTTGCAGAAATTGATGTGGCATGTGGGCTGGCCGATCTGGCTTCTGCCGAAGGGTGGACCGAACCCCGCGTTGACAATAGCCGCGCCTTTGAAATCACTGCTGGCCGCCATCCGGTTGTTGAACGCGCGCTGCGCAAACAAGGGTCTGGTGCATTTGTAGCCAATGATTGCGCACTGACGTCTGGCGATACGCCTGCAATCTGGTTGCTGACCGGGCCGAACATGGCTGGCAAGTCCACATTCTTGCGGCAGAACGCCCTGATCGCGCTTCTGGCCCAAGCGGGTTCTTTTGTGCCATCCGGACAGGCCCACATCGGGTTGGTAAGCCAGTTGTTCAGCCGGGTTGGCGCGGCAGATGATCTGGCGCGGGGGCGGTCTACCTTTATGGTCGAAATGGTCGAGACTGCGGCCATTCTGAACCAGGCAGATGACCGGGCGCTGGTTATTCTGGATGAAATCGGCCGCGGCACTGCAACCTATGACGGGCTTTCAATTGCATGGGCGACATTGGAGCATTTGCATGCCACCAACAGGTGCCGTGCGTTGTTTGCAACCCATTACCATGAGATGACCGCCCTTGCCGGCAAGTTGCCACATGTCGAAAATGCAACCGTGACCGTCAAGGAGTGGGACGGTGAGGTTATTTTCCTGCACGAGGTGCGAAAGGGTGCAGCTGACCGGTCATACGGTGTTCAGGTGGCGCGGCTGGCTGGACTGCCCAGTACCGTGATCGACCGCGCCAAAGTAGTGCTAGAGGCACTGGAGAAGGGCGAACGAGAGGGCGGTACGCGCCAGAAGGCCCTGATCGATGACCTTCCCCTGTTTAACGCGCGCCCGCAGTTGGCCGAAACACCAAAACCAAAGACCTCGGCGGTAGAAACCATGCTGGCTGAGGCGCATCCAGACCAGATGACACCGATGGAAGCCCTGACATTTGTCTATGCCCTGCGTGAGGCAATGGCAAAATAGCCTTTCGTGTTTCAGTTTTCGCTGACGAATTCACACAAAATCATCGGCTGAACAAAGGTCTGTGAACAAGACGATATCGACATTCTCATATACGGTCTCTCGCTTATGGTCGCCACTCAGAGGGCTGACGACCAGCCTTCCTTTTGTTTTCAGGAGGACGCGATGACGATGATGAAATCAACCCTGGGCCTGACGGCTACCTTGGCCACCACCCTGACGCTGATGGCAGGCACGACTGCACATGCCGAGGGTGAAAAGGAAAAGTGCTATGGCGTTTCCCTGGCTGGCGAGAATGATTGCGCTGCCGGGCCGGGCACAACCTGCGCCGGCACTTCGACCGTTGATTACCAGACCAACGCATGGAAACTGGTTCCCGCAGGTACCTGCACCACGATCCAGACGCCAAACGGCACGGGCACGCTGGAAGCAGTAGAATCCTGATCCCTGGCCCAAGGGGCTGGTATCATCAGCCTCTTGGGCACCCAACAAGGACCACGTGCATGATAAACCCTCATCTGCCAGACAGTGTTGGTGTTGGCTACAAGCCCGAGCATCTGCCCTTCATCATGGAGCGGCGGCAGCCATTGGGGTTTTTTGAGGTTCATGCCGAAAACTACATGGGCGAAGGCGGCCGCCCCCACGCGCAGCTAGAACGTTTGCGCAGGGATTATGCCATTTCCATTCACGGTGTCGGGCTGTCAATCGGGGGGGCAGGGCCACTGGACGCCGCGCATCTGGCCCGGCTGAAGCTGTTATGCGACAGGTACCAACCCCATAGCTTTTCCGAACATCTGGCATGGTCTAGCCACACCGATGGCTACCTCAATGACCTGCTGCCCCTGCCATACACCACCGAGACGCTAGCCACGGTCTGTGACCATATTGATCAGGTGCAGACAGTGTTGGGGCGGCGCATGTTGCTGGAAAATCCGTCAACCTATGTTTTGTTTGCACAGTCAACGATGGACGAGGTTGCTTTTCTGGCCGAGGTCGTGGCGCGAACAGGCTGCGGGCTTTTGCTGGATGTGAACAACGTCTTTGTGTCATCAACCAATCACCGCATGAATGCTCGGGCCTATCTGGACAGTTTTCCGCTGCATGCTGTGGGTCAAATTCACCTTGGCGGTCACGCCGAAGAGGAATTGCCTTCCGGCCCATTGCTGATTGATGCGCATGGCACGCCGGTTGCCGAACCCGTCTGGGCGTTGTTCTCCGAATTGATCGCGCAGATCGGCCCCCGGCCCACGCTTGTTGAATGGGACAATGATGTCCCCGCATTCGATGTGCTTTTGGCCGAGGCCCAGCGGGCTGATCGCATCTTGCAAAGCCTGGGGGCGGCTCGTGCCCGTGCATCGTGAATTGCAGACCGCTTTTGCCGCCGGTCTGACGTCTGGTGTCTTGCCCGATGGTGTGGTGGCGCATGATCCGGCTGAGGTAGCCCAGCGTTTTGCTGTCTACCGCAACAACGTGGGTCACAGCCTAATACAGGCGCTGGCCACAAAGTTTCCGGTCATTCAACGGCTGGTCGGCGAAGCTTTCTTTGCACAGATGGCCCGGCTATTTGCTGATACAAACCGGCCGAAAACACCGGTGCTGATGCTGTGGGGTGATGCGTTCCCCGGCTTTCTGGCAGAATTTGCGCCTTTGGCCGCCTACCCTTATATGGCAGATGTTGCCCGTATCGAAGTTGCACGCGGCGTGGCCTATCACGCATCTGACGTGCAGGCCATCTCGGCTGACCGGTTGCAGCAACTGGCCGCATCCGGCGGAAACGGGTCTTTGGCATTGCATCCATCGGTACGGCTGATTTCATCCCGTCACCCTGTTGTTACCCTTTGGCAAACCAATCAGCCGGGCCAGACACCGCACAACATGGCCAACAAGGGCCCCGAGACCGCGCTTGTCCTGCGCACACAGACCTTTGACGTTGTCGTTCACGCAATAAGCCAGGCAGATGCCGCATTGATCACCGCCCTGCAAGGCGGACAAACCTTGCTGCAAGCGGCCGAGTATGCCGCGACCTTTACCCAAGACTATGACCCATCCCCCATGCTTGGCCTGCTGTTTCAGGCGGGCGCCTTGGTTGAACCTGACCCAGCCCTTTCGGAGTAGTTTCATGTCTTTCCTGCTGACCTTGTACCACAATACTTCGTTGCGGCTTTCCCGCCTTGCCGATGAGGCATTGCCGCTTGCTGCACGATTTGTGTTTGCGGCTGTGCTTTTCGGGTACTTCTGGTCATCAGGTCTGACCAAGATCGGCGATGGTGTCTTCTCGCCTTCTCTGGGGGCTTTTGCGCAGATCTATCCGCGCGTGTTTGAGGCTGCAGGCTATGACATCGGCCAAATGAACGCGTTTCAGACGCTTGTCGTGCTTGCAGGCACCTACGCAGAATTCGCACTGCCCGTTCTGATTGTGGTGGGTCTGTTTACCCGTCTGGCAGCGCTGGGCATGGTTGGTTTTGTTCTTGTACAAAGCCTGACAGATGTGTTTGGCCACAAGGCCGGCCCCGAAACGCTGGGCGCATGGTTTGACCGCATCTCAGACGCCGCAATCATGGATCAGCGCGCACTTTGGGTGCTGCTTTTGCTGATCCTGATTGGCAAGGGCGCCGGGGCGCTGTCGGTTGACCGTGTGCTGCGCGGCCTGCGGCCGTCAGCGGGCCGGGTTGGATGACACGCCAACCTGTGCTGGGCGCAGCAAACGGTCATGCAGCATGAAACCTTCTGTCATGACCTGAATGATCTGTCCCGCCTTTGTCTCTGGCAGGGGCGCCTCGAACATGGCCTGATGATGCTGCGGATCAAACATATCGCCTATTGCAGGCGAAATTGGTGTAACGCCATGTTTTGTCATCACATTCGTCAGCTCTCGTAGGGTAAGTTCAATCCCTTCGATCAGGGCTGACGCGGCTGCGCGCGTGTCATCATTCGCCGCATCCAAAGCGCGCTTGAGGTTATCATAGACCGGCAAGAGATCGCGCGCCAAACGCGTGCTGCCGTATTGTTCAGCCTCGCGACGGTCACGGTCAGCCCGCTTGCGCGAATTTTCGGCATCGGCCAGCGCCCGCATGAACTTATCGCGGAATTCATCGCGTTCGGCGCGCAAGGCATCCAGTTCTTCCGCCTCGATGAACTCTTCAATCCCCTCCAGATCAAGATCGGGGGTTGCTTCGGTGGTCTGATTGTCTGTCATGGTCGCGTCTTTTCCAGCTTTCGCCATATCCGTTTATCCTTTGCCACGTTCGGACACCAACCGCCCGACGAGCTGCGCCGTGTAGTCAACAATGGGCACGATCCGGCCATAGTTCAGCCGGGTTGGCCCGATGACGCCAACAGCGCCAATGATCTTTCGATCAGCGTTCATATAGGGAGAGACCACCAGACTGGAACCCGAAAGTGAGAAGAGTTTGTTCTCTGATCCAATAAAAATGCGCACACCTTCGCCAGTTTCCGTCAGATCAAGGAACTCTGCGATGTCGCGCTTGCGTTCAAGATCATCAAACAGGGTGCGAATGCGATCAAGGTCAAAGGATTCGCCCTCATCCGAAAGTAGATTCGCTATCCCGCGCACGATCAGACGTTCGCTGCGTTCTCCGGGATTTTCCCAGACTGCCATGCCGCTTTCCACCAGACTGCGGGCCAGCACGTCAATCTCTTGCCGGCGCCGTGCAATATCTTGCCCGATGGTCCGTTTCAGCTCTGACAGGGTTTTTCCTTCGGCCAAGGCATTCAGGAAATTCGCAGCTTCGCGCAAGGAAGACGGGGTTTGGCCGGGCGGTGGTGTGAAAATGCGGTTTTCAACCTCACCATCGGCAAAGACCAGCACCACCAGAACCCGATCAGCCGACAGGCTGACAAATTCGATATGCCTGATCGGCGCTTCGTGTTTGGGGGCCAGAACAATGCTGGCACCACGGGTGATGCCCGATAGCGCAGCACCCACATGATCAAGCACGGATGAAATATCCGGATCATTGCTGCCAAGGGTAGCGTCAATGCTGCGACGGTCGTCATCTGAAACGGTACCAATATCCAGCAGCCCATCAACGAACATGCGCAGACCGGCCTGTGTCGGGATGCGGCCAGCAGATATATGGGGGCTGTCAAGCAAGCCCAGATATTCAAGATCCTGCATCACGTTGCGGATTGTTGCCGCACTCAGCTTTTCGGACATCGTCCGCGTCAGGCTGCGCGACCCCACAGGATCACCAGACGAAAGATAGCCTTCCACCACCAGGCGAAACACCTCGCGTGATCGGTTGGTCATTTCCGAAAGGGTCTGCTTCTGATCTGGTGTCATGGTGTTCCATACATAGGAAGTCTACCTGATTAGCGACAGTGGCTGTGTTGCGTCAATCAGGGTTGCATCAGCCTTGCTGCGGCCTGTATTGCAGCCCTGACCTTTGAAAGGATGATCCATGCGCCCCTCTGCCCGTAAACTGAACGAAATGCGCCTTGTTTCAATTGAAACCGGCGTGATGAAACATGCCGAGGGATCCTGTCTGATCAAGATGGGCGAAACGCACGTTCTGTGTTCGGCCACAATCGAAGACAAGGCACCGCCGTTTCTGAAAAACACCGGGCTGGGCTGGGTGACTGCTGAATATGGCATGCTGCCGCGCGCCACGAACAGCCGCACGCGCCGTGAAGCTGCCGCTGGCAAGCAATCAGGGCGCACGCAGGAAATTCAACGGCTGATCGGCCGCGCCTTGCGCGCAGGTGTTGACCGGTCTGCGCTGGGCGAACGGCAGATCGTGATTGACTGTGATGTGCTGCAGGCCGACGGCGGCACGCGCTGTGCATCCATCACCGGCGGTTGGGTGGCGTTGCGGCTGGCAATGAACAAGTTGCTGAAGGCGGGCACAATTGTCAGCGATCCGATGATAGACCATGTTGCTGCTGTGTCCTGTGGCATCTATGCGGGCCAACCTGTTCTGGACTTGGACTATGCCGAAGATTCCACTGCCGGGACGGATGGCAACTTTATTCTGACGGGCAAGGGCCGGTTGATTGAAGTGCAGATGTCTGCGGAAGGTGCCACGTTCTCGCGCGCCGAGATGCTGGAGTTGCTTGACCTTGCAGATCAGGGATGTGCTGCACTGGTTGCTGCACAGAAAGCGGCCCTGGAGACGGCGTGATGCAGCGCTTTACCGGTGACCGGCTGCTTGTGGCCACGCATAACGCAGGCAAACTGGCCGAAATCGCCGACCTGCTGCGGCCATTCCAAGTTTCTGTGGTCTCTTCTGCTGCCTTGGGCCTGCCTGAACCCGATGAAACGGAAAGCAGTTTCGTCGGAAATGCTCGGATAAAGGCCCATGCCGGAGCCAAAGGCAGCGGCTTGCCGGCTTTGGCCGACGACAGCGGCATGTGCGTTGACGCGCTGGGTGGCGCACCGGGTGTCTTTACCGCGAACTGGGCAGAAACCCCGTCGGGCCGTAACTTTGACATGGCAATGCAGCGGGTTTGGGCCGAGTTAGAGACCGTTTCCAGCAGGGCCCCCCATCGCGCCCAGTTTTGCTGTACATTGGTGTTGGCCTGGCCCGACGGAACAGATGCGGTCTTTGAGGGTGTCATGGAGGGGCAGATCGTGTGGCCCCCGCGCGGAAACCAAGGGCATGGCTTTGACCCAATTTTCCTGCCGGACGGATTTTCGCAAACATTTGGCGAGCTGGATCGTTGGGAAAAGAACCGGATCAGCCATCGTGGACGGGCTTTTCAGAAACTGATCGAAGGGTGTTTTCAATGAAACGGATTTCAACAGGCTCACCTTTTGAGGCGACCATGGGCTATTCCAGGGCCGTGGTGAAGGGCGCATGGTGTTTTGTCTCGGGTGTGACGGGATATGATTACAGCACAATGCAAATTCCGGATGATGCGCTGCAGCAAACCCGCAACTGTTTTCATACGATTGGCAATGTGTTGATCGAAGCCGGCTTTACGATGGATGACATCGTCCGTGTTCAGTACACGTTGACAAGCGCTGATTTGGTTGATCAGGTCTTGCCAGCGCTCAGCGAACATCTTGGAGCGGTCCGGCCAGCCGCCACAATGGTGATTGCAGGACTGATCCGACCGGAAATGAAGGTTGAGGTCGAGGTGACGGCGTTCAAGGGTTGATCCATGCAACAATGGCGCGACGGTGGTTTTGGCCTTTACCTGCATTGGCCTTTTTGCCAGTCGAAGTGCCCGTATTGTGATTTCAACAGCCATGTGGCCAGCCACATTGATGAGAGCAGGTGGGCCGCCGCTTTTGAAAGCGAGATCGCGCGCACAAAGGCCATCACCGAGACCAACCAGCCTTTGCAAAGCATATACTTTGGGGGTGGAACGCCATCACTAATGTCACCCGACCTGGTCGACTCGATTCTGCGTGCCGTTCGCAAGGCCTGGTCGCTTGCCAACGACTGCGAAATCACACTTGAGGCAAACCCCGGATCAGTCGAGGCTGGCCGATTTCAGGGTTTTCGTGACGCTGGCGTGAATCGGATTTCGATGGGTATGCAGGCCATGAATGATGCTGATCTGCGGCGTCTTGGCCGGATGCATAGCGCAGAAGAAGCCATGCAAGCTTTTGAAACAGCGCGGAATATCTTTGATCGGGTGAATTTTGATCTGATCTATGCCCGACAGAACCAATCTTTAGAGGATTGGCGCAGCGAATTGAGTGGAGCGTTACGTCTGGGTGTCGATCACCTGTCGATGTACCAACTGACGGTTGAAGATGGCACAGTTTTTGGCGACCGTTTTGCCAAAGGGCAGCTACGCGGCCTTCCCGGTGAGGCACTTTCTGTTGCGATGTATGAATTGACCCAGGATCTGTGTGATCAGGCCGGCCTGCCAGCTTATGAGGTATCGAACCATGCAAAAGCCGGGCAGGAATCACGTCACAATCTGATTTACTGGCAAGGGGGTGAATATGCTGGCATCGGCCCCGGCGCGCATGGACGCGTGACTATTCAAGGCCGGCGAACCGCCACCGTGGGTTTACGTGCACCTGGTGCATGGTTGGCGGGTGTTGAACAGCATGGATCAGGCGATGCCAGCGCAGAAACACTGCCTCCGGAGGATGTGGCAACAGAGTATCTGATGATGGGCTTGCGTCTGACCACAGGGGTCAGCCGTGCACGGTTTGCGGCACTTGGTGGCCAGGAACGCCCGGATAGGATTGATGAGCTTGTTGCCCTGAACATGCTTGTCACAGACCGCGACAGCCTGCGCACCACCCCTGAGGGCCGCTTGCTTTTGAACGAAGTTCTGCGGAAATTGTTGGCCTGATCAGGGCTAACTGGCCAGAATGTCGCGCCTTACTGCAGAAAGCGCCTGGCAGAGTGCATCGAGTTCTTCGAGGGTACGGTAGCGCACGGAGATAACCCCCATTTCGCCACCCGGTTCATGCATAATGTTGACAGGCATGCCAAGGCCGGCGGACAAATCTGCTTCCAGAGCGCGGGTATCTGCGTCTTTTTCAGCGCCACGGGGATGTCGGCCCGCAGTTTTTGTATCTGGGGAACGCGCTTCGCGTACCATTTTTTCTGTTTCGCGTACTGAAAGCCCCTTAGCCAAAACCCTTTCTGCCAGCGCGGTGGGATCATTGCTGGTAATCAAAGCACGCGCATGACCCGCGCTGAGCGTGCCGGCCCGCACCATATCCAACACTTGTTGCGGCAGCGATAGAAGGCGCAGCAGGTTTGCAATATGGCTGCGGCTTTTTGAAAGCGCTTCTGCAACCATATCTTGGGTATGTCCGTATGTCTCCATCAACTGCTTGTATCCCATGGCCTCTTCGAGAGGATTCAGGTTTGCACGTTGAATGTTTTCTATGATCGCGATTTCCAGAACTTCCTGATCAGACAATGTTCTGATCAGAACAGGCACCTGATGCAGTTGCACCAGTTGAGCCGCACGCCAGCGCCGTTCGCCCGCGACAATTTCATACCGATCAGGGTCGGCAGATGGACGCACGATCAAGGGTTGCAGAATGCCTTTGCTGCGAATGGAGGAGGCGAGTTCTTGTAGGGCTTCGGGTTCAAAATCCTTGCGCGGCTGCAAAGGGTTTGGATAGACGCGTTCGATTGGAAGGTTCTGGTCTGGCTGTTGCGCTGTATTGGTCGAGGCAGCCAGATTTGTTTCTGACATCAACTGAGAAAGACCACGGCCCAAGACGCGCTTTTCAGGTTTGCGTTCCATGACAGTCATGCCTTTTCGCTGTTGAGGGCTGGGTGGTACTTTTGCAAAATCTCTTTCGCCAATGCACGATAGGCTTCGCTGCCGCGCGATGTTGCATCATATGATGTGATGGGCATCGCGAAAGACGGCGCCTCGCTGAGCCGTACGTTTCGCGGAATTCTGGTCGCGAAGACCAGGTCACCCATCGTAGCGCGCACATCATCTTCAACCTGCTGCGCCAGACGATTACGGCCATCAAACATGGTAATGATAATTCCCTCTAGGCGCAGCTCTGGGTTCGCGCTTTGCCGCACCTCACGAATGGTCAACATCAATTGGGACAGCCCTTCAAGCGCATAAAATTCGGCCTGAAGCGGGATCAGGACCGTGTCACAGGAAACCAGCGCATTAAGTGTCAGAAGATTCAGGGTGGGCGGACAATCTATGAGGATAAAATCGTAGAGTTGTGCGACGGGCCCCGCTTCTTGAATAGCCTGGCGTAGGGCCGAAGTGCGACCGGATCTCTGCGCAAGCTCTAAGTCTGCAGATGCGAGATCCGCATTGGCAGGAATAATACTAAGGTTTTCAGTTGACGTTTCACGAATGGCCTGGGCTAAAGGCGAAACACCGAGAAGCACATCATATATGGAAGATGAGCGATCGGCCTGTGCCACCCCAAGTCCGGTTGAGGCATTTCCCTGAGGGTCGAGGTCAATGATCATTACCCTTTTGCCAGCAAGGGCCAGTGATGCGGATAGGTTGATCGCTGTGGTGGTCTTACCAACCCCGCCTTTCTGATTGGCGACGGCGATAATGCGAGGATATTGCCGGTTAGCTGAGTTGTTCAAGTTTCAAATTCCGCATCACGATGATGGTGCCATCAGGGTCTGTCTTGCTTTTATGGTGGTCAGCCTGAAACTTCCAGCCATTCTGGCCCGCAATCTCAAGTTCATCTGCAAGCGATTGACCTTTAAGAAGAATTGCAATTCCGTGCGGGGCCAGGTGCCTTTGTGTGAGAGGCAGTAGGCGGGGAAGAGGCGCTAGGGCGCGGGCAGAGACGACATCGGCTGCCTGTGGCGGGGCTTCTTCGATGCGCTTCGCAACTACCGTGATTGACAAGCCCATAGATCGTGCTGCCTGCCGTAGAAACACACACTTGCGTTGATCAGATTCGATAAGCACGACGCGACAAGTCGGTAACATGTCTGGGAGACATGCAGCCACAACAAGCCCGGGAAATCCGCCACC
Organism: Pseudomonadota bacterium; assembly: GCA_046049665.1. GTDB lineage: Bacteria > Pseudomonadota > Alphaproteobacteria > Rhodobacterales > Rhodobacteraceae > JAAFHS01. The sequence goes on along the minus strand of JBJOQW010000025.1, from coordinate 13,524 downwards.
AGAGCCAATATCTACCCAAAGGCGTGCGCCCGATGGGATCAGCGCTACGACCTGAGCAGAGTCCCTTATGTGACGCTGCCACAGCTGCGGCAAAGAGGACGGAGCGATCAAGTTGATTGATGGGTTCCATCTCTCAACCATTTCACACAGGATGTTCAGCCGCTCTTCTGTTTCACGTGAAACATCAATTGTAAGATCACGCATCTAGCCCGCCAATGCGTGTTTTGTCCGGTCCTTGATAGCTGCCATCAGGATCAAGACTGCAGAGGGCGTGATACCCTCGATCCTTTTCGCTGCGGCAAGTGTTGCCGGCTGATGTTGGATCAGTTTCTTCTGAATTTCTGCTGAAAGCCCACCAACAGCGCCAAAATCGAACCCTCGTGGAAATCTCAGGTCTTCTTCATTTCGCAAGAGCTTTGCCTCAGCCTGCTCTCGGCCCAGGTACTGTGCATAGCAAGCTTCCGTCTGAATTTGAACGCGCAGCCCAACAGGCAAGTCGGAAAAGACTGGGCATAGGTCGGAAACTGTTTGAATGTCTGCTTTCGGCAGCGATAGGGCGTCGAAAAGTGAGCGATTGGGGCCATCGATTGCTACAGCAAACCCAAGATCGCTCAAACGCCGAGAACTTATCTTTATGCTTTTCAGCTCTGCCGTTGCCGAATTCAGCATATTTTCCTTGATCGAGTAGAGGTCCCAGCGGGCATCACCTACCAGTCGTAGATTTCGCCCAACTCTTGTGAGGCGCTGATCAGCGTTGTCAGCACGAATCGAAAGTCGAAACTCTGCTCTGGATGTAAACATACGATAGGGCTCGCTTACACCGAACGTGATGAGATCGTCGATCATGACGCCAATGTAAGCATCAGCCCGACTTAGAACCAACACCTCTGCACCAAGCGCGCGTGCCGCGGCGTTCGCGCCCGCTACCAGGCCTTGTGCGGCCGCCTCTTCATAGCCAGTGGTGCCATTAATCTGTCCAGCTAGAAAAAGGCCCGCCACATTCTTCCGTTCAAGTGTTGGCAGCAGATCTCGCGGGTCAAAATAATCGTACTCTATTGCATAGCCCGGTTGCAGGATCGTCGCGTTCTCAAGTCCATGAATGCTTCTGACATAGGCGCTCTGCACATCTCCTGGTAGTGAGGTAGATATCCCGTTAGGGTAAATGACACTGTCCGTAAGGCTTTCTGGTTCAAGGAATATCTGGTGACTTTCCTTTTCGTGAAAGCGTACAACCTTGTCCTCCAGTGATGGGCAGTAGCGCGGCCCAACACCTTCGATATGTCCACCATACATGGCCGATCGCGATAGGTTAGCGCGCACAATATCATGTGTTTCGGCGTTGGTGTGCGTGATACCACACATCACCTGCTTGGCCGTTACACTGTTCGACAAGTAGGACAAGAAGGTCGGACAATCGTCACCAGGTTGCGCTTCAAGCTTTTCCCAATCAATTGTTCTGCCATCGATCCGTGGGGGCGTTCCGGTTTTCAACCGTCCTGTTGGCAAACCGGAGTCGCGCAATTGGTCGCCGAGCCGGGATGAAGCATCTTCACCCATTCGACCTGCAGACCAGGACTGTTCTCCTATATGAATGCGCCCATTCAGGAATGTTCCCGCAGTTAGCACGACTGCCCGAGCGGCAATGTGGCTTCCATCCCGTAGGGTCACGCCGGAAACACAGCCGTGGTCAATTTGCAGTGCAGTGACTTCGCCCTCGAGAATCTCCAGATTTTCTTGTTTAGAAAGCAGATTTTGGATTGCCGCCCGGAACAATTGGCGGTCCGCCTGCAGCCTGGGCCCCTGGACCGCGGGTCCCTTCTTCCGGTTCAAAAGGCGAAACTGGATGCCCGCCTGGTCTGCGGCTTTTGCAATCAAACCATCCAAGGCATCTACTTCTCGGACCAGATGGCCTTTACCCAGGCCTCCAATGGCCGGGTTGCATGACATTGTCCCAATGGCATCCGTCTTGATTGACACCAAAAGAGTCGCCGCACCTCTGCGCGCGCTTGCCGCAGCGGCCTCGGTTCCAGCATGCCCACCGCCAATCACTATGACATCGTAATGTTTCACGTGAAACAATCCCTACTTGCCGATACAGAATCGCCCGAAGATTTCACCAAGAACGTCTTCTACACCAATTCGACCGATCAGCGCCTCAAGAAAATTCCGCGCCTCTCGCAACTGGGCGGCAATGAGTTCTGGCGCAACGTCGCGGTCCAAATCACGCAGAACCCGCTCAACCGCTTCTACAGCCCCAGCAACACCTGCGCGGTGGCGCTCGTTCACAACTACACCCGCAATGCTCGCCATTTGTGCCAGCCGTTCTGTCAGCGCATCACGCAATTCTTCCAGACCTGCGCCTGTCTTGGCCGACACTGCCAAAGCATCCTGCGCACGCCAACCAAGATCCGCTTTCGACGAAACAACAAAATCGGGTCGGAGCCCTGCATCCCAATTCGAATGTTCCTGATCAATCATTACAATCCGCAAGTCGGCCTGCTTGGTACGCTCGCGCGCACGTCTTATGCCTTCCTGCTCAATCGCGTCAGTTGAATCACGCAGACCCGCCGTGTCCAGAATCACTACCGGCAGGCCACCCAGATCAAGCCGCGTCTCTATGATATCCCGGGTCGTGCCGGCTATCTCAGACGTAATTGCTACATCTCGTCCAACCAGCGCATTGATAAGGCTCGATTTTCCAACATTTGGCGGCCCATAGACCGCCACTTCAAAACCAGCCCGCACACGCTCGGCCATTCTTGAACCCGATAGCTCCGTGCGTAGACTGTCCAACAACGTGATTAGCCTTGCTCTCACTTCAGGCCAGATGTCGTCGGGAATATCCTCATCGGAAAAGTCGATGCTTACTTCGACCAGAGCTGTTGCGCCAAGTAAAACCTCGCGCCACTCCAAGACCTTTCTTCTCAGGTCTCCCTGCAACATCCGCTGTGCTTGCTTACGCTGTGCCTCTGTTTCAGCGTCAATCAGGTCTACAAGCCCTTCAACTTCGAACAGCTCAAGCTTCCCGTTCTCCAGCGCGCGCCTGGTAAATTCTCCTGCCTCTGCCAGTCGAACCCCCTCAAAGCAAAGAAGCGCTTTGAAGACGGCTTCAAGCACAGCTTGCCCACCATGAACATGTAATTCTGCACTATCCTCGCCAGTAAAGCTGGCCCCCTGGCCAAATGCCAACACCAAGGCTTCATCCAGAATTTCGCCTTCCCAGCGCAGTTTTCTGACAACTACTTTCCGCAAAGGGGGCACGCTTCCGCAAAGCGCTTCCACAATCTGGTGCGCGCGCTCTCCTGATATTCGAATAACCGCAACACCAGCCCGGCCGCGGCCGGACGCCAAAGCAAAAATTGTGGACATTGCTATCCGTCGCTATCAGCTGTTCATTGAATCAAAGAATTCGCTATTGCTTTTCGTCTGCTTCAGCTTGCCAATCAAGAACTCGATAGCGTCAGTTGTCCCCATCGGGTTCAGAATGCGGCGCAGAACATAAGTCTTCTGCAGATCGCTCTTTTCAACAAGCAGGTCTTCTTTCCGCGTGCCAGACTTCAGAATATCCATGGCCGGGAACACACGCTTGTCGGCAACTTTGCGATCCAGCACAATTTCGCTGTTCCCTGTGCCTTTGAATTCCTCAAAAATCACTTCGTCCATCCGGCTACCCGTATCGATCAAAGCCGTCGCAATGATCGTCAGACTACCACCTTCTTCGATATTCCGCGCAGCACCAAAGAACCGCTTCGGACGCTGCAACGCATTCGCATCCACACCACCCGTCAGCACCTTGCCTGATGATGGTACCACTGTATTGAACGCCCGACCCAGTCGTGTGATACTATCCAAAAGAATAACAACATCACGCTTGTGTTCGACCAGTCGCTTGGCCTTTTCAATCACCATTTCCGCAACAGCCACATGGCGCGTTGCCGGTTCGTCAAATGTCGAACTGACCACTTCACCGCGCACGGACCTTTGCATATCCGTCACTTCTTCAGGACGCTCATCAATCAACAAAACAATCAGATAGGCCTCGGGGTGGTTGGTCGCGATCGAATGCGCGATATTTTGCAAAAGTACCGTCTTGCCCGTCCGCGGCGGTGCCACGATCAACCCGCGCTGTCCCTTACCAATCGGCGCAACCAGATCAATGATACGGGCTGAACGGTCCTTCACCGTCGGGTCCTCGACCTCCATCTTCAGGCGCTCGTCAGGATAAAGCGGCGTCAAGTTATCGAAGTGCACCTTGTGGCGCGCTTTTTCGGGGTCATCGAAATTGATCTTTGTCGCCTTTGTCAGGCAAAAGTACCGCTCATTGTCACGCGGGGCCTGAATCACACCCTCAATCGTATCACCTGTGCGCAACGAAAACTGCCGGATCATTTCCGGGCTTACGTAAATGTCATCCGGTCCGGGCAAGTAGTTCGCCGAGGGGCTGCGCAAAAATCCGAACCCGTCCTGCAAAACCTCCAGAACGCCGTCACCGCCAATTTCCCAGCCTTCTTCAGCATGTTCCTTCAAGATCGAGAACATCATCTCGCCCTTGCGCATCGAGGGTGCGTTCTCGATCTCCCACTCTTCTGCCATGGCAAGCAGGTCGGCCGGTGTCTTGGCTTTCAGATCAGACAGGTTCAGGCGTTCGTTCGACATCAGCGATGCTGGCTCCCAAGGCAACGGGTCAGGCACCCGTGCGACAGAATGAAAAAGGGAAAGGTCAGAGCGGACGCCCTGCGCCAGCCGAAATAAGCGCCTTGGTCCCGCCTGTCAACGTCAGAACTTGACCACCACGGATACCACGATCAACACCAGTAAAACCGTCGGCACCTCATTCATGATGCGAAACTGCCTCCCCGTATGCGTGCTGCTTCCATCGGCAAGCGCCTTGCGTGCCTTGGCCAGCCACATATGGAACGCCGTCATCCCCAATACGCTCGCCGCCTTGATCCAAGGCCAGACTGCAGTCCAGTCCACAACACCCGGCGTCATCACCAGCGCCAGCCCGAAAACCCAGGTCGCAATCATCGACGGATTCATGATTGCCTTTAAAAGCCGCCGTTCCATCACCTCCAGAACGCCGGCCAGACCCGCCACATCCGTGCGTTCTGCATGGTACACATACAAGCGTGGCAGATAGAACAAACCCGCCATCCACGCGATCACGGAAATGATATGCAGCGACTTTATCCAAGGATAACCGTCGATCAAGAAGCCTTCCATGCACCCCTCCCACGCGTTTTCTGCTTACTATCAATAAAGAAGATATAGAAAAGGATGTTGTTGTCTTTGGCCCTGTGGACATCTGAATTCTTCAGAATATCCACAGACTTTTCCCGCGCCTATCAGTCATTTTTCATCGAAAGACAGACCCTATACTGCTAGCGCAAGAAATAAAATCATTTGAAAACAATAACATATGTCATCATTCCGCAGCGTTATCCTCCGCGCGCCTAACCTCTCCCATCGTGCAGCAGAGTTTATACACAACAAACCGGAACCCCTGTCCACATGAGGAAAACCCACCCCGGCGCTTGACATTACCTGCCTGGCATCAACACCCTGCATCCGGCTTCCTGGTTGTCTTCAAAGTTAAACAGATCTTGTCCACAGGGTTTTCGGCATGGCTTTCAGCCTTGTTCTTGCATCACAATCACGTATCCGCTCTGCATTGCTGACGCAGGTTGGCATAGACCATCAGATCATTCCGGCGCGCGTTGACGAAGAAGCGGTCAAGCAGGCCCTTGTCGCCGAACTGGCCTCAGCACGCACAATTGCCGATACACTTGCCGAATTGAAAGCGCGAAAGGTTGCAGAGAAAAACCCTGAAAGGGTTGTCTTGGGCTGTGATCAAACCCTGTGCCTGAAGGCCAGGATGTTCTCCAAACCCGAAACACAGGCCGACGCAGTGGCACAGTTGAAATCCTTGCAGGGCCAGACACATCAGCTGTTTTCAGCCATTGTCCTTTATGAAAACGCCCGCCCGGTATGGCGCCATGTCGCCGAAGCGCAGATGACAATGCGCCCACTGTCCGACCAGTTCATTGCAAATTATACCTCGCAGCACTGGCCAGATATCGCGCACAGTGTCGGCGCCTACATGATCGAATCAGCCGGACTCGGCCTGTTTTCGGTTATCAGCGGTGAATACAGCGGCATTCTGGGCCTGCCAGTTCCGCCTCTGGTCAGCTATCTTGCGCTTCGGGGGTTCATTCCATCATGACAGACGCACATGACCGAGTTCCACTTGCTGGCGTCATCGGATCGCCTATTGCGCACAGCCGGTCGCCCGCGCTGCACGGCTATTGGCTGCGCCGCTACGGCATCAGGGGCTTTTACATTCCGATGGACGTCGCACAGGCAGATCTGCGGTCCGTGCTGCAGTCCCTCCCAAAGCAAGGCTTTGTTGGCGCAAATGTTACGATTCCCCACAAAGAAACGGTGCTTGCCATTGCTGATGTCGTCACAGATCGCGCAGCGCTGATCGGGGCCGCCAACACCCTGCTATTTCGCAAGGATGGCAAACTTCAGGCCGATAACACCGATGGGGCGGGTTTCATTGCCAACTTGCGCCAGAACGCGCCCGAGTGGGATGCACGCCGCGCCCCTGCAGCGGTTCTGGGGGCCGGTGGGGCGGCGCGCGCCGTGATCGCCGCCTTGATCGAGGTTGGCGTGCCAGAAATCAGGCTGGCAAACCGTTCGCGTGCACGCGCCGAGACCCTGCGTTCGGATTTTGGTGCGAAAATCATCGTGCATGACTGGACGCAGGCTGCCGCCATGCTTGAAGGTGCAGGAACCGTCGTGAATACCACGTCACTGGGAATGGTCGGCAAGCCCGAATTCCGCATCCCGCTTGATGCGCTTGATCCCACGGCCTTGGTCACAGACCTTGTTTACACCCCCCTGATGACCCAATTCCTGATCGAGGCCGAGGCCCGGGGATGCAAGGTGGTTGATGGGTTGGGCATGCTGCTGCATCAGGCGGCGCCAGGCTTTGAACGGTGGTTTGGCACCCGCCCCGAAGTTGATGCCGCCACACGCCAGGCCGTTCTTTCCGCATGACGTTCACGGTTGGTCTGACAGGCTCCATCGGCATGGGCAAATCCACGGCGGCGGTCATGTTTGCCGATGAGGGTATACCTGTCTGGTCGGCAGATGATACCGTTCACCGCCTTTATGCGCCCGGACAGCCTGCAGCCTTGGCCATTGCCGCCATGTTTCCTGCGGTGATGAAAGATGATGGCAGTGTGGACCGGCAAAGCCTGCGTCAACTGATAGCAGCCGATCCCGCACTATTGGACAAGCTGAACGCAGCAGTTCACCCCTTGGTGCAAGCCGATCGGGTGGCATTTCTGGCACGAAACGCAGCGTCCGATATTGTTTTGCTGGATATCCCCCTGTTGTTTGAAACTGGTGCTGAACGCATTTGCGATACCGTCATTGTCGTATCAGTCCCACCCGAAGAACAGCGGCGCCGGGTGCGATTGCGCGGTCTGACCGATGTGGAAATCGACATGATCCTGTCCCGCCAGATGCCGGATGCCGATAAACGTCAGCGCGCAGACCACGTGATCTTTACCACCAGTATGGACAGCACCCGCGCCGCGATCAGGGATATACTGCAACAGATCCGCAAAAGGATTCAAACCCATGCGTGAAATCGTGCTTGATACCGAAACAACCGGGTTCGAGCCTGCAGAAGGCCACCGCATTGTCGAAATCGGCGCGGTTGAGCTTTCCAATCATATGCCAACAGGGCGGGTGTTCCACAAATACCTGAACCCACAACGCCCGATGCCGAAAGAGGCGTTCGAGGTGCACGGCCTTGGGGATGATTTTCTGCGCGACAAGCCCTTGTTCGCATCAGTAGCGCAAGAGTTTCTGAACTTTATCGGTGACGCCCAACTGGTTATTCACAATGCAGCCTTCGACATGAAGTTTCTGAACTTCGAGCTTGAAAAAGCAGGCCATCCGACCTTGCCAAATGCCCGGGCGACCGACACGCTGATGATTGCCCGTCAAAAATTCCCAGGATCACCCGCATCACTTGATGCGCTGTGTCGCCGGTTTGGTGTTGATAACTCCGGTCGGGAAAAACATGGCGCTTTGCTTGACAGCGAAATTCTTGCCGAGGTCTACCTGGAGCTGATCGGTGGGCGCCAGCCGGATTTTGCCCTGGCAACACAGGTAGCCACACAAACGAAGTCCGGCCTTGCCACGCCGGACCAAGGCCGCACCCAGCCGCGCCAGACGCCGCTTGCACCCCGCATCACACCAGACGAAGCCGCCGCCCATCAGGCTTTTGTGGCCAAGATGGGCGAAGCGGCACTCTGGTTAAAACGGTCTTAGTTGGGTTGAGCTGCCGCCACACGCTGCGCTTCGGCGCGGCGCTGAATTTCCTGCCGGTACAGGGCTAGAAAATCGACGGAATCGATGTTAAGCGGCGGAAAGCCACCATCGCGCGTGACGTCCGAAATGATCCGGCGCGCAAAGGGGAACAACAGGCGCGGACATTCGATCAGCAGGAACGGATGAAGCTGTTCTTCAGACACGCCATCCACAAAAAACACACCAGCGTAGTCAAGTTCCATCAGGAACAGCGTTTCGCCATTGACCTTGTTCTTGGATGTGACGCGATACTTTGTAATCACATCGTACTGGTTCTCTGCACCACGCTTGCGGGCATCAAGACTGACGGCAACCTGAATATCAGGCTGAACATCGCTTGAGGTAACACCCTTCTGGGCGACCATGTTTTCAAACGACATATCCCGCACAAACTGTGCCAGAACACGCATTTGAACCTGTGGTGTCGCCTGCGGGGCGGCTCCGTTCGGTGTTGGGGTTTCGTCGGCCATGGGCACAGTCTCCAAAAAAGGTTCGCCGCGTTCTAGCAGACCGCCGCGCCCGTCTCAATCCTGTGTCCAGCCTGAAGGCTTGCGCAATCTGTCAGGTTCGGGGCTGACATGACTAAAATCACCATCGATCACATCATCGGGGGTGCCCGTTGCGGCCCCGCGTGATGCAAATCCGGCGCTCACTTTCACACGGTGCGCTGCAGCGGCCACCAGTGCCAGCCGCACTGGCGGCAAAAGCAAAAGCAGACCCATGAAATCTGTCATGAACCCCGGCAGGATCAGCAATATGCCGGCAAACATGAAAAAAACTTGGTCGGCCGCCTGCGACAGCGGGTTGCCCATGGCCTTGACGCGGCTTCGCAGGTCAGACAGGGCACGCATCCCGCGCCAGCGCATCAGCGCTACACCGGCAACCGCCGTTCCCAACACAATCGCCAAAGTGATCCACAGCCCAAGCCAACCGCCCAGCGTGACAAACAGCGCAATCTCGATCAACGGCCACAACAGCAGGGCAAATGCAACGGGCATGGCAGTTCTCCTAGCCGGGTGGTGGACTTGAACCATCCCAGCCCCTACATAAGGGCTGAATGACGGTTTACCACTGTCACCTGATAAAAAGGGCAAAGGTCAATAATGAACAACTCGATGCTCCAACTGATCGTTTTGGCGGGTATTGCGATCTTTCTCATCCTGAAGCTGCGGTCGGTGTTGGGCACCCGCGAAGGGTTTGAAAAGCCACCGGTCAAGCTTGATGATATCCGTCCAAAAGCACGCGGCAACCTAGAGGTCATTGATGGCGGCCCCGACCGTGACATTACTGATCACGTCGCAGATGGTTCACCCGCCGCACGCGCGCTTGCCGCGATGAAGGGGGCAGAACCTTCGTTTTCGGTAAACACCTTTCTTCAGGGTGCGCGCGGCGCATACGAAATGATCCTGATGTCCTATGAGAAAGGCGAACTCGACAAGGTTCGCCCTTTCCTGTCGGCTGATGTCGAGAACACCTTCGAGGACGCGATCCGCGCCCGCGAAGACAAAGGCCTGACTGTTGAGGCAAACTTTGTCGGTCTGCGGGAGCTTACATTGCAGGATGCAACCTATGATGCGCAAACCAAGACGGCTGAAATTGTGGTCAAATATGTGGGCGAATTGACGTCGGTTGTTCGTGACAAGGCCGGTGAGATTGTCGAAGGCAGCCCGACTGAGGTGAAAAAACAGCGCGACATCTGGACATATGCCCGCCGCATGGGTGTTGACGATCCGAACTGGCAGCTGGTTGCTACGGGAGAGTGATGTTTGCCGTTGGCCGCGCCATTGCCCTTGCGGCAGCCTTGATGACGGCACAACCCGCCGCCGCCCAAGTGCTTGGGTTTGAAAACCTTGATGGCTGGGCAGAGGATGATCATGCCGCGGCGCTGAAGGCGTTCCGCGCCACCTGTGACGCAATCGATGGTCCAGATTGGCAGGCGCTCTGCGCTGTTGCTGCCGATACAGAAAACACTCCACAGGCGGCACGGGCCTTTTTCGAACTGTTTTTCCTGCCAGTCCAGATCGGCGAACCGCCTGCGCTGTTCACAGGGTATTATGAACCCGAACTGGCTGGATCACCTGTCAGAACCCCCCGCTTCACAACACCGATCTACCGCCGCCCGCCGGAACTGCGGGATGGTCAGGTGTTTCATAGCCGCGCAGTGATTGAATCCGGCGTGCTGCGTGGCCGTGGGCTAGAGCTTGCCTGGCTTGATGACCCGGTCGAAGCATATTTCCTGCAGATTCAGGGGTCAGGCCGGATTGTGATGCCTGATGGCGATGTTCTGCGTGTTGGATATGCGGGGCGCAATGGCCATGCCTACCAATCCGTCGGGCAAGAAATGGTTCGACGTGGGTTGCGTACGATTGATCAGGTCTCAGCGCAGGATATCAAGGCCTATGTCCGCGCCAACCCAGCCGCCGGGGCCGCGATGCTGAACATCAATCCGTCTTATGTCTTCTTTCGTGCGCTGGATGATTTGCCTGCATCACAAGGGCCGATTGGTGCGATGGGCCGGTCGATTACAGCCATGCGCAGCGTTGCTGTTGATCCGGCATTTGCCCCGCTTGGCGCGCCGGTCTGGATCGAAAAAGACGGGCGTGCGCCGCTGCGCCAGCTGATGATCGCACAGGACACGGGCGGGGCGATCAAGGGTGCCCAGCGCGCGGACATCTTCTTTGGAACGGGCAGCGCCGCGGGCGAGGCGGCAGGCGTGATCAAGGATGGCGGGCGGATGCTGGTTCTGCTGCCGATCGACCGCGCCTTTGCCGCACTGGATGATATCTAGACCATGTCGCGCCGCCGCGGTCTGCACCCCGAAGAGCGCGCGCTCTGGCTAACGGTTGCCAAGACGGCCCGCCCGATGCGCCCAGAGCGCAAGGAAGACGCATCCGAATCCCTTGCTCCAACCCTGACATCTGGCCCAGCTGCAAAAACGCCGGCCCAACCCGCACCCTTGCCCATGTTCACCCTGGGCGAAAAGGCCCGCACAAGCACAGCCGGCAATGTTGCACCCAGTCTGACCGAAACCCTGGCAAACGCCCCTTTGCGCATGGATGCCAAGGCCTTTGGCAAGATGAACCGCGGCAAGCTTGCGCCAGAAGCCCGGATTGATCTGCACGGAATGACTCTGGCCGAGGCACAGCCTGAACTGGTGTCTTTTGTGCTGAATGCCCATGCCGCTGGTCTGCGTCTGGTTCTGGTCATCACGGGCAAGGGCAAAGCAAAGCCGGATCACGGCCCAATTCCACAGCGTGTCGGGGTCTTGCGCCATCAGGTGCCGCAATGGTTGCGGCTGCCTCCGATGGGCCATGTGGTGTTACAGGTGGCAGAAGCACACTTGCGCCATGGTGGCGCCGGTGCCCTTTATGTGTACCTGCGTCGCAGATAGCGCATCATACGCTCAGGCGGCGGGCGCTTTGCCCAGCAGGGTCGCCGCACGTTTCACGATCTGGGCAATGGCGTGCAGCTGGTCTGGCAAACCGCTTGTCTTGCGCCAGACCATGCCAATCGTGCGCGATGGCTGCTCTCCTTCAAACCGCGCAACCGCTACCGGTGCCGAGCGTGTTTCAACAGCGATTGCCATTTCGGGTATCAAGGTGATGCCGATCCCCGCTCCGACCATCTGTACCAGTGTTGAAAGCGAACTACCCTCCATGATCTCGCGTGGTGAAAGGTTGGCCGGTTTGCAGAATGACAGCGCCTGATCACGAAAACAGTGCCCCTCTTCCAACAGCAACAGGCGGAATGCCCGCAGGTTTTCCCGTGCAGGCACAGGGCTTTCAGCATCTTTCGCTGGCCGGATCAGAACAAAATCTTCGGCAAACAGGGCAACCTCGTGCAAAGACGGCTCTGATACCGGCAGGGCCACAATCGCCGCATCAATCCGGCCGTCGGAAAGGTCATCAATCAGTTTTTGCGTCACTGATTCCCTGATCTGCAAATCCAGTGACGAGCTGTCCTCCATCAGGTGTTCAATGATGGCTGGCAGCAAATAGGGCGCAACGGTCGGAATCACCCCAAGACGAAGCTTGTCCAGCTGCCCGCCATAACCGGTGCGCGCCAGATCGCTGATGGCATCAACACCCCGCAAGACTTCGCGCACATGGGGCGCAATCGTTTCGCCAAACTGCGTCAGTTGCACATGGCGCGCGCCCCGTTCGAACAGCTTGTGGCCAAGGGCATCCTCAAGCTCTCTTATCTGCATTGAAAGGGCGGGCTGCGAAATGGCGCAAGCATCGGCAGCAAGGCCAAAATGTCCAAGCTTTGCCAAGGCTTCATAATACCGCAACTGGCGCAGGGTAAGGTTTCGCATAAGCCTAAGCTATCACAATTATCAGAAAATCAAACTTATACTTATCGATTGGGCCTGATACTGTCCTGCCATCGCGTGGGTCTGCTCGGCCCCCAAAACCACAACCACACAATCGGAGATTATCATGGATGGAAACGCAGTTGCCACCGGGGGCCAGTGCCCCTTCAACCACGGCGCAGTAAAGCATGTGAAATCCAATGTGCGCTCAAATCGCGATTGGTGGCCAAACCAGCTGAATCTGCGCATTCTGCATCAGCATTCTGCACTGTCGAATCCGATGGGTGTCACCTTCAATTATGCCGAGGCGTTCAAAGGCCTTGATCTGCCCGCACTGAAGGCCGACCTGCACGCATTGATGACCGACAGTCAGGATTGGTGGCCTGCCGACTATGGCCATTATGGCCCGTTCTTCATCCGCATGGCCTGGCATTCGGCTGGCACCTACCGCACCGGTGATGGCCGTGGTGGCGCAGGGTCTGGCACGCAGCGCTTTGCACCGCTGAACAGCTGGCCCGATAACGGCAACCTTGATAAGGCCCGCCGCCTGTTGTGGCCGATCAAGCAGAAATACGGCAATGCCATTTCCTGGGCTGACCTGATGATCCTCACAGGCAACGTCGCGCTGGAATCCATGGGCTTCAAGACCTTTGGCTTTGCCGGTGGCCGCGCCGATATCTGGGAGCCGGAAGAAGATATCTATTGGGGCACCGAGGATACCTGGCTGGGTGACACCCGCTATGCCGAAGGCCGCACGCTGGAAAACCCGCTGGCCGCTGTGCAGATGGGCCTGATCTACGTTAACCCGCAGGGGCCGGACGGGG
>JBJOQW010000024.1:0-5709 GCA_046049665.1 Pseudomonadota bacterium | reverse complement strand
CGGGCAAGAGGGCAGGCCAGATGGCAGGGGTGCACAGGGCTGCACGGGCAATGGCGCGCAGGTCGGGGCGGGCAGATTGCATGACGGGCGCATCAAAGGCCAGCCGCAGCTTTTCGGCCATGGCATCAAAGCGCGCGAAGGCACGGCCCTCACGCGCGCCAGCAAAGGCGGTGATGGCGGCGATGTTCGCGTCGCGGTCAGGTGTCAGGTCCAGGGTTGACCCATCGGGCCACCAGTGGCGGGCAAGAATGGGCTGGGGGATCAGGGTGACATGATCCTCAAGCCGCGTACCGGCAAGGGCGAACAGATCGTCAAAGACCGAGCGCATGGTCAGCACGGTGGGCCCGGTATCCACGGGGCCCGCCACCGATGGCACAGCGCGGGCCTTGCCGCCTACGGCGTTAGCGGAATCAACCAGTGTGATCGCGTGTCCTGCCGCGGCAAGGCGAATGGCCGCTGACAGCCCACCAAAGCCAGCACCGATCACAACAGTATGGGGGCGCTTTTCCATGGAACCATGATGCGTGTGTCAGAAAATATGTCCAGACAAAACCGATTAGATGTAAGATTTAGTTTACACATGCCGGATGGAGTGACAGACTGCCGCAGACAAAGCCAATGATCGGACCCAGCCATGCCCCTGAACCAACGGATCGACGTGGCGGTAAACGCGGCACTTGCGCTTGGCATGGGCGGGGCGGCGCCGCCGCGGCTTGGGGCGGCTTTGCCCTATGCGGTGCTGCCGGGTGGGGCGCGGATCAGGCCGACGATCCTGCTGTCTGTGGCCATGGCTTGCGGTGATGACCGGCCCGGGCTTTCGGATGCGGCGGCGGCGGCGCTGGAACTGATCCATTGCGCAAGCCTTGTGCATGATGACCTGCCCGCCTTTGATGACGCGGACCTGCGCCGGGGCAAGGCCACGGTGCACCGGGCCTTTGGCGAGCCGCTGGCGGTGCTGACGGGTGACAGTCTGATCATCATGGCGTTTGAAGTGCTGGCGCGGGCGGCGGGCGATCAGCCGGGCCGCGCGCTGCAACTGATACAGGTGCTGGCCAAACGCACGGGCATGCCCTTTGGCATCTGCGCGGGGCAGGGTTGGGAAAGTGAGACGCAAGTGAATCTTGCGGCCTATCACCGGGCCAAGACGGGGGCGTTGTTCATTGCTGCAACGCAGATGGGTGCGCTTGCGGCAGGGCAAGAGGCCGAGCCCTGGGAAGAACTTGGCGCGCGGATCGGTGAGGCGTTCCAGGTAGCCGATGATCTGCGCGATGCGCTGGAAACGGCGGAACAGATGGGCAAACCTGCGGGACAGGATGTGCTGCACGGGCGGCCCAATGCGGTGACGACACTGGGCATCGAAGGGGCAGTGCGGCATCTGAAAGACATCCTTGGCGGGGCGATTTCATCTATCCCGTCCTGTCCGGGCGAGGCGATGCTGGCGCAGATGGTGCGCGCCTATGCGCAGAAGATGACCCCGGTCAACCTGACGCCGAATGCGGCGCGCGCGGGCAAGTAGCGTGGCCGATCTGCCCATCGGTGGGCAACCCATGCCGCCGCGTGCGGGCCTTGGTCTGGGCGCGCGATTGGCGCTATCCCCCCGTTTTCACAGCATTTGTGCGCGTATTCCGGGGCTGAAGCACATCGCGCGGGCCGAAGGGCGGGCGCTGTTTTCCATCGTGTCGGGTTTTGCGCAGTCACAGGCTTTGCTGGCGCTGGTCGAGTTGCGCCTGCTGCATGTGCTGGCCGATGGGCCTGCCACGACGGCGGCACTTGCGGCGCGGTCTGACATTGCGCCAGACCGGATGCATGTGCTGTTGCAGGCGGGTGCCGCGCTGAAACTGATGGCGCATCGCAAGGGCCTTTGGCATCTTTCGGCGCGGGGTGCGGCCTTTCTGACGGTGCCGGGGCTGGAGGCGATGGTGCGCCACCACGGCGCCTTTTACCGCGATCTGGCCGATCCGGTTGCCCTGCTGAAAGGCGAGGGCGAGACGGACCTTGCGCGATTCTGGCCCTATGTCTTTGGCGCGGGCGGGGCGACTGACCCTGCGGTGACGGCGCTTTATTCCGGGCTGATGGCCGATAGTCAGGGGCTTGTGGCCACCGATACGCTGGGCCTGTTCGACTTTGGCCCGGTGCGGCATCTGATGGATGTGGGCGGTGGTACGGGCGCGTTCCTGCGTGCGATCGGTGCGGCGCATCCGCATCTGCGCCTGACGTTGTTTGACCTGCCCGCCGTGGTTGCGGGTGCACGATTCGGCCTGATGACGGACCGTGTGACCATTCACCCCGGCAGTTTCCGCGATGATCCGTTGCCGCAGGGGGCCGATGTCATCAGCCTTGTGCGGGTGCTTTATGACCATGCGGATGACACGGTCGCAGCCCTGCTGTCACGCGTGCATGGCGCGCTGCCGCCGGGCGGGCAGATCATCATCTCTGAACCCATGTCGGGTGGCGCGCGGCCTGATCCTGCAACGGATGTGTATTTTGCGCTGTACACGATGGCCATGCAAACCGGGCGCACACGCAGTGCGGCTGACATCGCCAGCCTGCTGCGGCAGGTGGGTTTTACAGGCGTCAATGCACGGCCGGGATTCCGTTCTTTTGTGACCAGCGTTGTCGTTGGCACAAAAGGCTGAGGACAAACTGTCTATTTTAATTGACAGGTGTGACAGTAAGTTTAATCTGACACTTAGGAATTCCGTCCGCGCAGCCTGCACAAGAAACAGGCGCTGGACGAAAGGGGAGATGTTCACGTTGCTGACCGATGCCGTCATTCTGTCCGGGCCAAAGGCACTAGGGGTGCAGACCCTTGGTCTGGTTGCGCCAAAGGCAGGCGATGTGGTGGTTGAGGTGGCGCATTCGGGCATTTCGACCGGGACGGAAAAGCTGTTCTGGACGGGCCACATGCCGCCCTTTCCGGGTATGGGCTACCCTCTGGTGCCCGGCTATGAGGCCGTGGGTGAGGTGGTCTCGGCTGCTGCCGAGACGGGCTTCAAGGTAGGTGACCGGGTCTTTGTGCCGGGCGCAAATTGCTTTGAAAACAACGTGCGCGGGCTGTTTGGTGCGGCCTCGCGCCATCTGGTGACGCCAGCCGCGCGGGCGATCCGCGTGGATGCGGGATTGGCCGCCGAAGGTGCGCTTCTGGCGCTGGCCGCCACGGCGCGCCATGCCATTGCCGGGTTCAATGCAGCATTGCCCGATCTGATCGTGGGCCACGGCACCTTGGGCCGCCTTCTGGCGCGTCTGACCATTGCCGCCGGCGGTCAGCCAACCGTGTGGGAAACCAATCCTGTGCGGCGCACGGGCGCTGATGGCTATGATGTCATCGACCCCGCCACTGATTCCCGCCGCGATTACCGCAGCATCTATGATGCCTCGGGCGCGCCGGGCCTTCTCGATACGCTTGTGCGGCATGTGGCCAAGGGTGGCGAGATTGTTCTGGCCGGCTTTTATGCCGAACCTGTCAGCTTTACCTTCCCGCCCGCCTTCATGAAGGAAGCGCGCTTTCGCATTGCCGCAGAATGGCAGCCCGCCGATATCGCCGCGACCCGCGCGCTGATTGATGCGGGTGCGCTGTCCCTGTCGGGCCTGATCACCCATACCGCGGCCGCCAAAGATGCAGCGGCCGCCTATGACACAGCTTTCACTGACCCCGCCTGCCTGAAAATGATCCTGAATTGGAGTGGCCACGCATGAACGATGTTCCCAACCTGAAGGACTTCGCCACGCGCTTGCGCGAAGAAGCGCATGAAGAGCCCACGTTGGAGGTGCCGCAGGGCGAGCCGACGAAGAAAACCCAGATCATTGCCATTTATGGCAAGGGCGGGATCGGCAAATCCTTCACGCTGGCGAACCTGAGCCACATGATGGCCGAAATGGGCAAGCGCGTGCTGCTGATTGGCTGTGACCCGAAATCAGACACGACCAGCCTGCTGTTCGGTGGCAAGGCCTGCCCGACGATCATCGAAACCTCGACCCGCAAGAAGCTCGCGGGCGAAGAGGTGAAGATCGGCGATGTCTGCTTCAAGCGTGGCGGTGTGTTCGCGATGGAACTGGGTGGGCCGGAAGTGGGCCGGGGCTGCGGCGGACGTGGCATCATCCACGGCTTTGAACTGCTGGAAAAGCTGGGCTTCCACGACTGGGACTTTGACTATGTCCTTTTGGATTTCCTGGGTGACGTGGTCTGCGGCGGCTTTGGCCTGCCGATCGCGCGGGACATGGCGCAGAAGGTGATCCTTGTGGGGTCGAACGACCTGCAAAGCCTGTATGTGGCCAATAACGTGTGTTCGGCGGTGGAGTACTTCCGCAAGCTGGGCGGCAATGTTGGCATCGCGGGCCTTGTGATCAACAAGGATGACGGCACGGGCGAGGCGGCGGCTTTTGCGGCGGCGGTGAATATTCCGGTGCTGGCGAGCATTCCGGCAGATGAGGATTTGCGCCGCAAATCAGCGAATTACCAGATTGTCGGCACGGCGGCGGGCCCATGGGGCGCGCTCTTTGGCCAATTGGCCGAAGCAGTGGGGATTGCGCCCCCTGTGCGGCCAGCGCCCTTGTCACAGGATGGCCTGCTGAACCTGTTCAGTGCGGAAACGACGGGCAAGGATTTTGTGCTGACGCCTGCCACGGACATGGACATGCGCGGCAAGAACGCAGTGGCAAAACCCTCATTGGAAGTGGTGTATGACAATGCTTGATCTTGAAACGCTGCGCAAACTCGACGAAGCCCTTGCCCGCCTGAAGGGCACGAAGTGAGCGGTGAGGCCACATATGATGACCGGGTTTCCCCGGTGATCGAAGGCGAAAGCCTGCCCCCGTCGCTGGCCGATGGCATGGGTTGCCATGCGGGGGCCGCCACGATGGAGGCGGCGGCACGCGCGGCGGGCAATTCGGAACTGCTCGATGGTTTTGCAAGGGATTACCCGCAAGGCCCGCATGACAAACCGCAAAGCATGTGCCCGGCGTTCGGGTCACTTCGCGTTGGGCTGCGGATGCGGCGGGTGGCCACGGTGCTGTCTGGCAGTGCCTGCTGCGTGTATGGGCTCACGTTTGTGTCGCACTTTTACGGCGCGCGGCGGTCTGTGGGCTATGTGCCGTTCAATTCGGAATCGCTGGTCACGGGCAAGCTGTTCGAAGATATCCGTGATGCGGTGCACGAACTTGCCGACCCTGCGCGCTATGACGCGGTGGTGGTGACAAACCTGTGCGTGCCAACAGCGTCTGGCGTGCCGCTGAAGCTTTTGCCAAGCGAAATCAACGGTGTGCGGATTGTGGGCATCGATGTGCCGGGCTTTGGCGTGCCGACGCATGCCGAGGCCAAGGATGTGCTGGCGGGTGCGATGCTGAAATACGCGCGCGCGGAAATTGAGGCAGGCCCGGTGCAGGCGCCCGAACGCGGGCGGTCTGACCGCCCGACCGTGGCGCTGCTGGGAGAGATGTTCCCGGCCGACCCAATGATGATTGGCGCGCTGCTGGCGCCCATGGGCCTTGCCGCGGGGCCGGTTGTACCCTGCCGCGAATGGCGCGAGCTTTATGCGGCACTTGATTGCGGCGTGGTGGCGGCAATCCACCCGTTCTATTCGGCAGCTGTACGCGAGTTTCAGGCGGCGGGCCGCACGATCGTGGGCTCGGCCCCCGTGGGGCTGGAAGGCACGATGGAGTGGCTGGCGGCAATCGGGCAGGCCTATGGCGTGTCCGGGTCCATGGTGAACG
>JBJOQW010000023.1:0-5162 GCA_046049665.1 Pseudomonadota bacterium | reverse complement strand
CAAAGCCTGTGGCAGGGTGAATGCTATGTGTTTGATGACCGCGTGTCGGTGGGGCATGGGCTGGTGCCGGGTGACTACATCACCTGCGGTGCATGCCGCAGGCCGGTGATTGACCGCGCATCGGTGCATTTTGAGGAAGGGGTCAGCTGTGCTGCCTGTGTGGATGAATATTCGGCAGCAGACAGGGCGCGCTTCCGCGAGCGGCAAAAGCAGATGATGCTGGCCCGCGCGCGCGGTGTGCCGCATCTGGGCGCCGATCACTGACCGCAAGTAAAGACAGCCACACCCAAAAGGCACGGCTGTTTTCTCTTTGTCCAAATACTCATCTTGCAACCTCGGTGCAGATCAGACTTTCGGGCGCTTTGGAGGCACAAACCGCTTGGACGTATCCTTCGCATCACTTGCAGGCTTGGCGAACTTGCCTGCCGGTTTGCCTGCTGCTGCCGCGCGTGGCTTAAACGGCTTGCCGTCCGCCCCTGCCGATTTTCCAGCATAAGGTTTGCCTTCGCCCGCCGGTTTCGCCCGGTAAGGCTTGCCCTCGGCCCCTTCGGCCTTTGGCTTGTAAGGCTTGCCTTCCGCCGCATGTGATTTGAAGCCCGCGGCCTTGCCCGGCTTCCCATCAGCCCCACCGCCATGGCTTTTGAAGCCTGCCGATTTGCCCGCCTCCGCCTTCCACCGCGGCTTTGGCGCATCGCCATCATCGCGCTTGGCATAGGGTTTTGGCGCCGCGCCATCGCGCTTTACGTAGGGCTTTGCCGCACCGTCTTCGCGCTTGGCATAGGGCTTTGGTGCCCCATCTTCACGCTTGGCGTAGGGCTTTGCCGGGCCATCCTCACGCCGCGCATAGGGCTTTGCCGGCCCGTCCTCGCGTTTGGCATAGGGCTTTGCTGGCCCATCTTCGCGCTTGGCATAGGGTTTGGGCGCGTATGGCTTGGCATCATCCCGCTTTGCGTAAGGTTTGCGCTCGGCCACTTCCGCCACTGCACGCGGCGGTGCTGCCGGGCTGTCTTCTTCAACAATGCGCGGCGGTTTGGGCTTATATTCCGGCTTTGGCGCGCGCTCTGCATCGTTCTGCACCGTGTCCTTGCGCCAGCTGTCATCGCGCGGCGCGCGCGGTGCTGCAGGCCGCCGTTCCGGTTTATCAAAGCTTTTGCGCGGCGTGCGTTCCGGCCTGTCCAGAGAAGGCTCACCTTCGATCCGGCGCATTTCCAGCCCCGGTTCCAGTTCCAGCATCGCCCCGAACTTGTTGCCCGCCGCCTTGGCGATCTGCACATAGGTCTGGTCTTCCTGAACGCGGATTGCCCCGATGCCATCCTTGGCGATCCCGCCCGCATCGCAGATTTTCGGCAAAAGCCAGCGCGCCTCGGCCCGGCCCGAACGCCCAACGCTCAGCACATACCAGACCGATTCGCCAAATTCGCCCCGTTCGCGTGGCGCACTGGCCGCAGCCGGTGCGGTCATATCCTGCAGCACCTCCGGCGCTGACCGCCCCTCGCGCCACAGCCGCACAAAGGCTGCCGCAACAGCCGATGGCGAAAACCGCGCCAACAGCGCCTCGGCCATCGGGCCATCATCACCCACCGGCATTTGCAGTGTCGGATGTTCCAGTAGACGCAGGTCTTCACGCGCCTGCACTTCATCGGCACCCGGTGCCGTGCCCCATTCGGCCACGACCTTCGCGCCCTGCAACAGCCGCTGTGCCTTGCGGAATTCCGATGGCACCACGATCAGCGCCGATACGCCCTTTTGGCCCGCGCGCCCCGTGCGCCCCGACCGGTGCAACAGCGTTTCACTGTTGGATGGCAGATCAGCATGGATCACCAGATCAAGACCCGGCAGGTCAATCCCCCGTGCCGCCACATCCGTCGCAATACACACCCGTGCCCGACCGTCACGCAGCGCCTGCAGCGCATGCGTGCGTTCCTGCTGGCTCAGCTCACCCGACAGCGCCACCACCTGAAACCCACGGTTGCCCATGCGCGCCAGAAGGTTGTTCACATTGGCCCGCGTCTTGCAGAACACGATCGCAGCCCGCGCATCATAATAGCGCAAGGTGTTGAAAATGGCGTGATCGCGGTCACGCACCGCAACTGACATGCCTTTGTATTCGATATCAACGTGTTGCTTGGCCTCACCTGCCGTTTGCAGACGCAGGGCATCGCGTTGGAAATCCTTCGCCAGTTCCGCAATCGACTTTGGCACCGTGGCCGAAAACATCAGCGTGCGGCGTTCTTCGGGGGCGGCGTTCAGAATGAATTCCAGATCCTCGCGGAAACCCAGATCCAGCATTTCATCTGCTTCGTCCAGCACGGCTGCGCGCAAGCCCGACAGATCAAGTGACTTGCGTTCGATATGGTCACGCAGGCGGCCCGGCGTACCCACAACGATATGCGCCCCGCGATCCAGCGCGCGCTTTTCGGTGCGGTAGTCCATGCCACCAACGCAGGTTGCAATCTTTGCGCCCGCCTCGCCATACAGCCAGTCAAGCTCACGTGCGACCTGCAGGGCAAGTTCGCGCGTGGGCGCTACCACCAAGGCCAAGGGCACATCCGCAAACAGCAAACGGTCAGCCCCGGCCAGAATCTCGGGCGCGATGGCAATGCCAAAGGCCACGGTCTTGCCGCTGCCGGTTTGCGCGGACACCAGCAGATCACGCTCTGCCGCATTTGCCGCCAGCACGGCCTGCTGAACGGGTGTCAGGGCTGCATAGCCCTTGGCTGCAAGGGCCGCTGCCAGCGGGCCTGCAATTTCAATATCGGTCATGTGTTCGTCCCATCGGGGGCCTTGCCCCCGTTCCAAGTTTCAGTGCCATTCATCCGGCACCTCATTCCCCACGTCTGGCAGGCCTCCTCGCCTGTCCAGTCCCGGAATCCTTGGGCCGACCGGCAGGGCTATAGACGCAAACCCCCTTGCTGTATAGCCGTCTTGACCCGCCCGCCCCCGCCCCTATGCTGCGCCTGCAAAGAAAACGGAGAGGCCCGATGACCCAACGCCTGCACCTTGTCTTCGGCGGAGAGCTGACGGACCCCACGAAGAACGTCTTCAAGGATGTGTCGAACATTCATATCGTGGGCATGTTCCCGGATTACCAATCGGCCTTCAACGCCTGGAAAGCCGAAGCGCAGCGCACAGTGGATAATGCCGAAATGCGCTATTTCATCGCGCATATCCACCGCCTGCGGGATGAGGCCGCGCCAGCAAGTGCCACCGAAGAAATGGGGCATTGATCCCGGATCAGCATGGCATATTCGCTTGGCCTGACCCTGTACAACCTGCGGCCGGGGCGCCAGTCTTCACCGCAGGTGCCACGGCCGGCGCGCCCGGCAGGACGTGTGGTCATCATGCACGCCCCAACAGCCGATGCGGCGCGGACGGTGGTGCAGCTTGCCTTGCGCATGGTTGACGAAGACGCAATCACGGTGGTGCTGACCTGCCCTGAACCCCTTGCTGACAGCCCCGGCGTTCTTGTGCAGCCGCCTCCGCCAGATACCCCACCCGAGGTGAAGGCCTTTCTTGACTATTGGCAGCCCGAGCTTGCGGTATGCGCAGATGGTGAATTGCGACCTGCGTTCATTCAGGCCTGTAGCGAACGTGGTTTGCCCCTGATCATGGTTGACGGCCGGCTGCCCTATATTCTGCGAGACCGTGATGGCTGGTTTCCGGGCCTCATGAGGTCGGTTCTGGCAACCTTTCAAACGGTGATTGCCGTTGATGAAACGGCCGCGCGGGCCTTTCGCAAGGCAGGTGCAGTGCCGTCATCCGTTCTGGCCCTGGGGCGTCTGGAAGAGGCATCCGCCGCGTTGCCTTGCGCCGAAGGTGAACGTGCCGCATTTGCCCGACTGCTGACGTCGCGCCCGGTCTGGCTCGCGGCTTGCCTGCCGCAGGCAGAAGAGGCCGCGGTTATCGCAGCGCACCGCAATGTGCAAAGCCACGCCCACCGGTCAATGTTGATTCTGGCCCCGGAAGATGCCGCGCGTGCCGACATTCTGGCAGAACAGCTTGACCAGACCGAAGGCTGGGTCGTCGCCCGCCGCAGCCGGGATGAAGAACCGCATCAGGATGTCGATGTCTATCTGGCAGAGGGCACCGAAGATTACGGCCTTTGGTATCGGCTTGCGCCAATTACCTTTCTGGGTGGCAGCCTTTCAGGGCAGGGTTGCCTGCGCAGCCCGCTTGAGCCTGCGGCACTGGGGTCAGCCATCCTGTATGGGCCGCGCTCAGGCCCGTTCGGGGCGCTTTTTGGCCGGTTTGGCGCAGCGCGTGCTGCACGCGCAGTGGGATCGGCCGGTGATCTGGCCGACGCCGTGGGTGAGTTGCTTTCGCCTGACCGTGCGGCACGATTGGCGCAAGCGGCATGGGCCGTGACAAGCGACGGAGCCGAAGCAACAGCGCGTGTCATGCATACCATCAGGCAAATCATGGACGGGGCGGCTTGATGCGTCCACCGGCCTATTGGTTCACCCCCCCCGATGCACCCGGCCTGTTGGCGCGCCTGTTGCAGCCGATCGGCATGATCTATGCCGCAGCCACGGCGCGTCGACTGCGAAGGGCTGGCTATCAGGCAAAGGTGCCGGTCATCTGCATTGGCAATCTGAACGCAGGGGGCACGGGCAAAACGCCAACAGCCATTGCGCTTGCGCAACGGTGGGTCGCGCGCGGTCTGGCGGTGCACATCATTTCGCGCGGGTATGGCGGCACGCTTGCCGGACCGGTTCAGGTAGATGCGACGCGGCATTCCGCAGCCGATATCGGCGATGAGCCCTTGCTGCTGGCTGCGTTCGTGCCGGTCTGGGTGGCCCATGACAGGGCCGCAGGCGTGCGCGCCGCCGAGGCAGCCGGCGCGCATGTCATATTGCTGGACGATGGGTTCCAGAACCCTTCAGTGGCCAAGACAGCCAGCATTGTCGTGGTGGACGCGACGATCGGGTTTGGCAACGGGCTGTGCTTGCCTGCGGGACCATTGCGTGAACCCGTGGCAAAAGGGTTGGCGCGCGCGACAGTTCTTTTGTCGATCGGCGATTCTGCCGCGCAAGACCGGTTTCGCTTGACATGGGGCCACGCCATCAGCGTGCCGCATGTGCAGGCGGTGTTGCACCCTTTGGCCATGGGCATGGATTGGGCAGACAGCCGCGTGCTGGCCTTTGCAGGCATCGGACACCCGG
>JBJOQW010000022.1:0-22219 GCA_046049665.1 Pseudomonadota bacterium | reverse complement strand
ACCCAACGCGGCGAGGCCCCCAGCGTGCCCGCCGCATCTTCCAGCCGCGTATCCACCGCCTCGATTGACAACCGTATCGCCCGCACCATCAGCGGAAAGGCCATCACCCCCGCCGCCAGCGCCGCCCCCATCCACTGAAACGCAAAGGTGAAGCCCGTCACCTGATACAGCCAGCCGCCCACCACCCCATTGCGCCCGAATGTCACCAGCAGCAAATAACCCGTCACCACCGGCGGCAAAATCAGTGGCAGCAAAACCAACCCGTTCAGCAGCCCCTTGCCCGGAAAATCCCACCGCGCCAGCGCATGCCCCACCAACAGGCCCAACGGCAGGCTGCACAGCGTTGCCCAGAACGCCACCTTCACTGACAAGGCCAGCGCCGTCCATTCCGCCTGGGTCAGCCAATCGTTCACTTCAGCTCAAATCCATTCTGCACGAACACCGCATCCGCCGCCGGTTCCTGCAAGGCCGCCAGAAACGCCCCCGCCGCATCCCCTGCCTGCGCCGTCAGCCCCGCCGGGTAAGTGATCGGCGCATGGCTGCCTGTCGGAAAGCTCGCCACCACCGTCACCCCCGGTTCCGCCACCGCGTCAGACCCGTAAACCACCCCATAGGCCGCCTCGCCCCGCGCCACAAAGGCCAGCGCCACCCTGACATTGTCAGACTGCACCACCTGCCCCTCAACCGCCCCCCACAGGCCCAGATGTTCCAGCGCCGCTTTGCCGTACTGCCCCGCTGGCACCGCATCTACAAAGGCCATCGACAGCTTTCCATCGCCCAGCAGCACTGGAAGGCCCGCCAGATCAACCGCCCCTGCCCCCTTCGCCCCCACCAGCACCAGCGTATTGCCTAACAGATCAACAGGCGCGCCCGCCGCCATCACCCCTGCCGCAACCACCTCATCCATCCACGCCTCTGACGCCGCAATGAAAATGTCCGCCGGTGCCCCCGCCACAATCTGCTTGGCCAGCGTCGCCGTGCTGCCATAGCTGACCACCACCTCATGCCCCGTCTCAGCGCCCCAAGCAGCCGCTATCGGGTCCAACGCCGATTTCAGGCTTGCCGCTGCAAACACCGTCACATCATCGGCCATGGCCGGAAGGGGCAACAAAAGGGCAAGGATCAGCGCGCGCATCAAGGCTCCGATATGTTCCGCCAAACATATCCCAGCCCACGCAGCGCTCAAGCGTTATTTCTGATCAGACATATCCGCCAAAAGCCCTCGCAACACCGCAAGGTCCGCCTCTGACCCTTCGCGCAGCCGCGCCTCGATCTTGCGGTAATGCGCCAGCACCGCCAGCCCCGTTTCCGTCAACTGCGCGCCCCCGCCCTTGGCCCCGCCCCGCGCCGTCACCACAACCGGCTCGCGGAACGTTGCGTTCAGCGTTTCCACCAGCCCCCAAGCGCGTTTGTAGCTCATCCCCATCGCAGCACCCGCCGCCGTGATCGACCCCGTTTCCCGGATGTGATCCAGCAGATCAGCCTTGCCCGGCCCCAGCATTGCGTTGGAGCCGAACAGGATACGCAGGCGCAGGCGGGTATCATCTGTCATGGCCCTGATCTGGCCATTTTGCGGGGTGTTGCGCAAGGGGGCATCCCTACGCGCGTAGAGACGGAAAGAAGACGCAAGCAAGACGCGTTCAAGACAGCGTTTTCCGCCCCCTCAGCCATGCCGGCTGCGATACCCGATCTGATAATAATTGCCCGTCTGCGTGGCCAGAAACGGTTCCAGCGGAATGGATTCCTGTTTCAGGAACCCTTGGCGCGGCAAGGCCCCCGCCCGCACCATTTCAATCACCGCCACCACAGAGGCGCTGGTTGTCCAGGCAATCGCTGTACGGCTTTTCCCTGCAATTTCCAGCGGATAATAGGCCCGCACAAATTCACGCCGCCGCAGCGCATTATCCGTCCAGCCTTCAGCCGCCACATGCACATAAACCACATCCGCATCCACCGGCGGTTTGGCATTCGTCAGAATGCGCCCTGCTTCCGTGCGGTTTTCACGCATCAGAAGCTCGTGGAAGAAAAAGTTCATCAGCGCCACATGCCCCGGATAACGCATTGTTTTATAGTCCAGATTTGCAATCCGATCGGCATATGTCTCGCACATCGTGCCCAAGCCCCCGCTGGTGGTGAAGGCCTCCAGCTGCATCCCGTCGATGTAAATCGTCTCGGTCCACTCCATCGCCGAGACCGTCTTCAGCACCCCCTCTTCGATCACCTCGCAATCGTTCAGATATTCATTCACCACGCCTTCCGGCGACCAGTTGAAAGCATATCCCAGCAGGCCCGTCGGGTTCTGCGGCAGCGCCCCCACGCGCAGTTTGATCGACCGGATCCGATCAAACTGCTCGGCCAGATGCGCACCGACAATACCCACAAAACCGGGGGCAAGCCCGCATTGCGGCGCCATCAAGCCTTTGGAAGTCTTGGCCAATTCGCGGATATGCCGGGTGGTGGGCACGTCTTCCGTCAGATCAAAGTAATGCAGGCCCAGATCATGCGCGATTGTCGAAACCCCGATATTCAAATGATAGGGCAGGCAGGACAGCACCGCCTCTTGCCCCTGCAATGCAGCCCGGATGGCGGCAGGATCAGTCAGATCAACTGCCTGTGTGGCAAATTCCGCCTGCACCGCGCGCGCATCAATGCCGGTCACGGCAAACCCCGCCCCGACCAGCATCTCTGCCGCCAGATGCCCGACCTTGCCCAGACCCAGAACTGCGATTTTGTTGAATGACATGATGCCTCCCCATGCGTTTCCCGCATCTTGTCGGGAATCAGGGCCGGAATGTTGCGGCAGGTTGCTGAATTCTTAACCAAATCTTGGGCATTTTGTGCGTATCATGCGCCATATCGCCGGATGAAAACGGCAGCGCGGAAAATGAAAAAAACCGCCCACGCAAGCGGACGGTTCAATCAGATAGTTTTCAGTTAACAAAAGGTTAAAAGTCGAACTTCACACCCTGCGCGAGGGGAAGCTGTGCCGAGTAATTGACGGTATTGGTCTGCCTGCGCATGTAACCTTTCCACGCATCAGACCCGCTTTCGCGCCCACCGCCGGTTTCCTTTTCCCCACCAAAGGCCCCGCCGATCTCGGCCCCCGAAGGCCCGATATTGATATTGGCAATGCCGCAGTCCGACCCCGCCGTTCCCAGAAACGCCCCCGCCTCGCGCATGTTCAGCGTGAAGATACAAGAGGATAGCCCCTGCGGCACATCATTCTGCAGATGGATCGCCTCATCCAGTGTCTCATACCCCAGCACGTACAGGATCGGCGCGAAGGTTTCGGTTTTCACCACATCGGTCTGCGCTGGCATCTCGACCAGTGCGGGTGCCGCGTAAGCCCCGCCTTCCGGCACACCCGCCGTCACCGGCGCACCGCCATGCACCACGCCCCCCTCGGCGCGGGCCGCATCAAGTGCCGCCAGCATCCGGTCACGCGCGGCATGATCGACCAAGGGGCCAATCAACGTGCCCGCCACGCGCGGATCGCCAATCGGCAGGCTGGCATAGGCTTTCACCAGTTTGGCCACCAGCGCATCCTTGATCGAATGATGTGCAATCAGCCGCCGCAGCGTGGTGCAACGCTGCCCCGCCGTGCCCACCGCCGAAAACACAATGGCCCGCACCGCCATGTCCATATCGGCAGATGGGGCCACGATCATCGCGTTATTGCCGCCCAGCTCCAGGATCGACCGCCCAAACCGCGCCGCCACCTTTGGCCCGACGATCGCCCCCATGCGGGTAGAGCCCGTAGCGGAAACCACGGGAATATCACGCGAATTCACCAGCGCCTCACCAATGGCCGCACCACCGATCACCAGTTGCACCAACCCTTCGGGCGCATCACCAAAGCGTGCCAGGGCCCGCTCCATGATTTTCATGCTGGCCATGGCCGTCAGCGGCGTTTTCTCGGACGGCTTCCAGATCACCGGGTTGCCAGTCACAAGCGCAAGGGCCGCGTTCCATGACCAGACGGCCACGGGAAAGTTGAAGGCCGAAATCACCGCACAAGGCCCCATCGGGTGCCAGCTTTCCATCATCCGGTGGCCGGGGCGTTCGGATGCAATCGTCAGCCCGTAAATCTGGCGTGACAGTCCGACAGCAAAGTCACAAATATCAATCATTTCCTGCACTTCACCTAGGCCTTCGGATGTGATCTTGCCAGCCTCCAGCGTCACCAGCGCCCCCAGCGCATCCTTGGCCGCACGCAGTTCTTCGCCCAGCAATCGCACCAGTTCACCCCGGCGCGGGGCGGGCACATCGCGCCAAGCCTTGAACGCCGATTGCGCGCGGGCAATCACGGCTGGCATGTCGGTAAGGGAGGTTTCATGCACATGCGCCACAATGGCCCCGTCAATGGGTGACCGCACAGGCAGGCTGCCGCCCGTGATGTCAGCGCCCGAAAGGCCAGCGGCGGCAAGGGTTTCAGCGTGGGTCATGTGGGTTCTCCTGTGGCGAGGCGGCGCTGATCGGCCAGTCCCATGGACAGGATCAGGGGCGCGGATTGTTGGCGTATCTGGAAATCGGCCTTGGAACGCAAGCCCTGCCAGCCCAAGGCGATCAGGGCTTGCGCGACGGACCCGCCCAAGGTGGTGCCGGGGCCGGGGATGATGAACAGGTCAGGCGCGAATTCAAGGGCAGCGGTGCGGATGGCGCGGGCAAGGTTGTAGGGTTCTGTTACCTGATGCCCCAGCGTGTAGTCATACAGCGCGTCCGTCCGCGTGGCCCCTGGCCACCAGATGGCCCCGCGTCCGTCGATCATCGGCAGGGTGGGCTGCGTGAACAGGCCACGCGCAAGGCGGGCCTGCCCGGCTGTGGCGACCGGGGCCATGTCCTGCGTATGAAAGGCCGCATGATTGGGCAGGCGCAGGGGGAACTGCCCTTGCGCGGGCACGGCTTTGGTAAAGGCGGTCAGCGCCGCATCCGCGCCAGCCAGCACCAGCATCCCACCAAGGTCAATTGACAGGGCCAGCCCATGTTCCGCCGCCCAGCCCATCACCTGCGCGCGCCTTGTGGCATCGGGCACCCAGTCATCGCCCGTCACCGGGTAAATCACCTGCCCGCCCGTGCCCATCTGGTGCATCAGCGTGCCCATTGTGTTCACCACGTTGAACCCCGCATCGGCAGTCAGCGCGCCCGCGCAGGCCAGCGTCGTGTACCAGCCCATGGAATTGCCAGTGACGGCAACCACTTGCACGCCCTGAAGCGCGCGAAAATCCGACAGGCTGGCCGCATAGATCAGCCCGCTTGCGTTATCGCCGCGCGTATGGCGGCCCGGTTGAAACGGGCCCGCATCAAGCGCTGTCAGCGTTTCCTGCCCCGCTGCCACGCGCGCTGCATCAAAACCCGCGATCAGCCCCGCATCGCCATGGCGCGCCAGCGTGCCCACCTCGGCGGCGTTATAGGTGCCGCGACCGGGGCAGATAACCACCGCCGTTTTCATGCCAAAGCCCCCGCCACAATGCTGGCAACGCTTGGCATCGTGGCCGCATAGGCAGGCCCCGTCGCAATGAAGCTGTCCTCTGACACGACGCGGGAGGCGGCAATGCCATGCTCGGCCATCAGCGCCATCAACCCTTCCGCTGGCCCGCCCGACCGCCTGCATTCATCCACGATCAGCACGCGGCGGCACGCCTGCAGCGCCGCCAGCAGGCTTTCCACTGGCAAGGGCGAAAGCCAGCGCAGGTCAATCACCCGTGCCGCCACCCCCGCCGCCGCAATCTGCGGCAGGGCCTGATGCGTCAGGTAATGCCCGTTGCCATAGGTCACGATGGCAAGGTCCGTGCCCGCGCCCGTCACCCCCACCTGCCCGAAGGCAATCACCCGATCAGGTGCCGGATAATGCGTCATCCATGCACCGTCCTTATCGGCATGCAGATCGCGCGCCGGATAAAGCGCGATGGGTTCCAGAAACACCACGACGCGCTGTTCTTCGCGCGCCAGCCGCACGCATTCGCGCAGCATCATCGCCGCATCCGCGCCGTTGGAGGGCACCGCCAGAATGACCCCCGGAATATCGCGGATCACGGCAAGCGAGTTGTCATTGTGGAAATGCCCGCCAAAGCCCTTTTGGTAGCCAAGCCCTGCAATGCGCAGCACCATCGGGTTGGTGAACTGGCCATTGCTGAAGAAGGGCAAGGTCGCCGCCTCGCCCCGTAACTGGTCTTCAGCATTGTGCAGATAGGCCAGGAACTGAATCTCCGGCATCGGCACAAAGCCGTTCTGCGCCATGCCGATCGCAAGGCCAAGGATGCTTTGCTCATCCAAAAGCGTGTCAATCATCCGATGCGCGCCAAAGCGCGCGGTCAGCTTTTGCGTCACACCATAGACGCCACCCTTGCGCCCCACATCTTCGCCCATCATCACGATTTCAGGGTGCGTCAGCATCAGGTCGGTCAGCGCCCAGTTGATGATGCGGCTCATCGGTTGCGGATCATCCATCGCCTTCAGGTCCGTCCCGAACACCTGTGCGCGCGCCTCGGCCGAAGGCCCATTCGTCGGGCGGTTTTGGCGCGCCGGCGGGATCAGGCTGGCCATCACATCTGCCGCCGTGCGCAGCCGTGGCCGCGTGATCGCCTGATCCGCCACCCGCGCCACCCGTGCCAGTGTTTCGTCATAAATGCCCAGCGCCTGTGCCGGGGCCAAGACGCCTGCCTGATCCAGAAGGCGCATCGCGTGCAACAGCGGGTCTTGCGCCTCTTCCGCCTCAACTTCCTCACGGCTCAGATAGGTGGTCGGCACATCGGCCCCGGCATGGCCGTAAAGGCGGATCGTGCGGATGTGCAGCACCGCTGGCTTGCGCCGCGTGCGCACGAAATCAGCCGCCTCAACCGCCACGCGGTAAGCATCATAGAGATCCAGCCCATCCGCCGCAAAGTAGCGCAAGCCCGGACGCGCCGTCAGGTTTGCCGCCACCCAGCCCTGCGGTGTCTTGGTGGAAATGCCGATGCCGTTATCCTCGCAAACAAACAACAAGGGCAAGGGGATGCCCTGATACGCCGTCCAGCCCGCCGTATTGATCGCCCCTTGCGCTGTCGAATGGTTCAAGCTGGCATCGCCAAAGCTGCACATCACCAGCCCGTCATCCGGCAGGATGGCATGTTCAGGCCGCATCCGGCGCGCAGCACCAATGCTGTAGGCCGCGCCTACCGCCTTGGGTAAGTGGCTGGCAATCGTGCTGGTCTGCGGCGGGATCATCAGCGCAGCGGACCCCAGCACCTTGTGACGCCCGCCCGAAATCGGGTCTTCGCTGCTGGCCGCAAAGGACAACAGCATGTCCCACAGCGCCGTCTCACCCGGCACCTGCGCACTGCGGGCAATCTGAAAGGCCGCATCGCGGTAATGCAGAAAGGCCATATCCGTGGGCCGCAAGGCCGCCGCCACCGCCCCCATCCCCTCATGCCCCGAAGAGCCGATCGTGTAGAACCCCTGCCCCGCCCGCTGCATCGCCCGGCTTGTGCGATCCAGCGCGCGCGTCAGGCATGCCGTACGGAACAGGGAAACCGCCAGCGCCGGATCGGCCAGCAATGGCCCGGCCGGTGCCTGTCCTGCCGGGAAATCGCCAGCCGCTGCCCGTCTGCGCAGGTTGTCATGCACGATGTCAGCGCGGTCCATGGGGGCAGTGATCCTTTGCCTGATCCGGCGCATCCTGCCAGCACAAGGACCAAAGGCCAAGCCGTGCAAAAGATATGCCCTGCGCGCATGGATAGCGCTTTGCGCGCACGCAGAACAACACTATTCATCCATCATTATATGCATGGAATACATACCATGGCCCTGCCCCGCCGCTATCTTCCCTCACTCTCCCTGTTGACCGCGTTCGAGGCCGTGGCCCGCACCGGCAGCACACAAGCCGCTGCAAGGGAGCTGGACCTGTCGCAAGGCACGATCAGCCGCCTTGTGCAGAACCTTGAGGCGCAGCTTGGCGTCACGCTGTTTCTGCGCGGCCATGGCCGCCTGCGTGCCACCGATGCGGCCCTTGCTTATGCACGCGATCTGCGCCGCGCGATGGATATCATCGGGGCCTCATCGCTGCGCTTATCGGCCTCTCCGGGCGGTGGCGCGCTGTCGCTTGCCATTCTGCCAACGTTCGGGGCGCATTGGCTGGCCCCGCGCTTGCCAGCGTTTCTGGGGCTGCATCCCGGCGTCACGCTGAACCTTGGCACGCAGTTGCGCCCGTTTGACTTTGCCGAGTCGGGCCATGATGCGGCCATTCACTATGGCAGGCCAGACTGGCCGGGGGCCGTGCACCGGCGGTTGTTTGACGAGCGGGTGGTGGCCGTATGCAGCCCGTCCTTTCTTGCTGCCCACCCGGTCGCCACGGCGGCCGATCTGCTGGCGCTGCCGCTGCTGCAACTGGAATCGCGCCCCGAGGAATGGCAGGCCTGGTTTGCCCATCATGGGCAGGCAGGCACGCCGCCGCGTGGTATGGTGTTTGACCAGTTCGCCACGGTCATGCAGGCGGCCATACACGGGGTGGGCGTGGCACTGCTGCCGGTATTCCTGGCAGGCCCTGCACTGAACGAAGGGCGGCTGGTCGCGGCGTTTGGCGCCCCCGTGCCGGGCAGAGGCAGCTACTGGCTGGTCTGGCCCGAACATCGGGGCACCACGCCACCATTGACGGCTTTTGCTGATTGGCTGGTGTTGGCCTGTGCGCCGCTCACCAAAGCAAGCACGATAGCCACAGATCAAGGTGCCACCCTGACAGGACGAGCCTAGACTGCGACGCGATCATCAGATGCGCGCGCGGCCCGTAACCGGCGTGCGCTCATCCAGCCTTTGCAGGCTGTCTTCGCGCGACCCCGCGCAAACATCAGCCGCAAGTGAACCACAGGCGTTTCGCTGCAGGGTCAGCGAAACGCCGGTCCATGCGCCCACAGCGTCAGCGACCAGCGCACCCCGGCTGTAACAGGGGTTACACGGTGCAGCACAAAGCTGGGAAAGACAGTGGCCGTACCCTGTGCCTGATCCGCCAGCCGGATATTGCTGTCGGGCCGCAGTTCAAGCTGCCCGCCAGAATAGCTTTCAGGATCAGACAGTTGTACAACAATGGTCAGCTTGCGCCGCGCCGCCAGTGCGCCGGAGCCGATATCGGAATGCCAGTCAAAATGGCCTTGCCCTTCAGCCCCGTAGCGCGCGATCTGTGCGCTTTCGGCAAAGTCATCCAAGGCGAAATCAAAGGCGGCACGGTTGGCCTCGGCCACCACCTTTACCATCCGGTCCATGATCCAGCCCGCCCCCGGCAGATCATCGACCCAGGCAAGATCAGCCCTGCGCAGGTCTGATGCCACTTGTCCGACCAGCCGCCCGGCCCGCAACCCCGCACCTTGGGCCAGAGCCACCGCTTGCGCGCAAGCATCCGGGTCAAGCGCGCCGGGTATGGTGTGAAACGGCGTCATTCCTTGACCGTCGCCGCAGCGCCATGTCCTGAATGGCCAGCGCCTTGGACAGCAGCACCCGCACTTTGTACCGGCACGATCACCACAACCTTGCCGGCCTTTTCAAACGTCAGCGTCAACGCAAACTGCTCCCCCTGCGGCATGGGCCGGGTCAAGCCCATCAGCATGACATGATCACCCCCACGCGCAAGCGCATGGGTACCACCAGCCGGAATGGCGATACCACCCTCGACCGGCAACATCTGCATCAGGCCTTCTTCAGTCATCGCATGTGTATGCAACTCGGCCCTTTCGGCAATTTCGGTCTGGACTGCGATCAACCTGTCCTCAGTCGCAGCCATATTGACAACGTCAAGAAACACCGCCGCACTGGGTGCATTGGCCGACGTGACAAGCGCATATGCCCCTTTCACACGCAGGGCCGCCCCCGGCAAAGGCGGGCGCGTATCCGCATGTGCAGCACCATGGCCCATAGTGCCGTGCCCTTCAGTTGCACCTGTCCGCGCGTTATCAACCGGCACTTCGACCACCACCTCGCCCGACGCCGCAAATGTCAGGGTCAGCGTGACCATGTCACCATCTGCCAGATCGCGCGTCAGGCCCATCAGCATGATATGATCCCCGCCGCGTGCAAGGGCGTGCTGCCCAAGTGGCGGAATGGCAAAACCATCCTCGACCGGCAGCATCTGCATCAGGCCTTCGGCATTAAGGTCATGCGTATGTAGTGCAACATGCTCGGCCACGTCTGATGCTGCGGCAATCAGGCGGTCATTACGGTTGACATGGTTCTCCAGCACCATAAAGGCCGCCGCGTTGGAACCCGCACCGCCAGTCGTTCGCAAGTAAGGGTCAACAATGGCCACACCGTCATGGGCATGGGCTTGCAAGGCTATGGTCGAAAGACCGAAGGCAACCGCCAGGGCGACGGCAAGAGTTTGGAACTGCATGGCTATATCCTTGTGCAAGATCAGAAAAAAGCGTGATCACACAAACACAGGCGGGCCCCTTGCCGCCGCAGCCAGCATCACAAGCCGGTGGTTGAACCGCGTGGCATCCGACTGCAGGTCCGCCACAGCCCATTGCATCGGGGCTGCAATCACCGGGCCTGTCGAAACCAGCGCCACGCCTGCCATGATGCAATCAGGGCAGTGCAGATGCCCGCGATCGGGCTGCCCCTGAACGGGCTGGCCCTGCGCATCAACCGCAATTGTCAGAACATCATCGCCGACGCAAAGCTCGACCCAAGTCGCGATTGTGCCAGCCTGCCCGCGCGCCGGTGTCACCTGCGCCATGGCCAGCACAAGAACCAGCACAAGGCAGTTGTGGAACATCCTGGCAAATACGCGCATGGGCCGGATCATAGCCCATTGGCCAGTCGCTGCCAATACGGGCCCATCGCCGCCTGAAGAAAGGCCCGAAACGAGAAAGGCCCCGCCTTCGCCATGAAGACAGGGCCCCAAACCGGATCAGCCACCCAATCAGGCAGCTGCGCTTGCCTTGGCGATTTCTTTCTTGATGCGCTGCGCGTCGACCGACAGGTCTTCGTCCTTGGCCTTTGCCAGGAAGGCATCCAGACCGCCACGATGGTCAACCGTGCGCAGGGCGGCAGCCGAAATACGCAGCTGGAATGCCTGACCCAACACGTCCGAAATCAGCGTGACTTCGTTCAGGTTCGGCAGAAACCGGCGGCGGGTTTTGTTGTTGGCATGGCTGACAGTGTTGCCAGACATCGGGCCCTTGCCCGTAAGTTCGCAGACGCGCGACATGGTGTCATCCTTGCTTTGGTCAATGGGCTAACGCGCTGCCAAAGCAGCACTGGCCGAAATTCGATGCCGCCGTTTAGGGACAATCGCGGGCAAGGTCAAGCGGTGTTGCTGTGGAATGCAGAGGAAAAACCTGCGCAAATCCACGCAGGCCCTTGGGCGTCACCGCCAAGGCGCGGTGCAGCTTGTGCCGGATCAGCCAAGCTTGCGTTTCGAACGCAGCCAGAATCACCCGGCCCAATGGCCCGCCCAGATGCAACCGACGCGCGCTCCGGTCCAGACAGGCATGGCATAGCAGAGCACGTGCCTTGCGCGCCGACGCCAGTTCCACTGCCAGACTGGCGAGAAACGCCTGACCCTTTGCTGCCAGAGCAAACCCCACAGGCCTCTGCGCCAGATCGTTGCTGGCGGCCAGTTGATCAAACACCTTCACCCCCAACGTTCCGGCAAGGTGGTCATGGCACAACCGCGAATGACCCATGGCCGGGTCGCGTGGCACGGTCTGCAGCGGCTTTACGTGATCCGGGCCTACCCCTGACAAGCCACCGCCGCCCCATCAACGCCTCGATCAGACCTGCAACCTTAAACCTGGCCATGGCCCGGTACGTGTGCCGCCCCGCTTTGCGCGCCACCAGCAGACCCGCAACCTTGCGCTGTGTCAGTTGTGCGGAAGCGGTCGCCTTGGTCAGCCCGGCCACAGCACCCAATTCCGAAACAGTCAGCGCCCGTGCGCCCGCCCATCAGCGCCTGACCCATGGCAGCAAGGGCCGGGTCACCCAACATGGCTGCAAGCGGTGCAACATTGGGGGAAAAGACATGATCCATGGTTCGACCATGAACAAACCATCCCTGCCTCACGACAGGCTAAACCCCATAAAAGCCGCGCATTGTAGTGCCGGCGCAAATCGTTATCTGTGCTGTACCAAAGGATTTTGCATGACCTTCGCCTTGCCCGCCACCTTGCCCTTGCACGAACTTGCCGCTTTGGGCACGGCCACATGCTGGGCGACAACGGGCCTGTTCGCATCGGATGCAATTCGCGCACTGGGGCCATTCTGGTTCAACCTGATCCGGCAAATCTTTGTGGCCATGCTGTTGGCCGCAATCGTGTTGGCAACCGGGGCCGCGCAGAACGTGCCGCCCGCCCAGCTTGGCGTGCTTGCACTGTCCGGGTTGCTGGGCATTCTGCTGGGCGACACGCTGAACTTTGCCGCCGTCGGGCGTTTGGGGCCGCGGCGCGCGGGGGCCATCTTTGCACTGAACGCGCCCATGGCGGCCATCCTAGGCTGGGCCCTGCTGGGCGAGGTGCTGTCGCTGCAAGCCGCCTTTGGCATTGGCCTCGCGGCCTTTGGCGTGGCCCTTGCGGTGCTGGGGCGCCCAAGGGCCGATGCCCACCGCTTCGAATCGCTGACAGGCGCGTTGCTGACAGGGGTATTGTTCGGTTTGGGTGCCGCCCTTGGGCAGGCCGTCGGATCGCTGATTGCCCGGCCCGTCATGGCAGGCGGACTTGACCCCTATCTTGCGTCACTGATCAGGGTCGGGGCATCGGGTGCGATGATGGCGCTGTTGGTCACAACGCCCCTTGCTCCGCGTCGCCCGTCCCCGATAACGCCCGGCGTTCTGGTTCTGACCCTGGCCACAGCCCTGATCGGGCTTGCCCTTGGCATGACACTGTTCCTTTATGCCTTGCAGGGGCCTGAGACAGGCATTGTTGCCACCTTGTCGGCCACGTCGCCCGTGATCATCCTGCCCCTGTTGTGGCTGCGAACAGGGCAACGGCCAAGCTGGCTGTCCTGGACGGGTGCATTGCTGACAGTGGTCGGGCTGGCCTTGATCTTTCTGCGCTGATCCCGTGCTGGCGGACCCTTCGCCCGCCGATCAGCCCTCGGCATCGCGCAGGCCCCGCGCCTCATGTGCCAGCAACCACTCCTTGCGCCAAAGCCCGCCTGCATAGCCCGTCAAGGCCCCCCGCGCCCCGGTGATCCGGTGACAAGGCACCACAATGGCAATCGGATTGGCCCCATTGGCCCGGCCCACCGCCCGCGCAGCCTGCGGCTGCCCCATGCCTTGCGCCAGATCGCCATATGCAACCGTTGTGCCATAGGGCACAGCCTGCACTGCATCCCAGACCTTGCGGGTAAAGCCCGTGGCCTGTGGCAAGGCCAATGGCAGATCAAACCGCGCCAGACGGCCTGCAAAATAGGCTGTCAACTGATCTTGCAGCGCGCGGCTTGTATCCGTGCGCCCCACCGCGCAGGCTGGCAACCGCGCAAAGGCCGCCTGCAGGCGGGCGAGGCGTGGAAATTCCAGCAAATGCAGACCACGCCCGTCCGACACGGCCACCAGACCGCCGATCGGGGTGTAAAGCCAATCTGTGCGCAGATCGCCATCTGCGGCGCAAAGCGCCTGCAGGTCTGCCGGGCCATTCAACTCTGCTGTCGCATCCATGCCCCCGCTTTAGGGCCAACACACCGCGCCGTCAAAGCCCGGCACCGTTGCACCTTGCCCAGCTTTCGCGCGATAAGCCTGCCATGACTGCCGCCCTGCCGATTGATGATGCCCTTCCTGCCCTGCGCGCCGCCATCGCCGCCCGCGGGCAATGCGTGCTGCAAGCCCCCCCCGGCGCCGGGAAAACCACCCGCGTGCCGCTTGATCTGTTGGCCGCAGGGCTGATCGCCGGGCGCATTCTCATGCTTGAACCCCGCCGCCTTGCTGCGCGCGGCGCGGCCGAGCGCATGGCCGAAACACTGGGCGAACCCGTGGGCCAGACCGTGGGCTACCGCATGCGCGGCGAAGCGCGTGTTGGCCCGGCCACGCGGATCGAAGTGGTGACCGAAGGCATCCTGACGCGGATGATCCAGTCGGACCCCGAATTGCCGGGTGTGGGCTGCGTCATCTTTGACGAATTTCACGAACGCAGCCTGCAGGCTGATCTGGGCCTTGCACTGGCACTGGAAATCCGCGCGGCCCTGCGCCCTGACCTTGCACTGATCGTCATGTCGGCCACACTGGATGCAGGCCCGGTTGCCGCCCTGATGGGGGCAGAGCTTGTCACATCGGAAGGGCGCGCCTTTCCGGTTGAAACGCGCTGGCTGCCCCGCCCCACGCCCCCTACCATGCGCCTTGACGGGGCTGTGGCCGGGTTGGTACGGCAGGCCGTGGCTGAAACCACCGGTGGCGTGCTGGTCTTTCTGCCCGGCGAGGCCGAAATCAACCGCGTTGCCGCCGCCCTGTCTGATCTGCCCTGCGATATCCGCCCGCTGTTTGGCGCCATGCCGTTTGACGCCCAACGCGCAGCCCTTGCCCCCAGCCCCCGGCGCAAGATCGTCCTGGCCACCTCGATTGCCGAAACCTCGCTTACCATTCCCGATATCCGCGTGGTGGTGGATGCAGGCCGCGCCCGCCGCGCCCGGTTTGATCCGGCATCGGGGATGAGCCGCCTTGTCACCGAACGCGTCACCAAGGCCGAGGCGGAACAACGCCGCGGACGGGCCGGGCGTGTGGCCCCCGGTACCTGCTACCGGCTGTGGACCAAGGGCGAGGAAGGCGCGCTTGCAGCCTTTCCCTCGCCCGAAATCATGGCGGCCGATCTGACCGGGCTTGCCCTTGAACTGGCGCTTTGGGGGGCGGATGATCTGCCATTCCTGACACCCCCATCCGCCCCGGCCCTGGCCGAAGCACGTGCCTTGTTGGCGGCCCTTGGCGCGCTGGATGGTACGCGGCTTACGCCGCATGGCCGCGCGCTTGCAGCACTGCCCCTGCACCCGCGCCTTGGCCACATGTTGCAAACCGCCGGGGCCGGGGCTGCGCCCCTAGCTGCCCTGCTGGCCGAGCGTGACCCGCTTCGCAATGCCCCGGTTGATCTGATGCTGCGCCTGTCCGCCCTCCGTGACCCTGCGCGCTTTGCCCGCGACCACAGCGCCGAAGTGCATCAGGCCACGCTGACCCGCATTCGGGCCGAGGCCGGCCGTCTGGCACGTGATCTGCCCATGGCCAAAGACCATTCCACGGCTCAGATGGCCGCACTCGCCTATCCTGACCGTATCGGCCTGCGTCGCAAGGGCGATACACCGCGATGGGTTCTGTCAGGCGGCAAAGGCGTGACCATGGCTCCATCCGACCCCCTTGCAAACGCACGTCTGATCGTGGTGACAGACACGGACGGCGACCCGCGTGAGGCCACGGTGCGGCAAGCCGTCAGCCTGACCGAGGCAGACCTGCGCGCGGTTTATGCCGATCAGATTGCCTGGCACGACATGTGCATATGGTCGCGGCGTGACGGGCGCGTGCTTGCGCGGCGGCAGGAACGCCTTGGCGCGCTTGTGCTGGCAGACCAGCATTGGGACGCCCCGCCCGAAGACGTGGCCCAGGCCGCCCTTGATGGCCTGCGCGAGATCGGCCTGCCATGGACGCCCCCTGCGGCCCGTCTGCGTGCGCGCATCCGCCTTGCCGCTGCCGATGACAAGGGATGGCCCGATGTGTCGGACGCGGGCCTGCTGGCAGATGCTGACTGGCTGCTGCCACATCTGACAACGCGCCGCACGACCGCCGATCTGCGCGCGCTTGATCTGACCGAACCGCTGCGCGCCTTGCTGACATGGGAGCAGTCACAACAGCTTGAGCGGCTTGCACCTGCGCATTTCGAAACGCCGCTGGGCCGCCGCGTGCCGATCGACTATGATGGTGACGATCCCGGCATCAGCCTGCGCCTGCAGGAACTGTTCGGTGTCACCACCCACCCCACGGTTGGCCTTCACCGCCTGCCTTTGCGGCTGACCCTGCTGTCACCCGCGCAGGCTCCGGTGCAGGTGACGCGCGATCTGCCGGGCTTCTGGGCCACGTCCTATGCCGATGTGCGCCGCGACATGCGCGGGGCTTACCCGCGCCATCCCTGGCCCGAAGACCCCACGGTCGCGGAACCCACCACGCGGGCCAAGCCGCGCGGCACCTGAAGGGGGCTGCCACCCGCGGGGGCATTGAGCCCCCTTGCGCGGCGTTGCCACGGATGCACAGCCAAAGTGGGGCTTGGTACCACCGCGGCATGCTTGCGGCGCGGATATTTGTGCAAGGTGACATCGCAGATAGGTCATGGTGCAGATCGCCAGCAACGCGCCCGGTTGGCCGCAGGCCAGAGGGCGCTCAAAAAGCTTGCGGCTCTTGCCGCGCAATTTCATCAGCCTGACACATGATCGCAACGCAAGGTCGCGCATCTGATCCCAACAGATACGGGGCTTTCGCCCGCGCCCGGCAAGGGATATGCAGGCAGCCTGATGACGCAGGATTTCCCCTCGTGACACCCACCCTCGCTGTGCAATCTGCCATTCGTGGCCGCTGGGCCGTTTCCGCCCTGTTCTTTGCCAATGGCATGACAACCGGCGCCTGGGCCCCGCAGATCCCCCTCTTGCTGCCGCGCCATCAGATCACCGAAAGCACCCTTGGCATCCTGATCCTGTTCTTTGGCCTTGGTGCCGTTGGTGCGATGCTGGGCGCAGGCCGCCTAATTGCCACCTTCGGCTCACGCTCTGTCGCCCGCGCCTTTGCGCTGGCGCTGGTGCCCTGCCTGCCCATCATCGTGCTTGCACCGAACCTGCCGCTGCTGGCATTGGTCATGATGCTGTTTGGTGGCTTTCTTGGCAGCATGGATGTTGCCATGAACGCCAATGCCGTTGCCGTCGAGGCACGCCTTGGCCGGGCCGTCATGTCATCTTTCCATGGGTTCTGGAGCCTTGGCGGCTTTTTTGGTGCAGGTGCCATCGGCTGGCTCGTGGCACAGAACGGCGCCCTGACCGGTGCCTTGGCCGCAGCCACGATCACCCTGACGCTGATCATGCTGGCAATGCCACATGTCATCGAAGACGACAGCCGCAAAGCCGCCACGGATGACACCCCGCATGATGCCCTGATCCCGCGCGATCTGGGGCTGATTCTGCTGGGCATGATTGCCCTTTTCAGCATGGTTCCCGAAGGCGCCGTCATGGATTGGGCTGCGATTTACCTGCAAAAGGAAATGGGCGCCTCCCAGGCCACATCGACCCTTGCCTTCGCGTTCTTTTCCGCCGCCATGGCCACCATCCGCTTCGCAGGCGATGCCGTGCGCAACCGCTTTGGCGCGGTGCGCACCCTGCGCGGGTCGGCCATCATTGCCGCCATCGGGTTGGCTGGCGCCCTTGTCGCACCAACCGCGCCTCTTGCCATTGCCGGCTTTGCCTTCGCCGGCATCGGCGTCGCCAACATGATCCCCGTCATCTTTTCCGCGGCCGGAAACTACCCTGGCCTTGCCCCCGGCACGGCCATCGCCTTTGTCACAATGCTCGGCTACTCGGGCATTCTTGTCGCCCCCTTTTCGATCGGCTATGTGGCTGAGCATTTCGGCTTTCGCAGCACCTTTGGCGGGCTGATCGTGCTGCTTTGCGTGGTGGCCATCATGGCCAACCGCGCGCGCCACGCCGAACGCCGCTAAAGCACCCCTGCCACCTGATCGGCCGTCACAAGCTGCGCGAAATCTGCGCCCAGCAGGGATAGCGTCACCCGGTGCACCGTTGCCGCATCAATCCGCCCGCCATCATGCGCGGGCAGATCAAAGCCCAGTAGCGCATCGCCCGGCAGAATGACCTTGAACCCAAGGTCAGACGCCGCCCGCGTGGACGATGTCACGCAGAACGCCGCCACAGCGCCGATCAGCACAATCCGCCCCGCCCCGATGTGGCGCAGATGCGCATCAAGCCCCGTGCCCGCAAAGGCAGATGAGCGGTGCTTGTAAAACACCATCTCATCCGCCATGGGCGCCGCACAGGGCATGGCCGCCCCCGATGGCAGACCCTTTGCAAAGGGGGTTCCCGGTTCATCATGGTGCACATGGATCACCGGCAGGCCGCGCGCCCGGAACAGCGCGATCAGCGCGGCCATCCGGTCCATCGCCTGCGCATCAACAGGCAGGCGGCCTGCCGCAATCCGGTCGGCCATGCCAATCTGCATGTCGATGACCACAAGCGCAGTGGTCATGATTATGCTGCCCCCATGTAGTCGCGCTTGCCGATGGCCAAGCCGTTATGGCGCAGGATGTTGTAGGCGGTCGTCGCGTGGAAATGGAACTGCGGCAGCGAGTATGTCGACAGGTAAGCCTGCCCTGTCATCGTCACATCCTGCCCGCGCATCTTGATGGTCACATCGCGCGCCTCTGCCCCGTCATAGGCGCTGGCCGCAAAGCTGGCCATATAGGCCCGCGCGGCAGCAATGCGCGCCTGCAATTCGGCAAAGGTGGTTTCGGTATCCGAAAAGGATTGCGGATCGGCCCCCGCCAGCCGCGCCGCTGCGCGCGCACCGAAATCACAGGCAAGCTGCACTTGGCGCGTGAAATCGAACATGTCGGGGAACAGCCGGAAGGTCAGCAGCACCTCGGGCTTGATGTTCTGCGCGGCGCAATGTGCCTCGGCCTTGGTCAGGATTGCGGACAGCGCGCCAAGCGTGCGGTCCATGGGCGGAATAATATGTGCATACATGTTCGTATCCTTTGTGCGGCGGTGGCATGTGATCCGCCCTGCGCGGCGGCGTGTCAAGCAAGCATGGCGCTTGCGGGGACTTGTGGCCAGGCTGCCGGGCTGGCAGGGTGCGCGCATGACGAAACCCGTTCCCATGCCTGACCTGACACTGGCCGCGCGCGCAGGCCTGCCGGATGAATTCCGCCTGATCCTTGCAGACTACCCCCGCGACAGCTGGCCCTCACATGCCGATTTCAACGGTCTGGCGGCCTTTTGGCTGGAGCGGCATCTTGGCTTTCGCGCCATGATGCGGCAGCTGCAGGATGATGCGGCGGGCCTGCTGGATGGCAAGCTGGCCTCTGACGCTTATGCTGGGCGGCTATCGCGCCTTGGCTCGCGGTTTCTGGGTGATCTGATCGGCCACCACCAGATCGAGGATGACGCCTATTTCCCGCAACTTGCGCAGCTGGAACCCCGCATTGCCCGCGGGTTTGACATGCTGGATGGCGATCATCATGCCCTGCACGGCCTGATTGACCGCTTTGTCACCGGGGCCAATGCCGTGCTTGCGGCCAAACCCGCGGCCCTGCGGGACCGTGTGGGCCGCTTCAGCGATGATCTGTCAGGATTTGCAAGCCTGCTGGACCGGCATCTGTTGGATGAAGAAGATCTGGTGCTGCCCGTGGTGCTGAAACACCGGGTGGGTTGAGGGTGGTACTGCACCCCAACCCTACAGCCCCAGACACCAGCGCATGATCGCCTTCTGCGCGTGCAGGCGGTTTTCAGCCTCATCGAACACGACCGAATGCGGGCCGTCCATCACGGCGG
Source organism: Pseudomonadota bacterium (assembly GCA_046049665.1). GTDB lineage: Bacteria > Pseudomonadota > Alphaproteobacteria > Rhodobacterales > Rhodobacteraceae > JAAFHS01. Next base: position 2,746 of record JBJOQW010000022.1, on the reverse strand, counting down.
ATGTCACCTCATCATTGCGATGCGCGGGCAGGCAATGCATGAACAGCGCGTCGGGTTTGGCCTGTGCCATCAGCGCCTCGTTCACCTGATAGCCGCGCAGCTGGTTGTGGCGGCGTTCCTTGGCGCTTTCCGGGTCATGCATGCTGACCCAAGTATCCGTCACCACCAGATCAGCCCCCTGCACCGCCAGTGCCGGGTCGCGCGTGATGCGCACGTTGCTGCCCTGCGCGCGGGCAAAGGCGATGGCTGCAGGATCGGGGTCAAGGGGTTCCGGCCCGCTGAAGGTGAAGTCAAAGCCAAACTGGCCCGCCGCCTGAATGAGGCTTGCGCAGACATTATTGCCATCGCCCGCCCAGACCACCTGCCGCCCGGCGATGGGGCCACGATGTTCTTCATAAGTCATCACATCCGCCATGATCTGGCAGGGATGTGTGCGGTTCGTCAGCCCGTTGATCACAGGCACCGTCGCATGTTCGGCCATTTCCTGCAGCGTGGCCTCTTCAAAGGTGCGGATCATGATCAGGTCCACATAGCGTGACAGCACGCGCGCCGTATCGGCAATGGTTTCCCCGTGGCCAAGCTGCATTTCCTTTCCCGACAGCACCATGGTCTGCCCGCCCATCTGGCGCACGCCCACGTCAAAGGAAACGCGCGTGCGGGTGGAGGGCTTTTCAAAGATCAGGGCGACCATGCGGCCTGCAAGAGGCTGCATATCATCAGGCGTGCCCTTGGGGCGGCCGTTGCGCGCAACCTTCATCGCATGGGCCGTGTCGATCATGGTGCGCAGTTCGCTGGCGGGCGTGGTGTGGATATCAAGAAAATGGTTCATTGCGGCTCTCTTTGGCAAAGGCCGGGGGGTTTCACACCCCCCGGGCCCCCCGTGGGATATTTATGGACAGATGAATGGGATCAGGCAGTCATGTGGCTTGCCGCGCGGTCAAGGCGGGTGAGGGCCTCGGCAATGTCACTGTCCTCGATATTCAGCGCGGGCAGCAGGCGGATGACGTTATCGGCAGCGGCAATGGTCAGGACCTGTGCCGCATAGCCCGCCTTGACGAAATCGGTATTGGGCAGGCGCATCTTGAGGCCAAGGATCAGGCCCATGCCGCGCACGGATTCAAAGACCTTGGGGTGGCTTGCCACCAGCGCCTCTAGCCCCTGGCGGAACAGGGCGCCCTTGCGGTTGACCTCGGCAAGGAAGGCGTCATCGCTGACAATGCTGGTCACTGTCGCACCCACGGCACAGCCAAGGGGATTGCCGCCATAGGTTGATCCATGTGTGCCCGCCGTCATGCCCGACGCCGCGTCTTCCGTGGCAAGCACGCAGCCCAAGGGAAAGCCGCCGCCGATGCCCTTGGCGACCATCATGATATCGGGCGTGATGCCGGCCCATTCATGCGCAAAAAGGCGCCCCGTGCGACCCATGCCGCATTGCACCTCGTCAAAGATCAGCAGGGCACCCACACTGTCGCACAAGTCGCGCAGGCCTTTCAGGCACTGGTCAGGCACCGGGCGGATACCACCCTCGCCTTGCACCGGTTCAATCATGACGGCGGCGGTTTTGCTGGTAATGGCTGCGCGCAGGCCATCATGATCGGCCCAGTCCAGATGCGTGAAGCCCGGCATCAAGGGCCCAAACCCCTTGACCATCTTTTCCGACCCCGCCGCCGCAATGGCCCCGGTCGAGCGGCCATGGAAAGACCCGGCAAAGGTGATGATCTCGGTCCGCGGATCGCCCTTTTCCGTCCAGTACTTGCGCGTCATCTTGATGGCGAGTTCCGCCGCCTCGGTGCCCGAATTGGTAAAGAACACCGTGTCGGCAAAGGTCTTTTCCACAAGCATCTCAGCCAGCCGCTCCTGTTCCGGAATGCGGTAGACGTTTGAGACATGCCACAACTTGGCCGCCTGCGTGCTGATCGTTTCAACCAGCGCCGGATGCGCATGGCCCAGTGCGTTCACCGCAATGCCAGCGCCCAGATCAAGATAGCGCGTGCCATCCTCGGACGTCAGCCATGAGCCTGCGCCATGGGTAAAGGCAAGGGGTGCGCGGTTGTAGGTGGGCAGAACGGCAGTGATCATGGAAAGCCTCACTTCACAGGAAGGCCAAGCCGTAAGGCCTGGCGGGATGCGGGTCAACAAGGGGAAGCAATGGTGCAGACAGCAGGAAGCGGACGCTAGTGGCGTCGGCGTCGGATCGTGGGAAGGATGCTGTTCATGAAAGCCATGCCGGTGGTTAGACATTGCGCCACCAAATGTCCACCCTTTTTGCCACCCGCGCGCGCAACTGCCCCCCCGTGCAGCTATGAACCGGCCAGATCATCAGCGCAGCGCTGCTGGCATGAAAGCATCCGGGCCAAGCGATCTTCAGCATAGCCGCAGTTTTCTTGCGCATCCGCTTGTGGCCACGGGTATCGGGCGGTAAGATAGGGAAATTTCGCAGATTTTGCCGGAGAAGGCCATGTCCTGGACCGATGAGCGCGTTGAGACGCTGAAACGCATGTGGGGCGAAGGCCAGTCGGCCAGCCAGATCGCCAAGGAACTGGGCGGCGTTACGCGCAACGCGGTGATCGGCAAGGTTCACCGCCTTGGCCTGTCGAACCGTGCCCCCGGCGGACGCGAGGATGAGGATGACACCCCCGTCGCCGCCGCCAAACCGGAACCGAAGCCCGAACCCGCCGCCGCGCGTCCGGAACCCGCCGCCCGCGTGGCCCCCGAACGCCCCGCCCCGGCAGCGCCGTCCAACGTG
>JBJOQW010000021.1:0-4899 GCA_046049665.1 Pseudomonadota bacterium | reverse complement strand
TATTCGGCGGGGCTTTACCGGGGCCTTGGGGCCGAGGTGGACTATCCGATGAATTACCATGTGACGGGGTCGGTGCGCCTTGGGCACACGAAGGAACGTTTGCAGGAATTTCAGCGCGTTGTGGGCATGGGGCGCTATCAGGGCATGGACCTTGAGATCATGGCGCCGGGGGATATTCGCGCGCGGTACCCGTTTCTGGAAACGCATGATCTGACGGGGGCGCTGTATGACCCCTATGATGGCGATATTGACCCGGCGCAGCTGACGCAGGCCTTGGCCAAGGGCGCGCGCAACATGGGGGCGCGGATCGAACGGTTCTGCCCGGTGACGGCGGCGACGTGGACGGGCCGCGAATGGGTGCTGACCACACCTAAGGGCGAGGTGCGGTGCGAATATGTGGTGAACGCGGCGGGATACTATGCGCGGGAAGTGGCCAAGATGTTTGGCCGCGATCTGCCGATGATGGTGATGAGCCATCAGTACATGCTGTTTGATACGGTGCCAGAGGTGGCGGCGCATACGGCGAGCACGGGGAAAAAGCTGCCTTTGCTGCGGGATGTGGACAGCAGTTACTATCTGCGGCAGGAAAAGAACGGTTTCAACCTTGGGCCCTATGAGGGGAATTGCCGGGCACATTGGCTGGGCGGCGATGACCCGTTCCCGGATGATTTCAGTTTCCAGTTGTTCCCGGATGATCTGGAGCGGCTGGAATGGCATATCGCGGATGCGATGGCGCGGGTGCCTTTGCTGGAAAAGGCACCGCTGACCAAGGTGATCAACGGCCCGATCCCCTATACGCCGGATGGCAACCCGTTGATCGGGCCAATGCCGGGGGTGCCGAATGCGTTTGAGGCGGCAGTGTTCACCTTTGGCATTTGCCAAGCGGGTGGCGCGGGCAAGGTGCTGGCGGAATGGGTGACGGAGGGCGCGACGGAGTGGGATATGTGGTCCTGCGATCCGCGGCGGTTCACGGGGTTTGAGGATGAGGCCTATTGCGTGGCCAAGGGGATGGAGGTGTATGGCCACGAATACGCGATCCACTTCCCGCATCACGTCTGGCCGGAGGGGCGGGACAAGAAGCTGAGTGCGGTGCATGACCGGACGCGTGCGCTGGGCGGGCAGTTCGGGCCTTATAACGGCTGGGAACGGGCGCTGTGGTACGCGCGGGCGGGGGATGACACGTCAGAAGATGCGCAGCGCACGTGGGACCGCAAGGGCCCGTGGTTTGATGCGGTGCGGGGCGAATGTCAGGCGGTGCGGGATGCGGCGGGGATACTCGATCTGCCGGGGTTCTCGCGGTTTCGCGTGACCGGGCCGGGGGCTGCCGGGTGGCTGTCGCGGCAGATCACGGGGAAGGTGCCATCCGTCGGGCGGTTGGGGCTTGCGTATTTCGCCGATGACAAGGGGCGGATTGTCACGGAAATGTCGGTGGCGCGGCTGGGTGAGGATGACCTGCTGCTGATCACGGCGGCGACGGCGCTGCTGCATGACAAGGACTGGCTCATGCGGCATCTGGATGCGGGGCTGAGCCTGACCGATCACACGAACGACTGGTCAACGCAGATTCTGACAGGGCCTTTGTCACGCGACATTCTGGCGAAGGTGAGTGATGCAGACCTGACCAAGGGCTGGCTGACGCATCAGATGGCGCGGATTGCGGGGGTGGAGGTCATGCTGATGCGCGTGTCCTTTGCGGGCGAGTTGGGCTGGGAAATTCATAGCCCGGTCGCGGGCACAGCGGCGGTCTGGGATGCGGTGATGGCGGCAGGGGCACCCTTGGGCCTGCGGCCCTTCGGGATGTTCGCGCTGAATTCGCTGCGGGTGGAAAAGGGGTACCGCGCGTGGAAGGGCGACCTTTCGACGGATTACACGGTGCTGCAAGGGGGGCTTGAGCGGTTTGTGGATTGGGCCAAGCCCGATTTCCGCGGCAAGGCGGCGCTGGCGGCGGAAAAGCAGGCAGGGGTTGTGAAACGCTTCTGCACGCTTGTGATCGACGCGGGCGATCAGGACCCGCCCTATATGTCGACGATCTGGCATCAGGGCCGCGTGGTGGGCGAGGTGACGAGCGGTTACTATGGCCACCGGGTGGAAAAGGTGGTGGGGCTTGGCATGCTGAAGGCCGAGGTCAATGTGCCGGGAACGGCCGTGGAGGTTGAGATTTTCGGGACGCGCTATCCGGCGATGGTGATGGACGACGCGCCGTTGTGGGATGCAAAGAACGAGCGCATCCGCGCGTGACGAAGGGCGGATTGAAGATGAGTATTTGTACAAAGAGAAAACACAAGGGTGCATTCAATGGCTGAGATTCCCAAACACGCGCGGGCGGTGGTGATTGGCGGGGGGGTCTCTGGCTGTTCGGTGGCTTATCACCTGGCGAAGATGGGCTGGACGGATGTGGTGCTGCTGGAGCGCAAGCAGTTGACCAGCGGCACGACATGGCATGCGGCGGGCTTGATTGGGCAGCTGCGGGGCAGTGCCAACATGACGCGGTTGGCGAAATATTCGGCCGATCTGTATGTGAAGCTCGCGGCGGAGACTGGGGTGGAAACGGGGATGCGGCAGGTGGGCAGCATTTCCGTGGCGCTGACGGCAGCGCGGCATGAGGAGTTGCTGCGCCAGGCGACGGTGGCGCGGATTTTCGATGTAGAGGTGCATGAAATCTCGCCGCGCGAGGCGCTGGAGAAATATCCGCATCTGAATATTGACGGCGTCGTGGGGGCGGTGGCGCTGCCTTTGGACGGGCAGTGTGACCCGGCGAATATTGCGATGGCGCTGGCCAAGGGCGCGCGGATGCAGGGCGCGCAGATATTCGAGCATACCAAGGTTGTGGGCGTGACCAAGGTTGATGGGCGCGTCACAGGGGTGGATTATGTGGGGGCCGATGGGCCGGGGCATATTGCAGCGGACGTGGTGGTGAACTGCGGCGGCATGTGGGGGCGCGATCTGGCGGAGGCGAGCGGGGTGACGCTGCCCTTGCATGCCTGCGAGCATTTCTATCTGATCACGGAGCCTGTGCCGGGTCTGGGCCATTTGCCGGTGCTGCGGGTGCCGGATGAATGCGCCTATTACAAATCGGACGCGGGCAAGATGATGGTGGGGGCGTTTGAGCCCAAGGCCAAGCCGTGGGGGATGGACGGGATCCGTGAGGATTTCATGTTCGACACGCTGCCCGAAGACTGGGACCATTTCGCGCCGATCCTTGAGAATGCGATGAACCGTTTGCCGCTGTTCCAGACGGCGGGGATACACACGTTCTTCAACGGGCCGGAGAGTTTCACGCCGGATGACCGCTACTATCTGGGTGAGGCGCCGGAGGTGAAGGGGTATTGGGTAGCGGCGGGCTATAACTCGGTTGGCATTGCCGGGTCTGGCGGGGCGGGCATGGCGCTGGCGCATTGGATTGTGGAGGGCGAGGCGCCGTTTGATCTGTGGGAGGTGGATATCCGCCGCGCGCAGCCGTTTCAGCGGAACCGCAAGTATCTGAAAGAGCGGGTGTCAGAGACCTTGGGCCTGCTTTATGCCGACCACTTCCCCTACCGGCAGGTGGAAACCAGCCGGGGCGTGCGGCGCACGCCGCTGCATGAGCACTTGAAGGCGCGCGGGGCGGTGTTCGGCGAAGTGGCGGGCTGGGAGCGGGCGAACTGGTTTGCTGCGCCGGGGCAGAAGCCGGAATATGCGTATTCGTGGAAGCGGCAGAACTGGTTTGAAAACCAGAAGGCCGAACATATGGCGGTGCGCACGGGCGTGGGCTTTTTTGACATGACGTCATTCGGGAAGATCCGGGTGGAGGGGCGGGATGCTTGCGCGTTCATGAACCGCATCTGTTCGGCGCAGGTGGATGTGCCGGTGGGCAAGATCGTGTATACGATGTTCCTGAACAAAAACGGTGGCATAGAGGCCGATCTTACAGTCACGCGCCTGTCGGAAACGGCGTATCTTGCGGTGGTTCCGGGGGCGACGCTGATGCGCAGTCTGGCGTGGTTGCGGGCGCAAGTAGGGGATGATTTCGCGGTCATCACCGATATGACGGCGGCGGAATCTGTGATGTGCGTGATGGGGCCAAAGGCGCGGGAGGTGATGGCGCGCGTGTCACCTGCGGACTTTAGCAATGCGGCGCATCCCTTTGGCATGGCAAAGGAAATTGAAATTGGCATGGGGCTGGCGCGGGCACACCGGGTAACCTATGTGGGCGAGCTTGGCTGGGAGATTTATGCCAGTGCGGACCAGACGGCGCATATCTTTGAAGCGCTGATCGAGGCCGCACCGGAGATGAAGCTGTGCGGGCTGCATACGCTGGATTCATGCCGGATTGAAAAGGCCTATCGCCACTGGGGCCATGACATCACGGATGAGGATCATGTGCTGGAGGCGGGGCTTGGCTTTGCGGCCAGCCGCAAGAAGGCAGATTACATCGGGCGCGATGCGGTCTTGCGCAAGGATGAGGCGGGGCTGAACCGGCGGATGCTGCAGTTCCGGCTGAATGATCCGGAACCGCTGTTGTTCCACAACGAAGCGCTGGTGCGCGATGGCAAGATCGTGGGGCCGGTGACCAGCGGCAACTATGGGCATGCGTTGGGGGGGGCCATTGGCATGGGCTATGTGCCCTGCAAGGGGCAGTCCGAGGCAGATGTGCTGGGCAGCAGGTATGAGATCGAGGTGGCAGGCGTGCGCCATGCGGCGACGGCGAGCCTTGTGCCGATGTACGATCCGACATCCGCAAGGATCAGGGCATGACACGGCACGAGACCTTTCATGATCTGCATGCATCGGGGTGCTTCGTCATTCCGAACCCGTGGGATGTGGGGTCGGCGCGGATGATGGCGGCCTTGGGGGCGCGGGCGCTGGCGACCAGTTCGGCGGCGCATGCGTTCACGCTGGGGCGGGCGGATATGGGCGGGG
>JBJOQW010000020.1:0-6173 GCA_046049665.1 Pseudomonadota bacterium | reverse complement strand
GATCAACCTCGACACCGCGTTCAGCGAGGATTTCTTCGAGATCCCGGTAAGACACTGTGTAGCGGACATAGAAGAACACCGCGAAAAGGATGACCTCCTTCGGAAAATGCGCGCCCTTGAACGAGATCATCGCTCCGCCTCCTTCTAGTGTTCTTGGATGAATGCAATGTCTGGCTCCGACCCGCTCGGGTCAACCGCCGAAGTTTGCGACAAAGCCATCGGTAGGCCCGAGCAAGGTTTTTACAGACGAACACACGAGTTGAGGCAGAATTGAAATATGCTAGCGTAGGTACTCTTTGAACTTGTTTGTGCGGTTACTTCATCAGAGGTTCGACACTCAAATCACGGAGAGGCTTATCACCTGGGCCAGCAGCGTCGCGGTAAGCAGATTGCTGCGGCTTTCAGATATTCTCACGTGTGTAGATCTCGAATGGCACAATGCTAGTCTGATTGCTACCTGGTGCCAAGCAAGCCCGAACCATTCCCTCGATCGCCTCTCGCGCCAGTCGTGCGTAGGGATGTGAGATAACAAAGGTCATCGCGCCATCCAGAAGAGCGGCGCGGGTGATGTCGGTTAAATCGTACCCGACGACCACGATCTGTCCATCGCGTCCGGCAGACCGCAATGCCGCCAATGCTCCGCTGATGCCACCACCCGAGACATAGAGTCCGACCAGATCAGGATGGTCCTTCAAGAGCCGTTCGGTCATCTCTTGCGCCACGGCAGCGGCCTCGAAGGTCGAGATCGGCTCCAGCAGGGTGAACGCAGGGGCCAGCTCACGAAAGTAGGACCGAAAGCCAGTTTCGTTCATCTCTTGGTTCCGATAGCGCGGATTGCCCATCAGGATACCGATCTTGCCCGGACTTTTGCAGATATTGGCAAAGGCCCAAGCCGAGGTTCGCCCAACCTTCCAGTTATCCAGCCCCACATAGTGAAACTGACCTGTCGCAGAAAGCTGGCCGATCAAGGCAAAGACCGGCTTGCCGGAAGTCTGGATACGCTCCACCGCGTCGATGACCACAGGATGCACGGCTGAGGTGAGGCAGATCGCATCGCAATCCTCGGCCAAGGCCAGTGCACGGTCTGCGGTGTTCTGGGGTGACAGATCTTCCAGAAACTCGATCCGCAGGTCGATTTCGGCCCCCGGCGCTTTGGCTGCGGCAACTGTCAGGGCGTGGGCAACATTCTGGTAGAAAGGACGGTGGCGCTGTAACAACAAGACACCAAGGCGCAGCTGCGGGCGGGCGGCGGTGACGCGCGCCTGAATACTGCCTAGCCCGTAAAACCCGATCCGCTCGGCTGCTTCTTGCACCCGTTCGCGCGTACCAAGCCGAACGTTAGGCGCCCCAGAAAGCACACGATTAACGGTTGCGACCGACACTCCGGCTGCTTCGGCAAGATCAGGGATTTTAGGTCTGCGCATCTCTATTCTGATCCATTTGATATCATTTTCGTCCACTGATGATACGAATGATACGATATCATGTTTTCACTATCATGCATGCTTGATTTGATCTGCGTCAAGGCGTTTACCTCTTTTCCATGACGCGGCTCGCACGTTGTGCACCTTGGCCGCCGAAAGAAAGAATTCAGGCAGCTTAGGCAGGGCATGAAGGCCCGGCTTCCGAAGGGGTGCACCCTTTGGGGAGTGCTTCATGCTGTCTGGCGGCCGGAACGAAAGACAGTGGAGGGGCAAAGATGGACGACCTGCAATTCGGCACCCGCAACAAGCGCGGTGACTGGGCCCCGAATGCACATCTTGACCTGCCTCCGTTCTGGCGGCGTCCTTTCAGCCTGCCAAAGGTTCTGGCGTGGATTCCGGAATACCTGTTTCCATGGAATGCCTTCCACATGACGACGTCCATGATCTGGTGGTTCTTTGTCGTTCCCGATGTTTCCACGATGCAGACGCTGTCATGGGGTTGGGCGCTGTGGCTTTACGCAGTCAACGCGGCGGCGATCTTCGTGTTCTATGGTTCGGTCGAGCTGTTCTGGTATGTCCGGCGTAAGCAAGGCACTCGGTTCAAATACAACGTCAAATTCCCCTCTGATCAGCCATCGGATGTGTTCTGGTTTAAGTCGCAGAACATCGACAACTTTCTGCGGTCCTTCTTCATCTCGATCCCGCTCTGGACGCTGGTCGAGGTGCTGTTCCTCTGGGCCTTCGCTAATTCCTGGGCCGTCTGGCTGCCGTGGGAGACGCATTGGCCTTGGCTCTTGGCGTTGGCGCTGATCAGCCCGGCGATCCATGAGGTGCATTTCTTCTGCATCCACCGCCTGATCCATGTGCCGATCCTCTATAAATGGATCCACTCGGTGCACCACAACTCGGTCAACCCAAGCCCGTGGTCTAGCTTGTCGATGCATCCGGTGGAGGGGTTCCTTTATCACGCGGTCGCCTTCTGGCACCTGATCATTCCATCGAATCCCATGCTGGCGCTCTACCAACTGCATCTAGCGGGCTTTGGTGCGGTGAACGGACATATTGGCTTTGACAAGCTAGAACTGACCGAAGGCCAGACGCTGGGTAGCCACGCCTATGCCCACTACCTGCACCACAAGTATTTCGAGGTGAACTACGGCGGCGATGGCCTGATACCGTTGGATAAATGGTTTGGCTATTGGCACGACGGTTCGAAAGAAGGCGAAGCCCGCATGAACGCCCGGTTCGAGGCCAAAAAGGCGCGGATGAACGCCAAGGCGGCGCGTACCTGATGCCCAGAAAAACCTGACGGATACCCGCAAGAGGAGGCGGCCCTGAAAGGCGACGACCAACTGAAACTGCAACCCGTCACAGCAGACGGATTTAGGGAGGAAATGACTGATGAACTTTCTGAAAACTCTTGCCAAGGTCATGGCAACAACCGCACTCGTGTCTGCAGCGTCGGCTGCAATGTCGGCAGAAATCGCCGTCATCGGCGGATCGAATGATGACGCCTTCTGGAACATCATCAAGAAGGGTATCGACGATGCCACCCCGATGGTCGAGGCGAACGGCGGCAGCGTTACCTACCTGCGACTGGTAAACTATGACAACTTCGCCCCCGATGTGGTGCAACTGATCCGCACGGCGATTTCCATGGAAGTTGACGGTCTGGTCATCCCGAACTGGGTGCCCGAAGCCCAAGATCCAGCGATCAAGGACGCAATCGCGGCCGGCATCACCGTGATCCTGATGAACGCAGGCGGAGCGGACAAGGCAACCGAGCTTGGGGCTATCAACTATGTGGGCTCTGACGAGTATGTGGCTGGCGTTGCGGGCGGTGAATACTTTGGCGAGGCTGGCAAGCGCAACGTGCTTTGCGTCAACACCCTGCCGGGTGCTGCAAACACCGAAGCCCGCTGCAAAGGCGTAATTGACGGCATCACGGCCGCAGGTGGCGCGGGCGTGCAACTGCCGCTGCCGACGACCAGCTTTGGCGATGCAACGGCTGTGGCCGAGGCGATCAAGGCGGAACTTCTAAAGGATGTCACGATCGACGGCGTGATCACCATTTCTGCGGGAGATGCCGACAGTGCAGCCATTGCCGTTTCGCAGGCTGGGCAGGCAACGCCGGCCATGCTGGGCTCGTTCGACATGAATCAGGCCGGTCTGGACCGGATCAAGGCGGGCACCCAAGGGTTTGCCATCGACCAGCAGCCCTACCTGCAATCCTACCTTGCCGTCAGCCTTCTTGCCGCCAACATCGACTTTGGTACTGACCTGCCGGTCTTCCCGGTGCTGACCGGGCCGGGCATTGTCGACGCCAGCAACATCGATGCCACGCTGGCGGGTGTTACGCTGGGCGCGCGCTAAGTCCGTTGGGGACCGGCACATCAGCCGGTCCCCTACCCAATTCCTTCAAACCGGGGGGCAACCGATGTCCAGCAATTCCCTTGGCGGTCTCTTGCGCCGTCCCGAGGCCGGGGCAGCTCTCGGGCTTGTCGCAGTCCTTGTCTTCTTCGCCATCTTCGGTGGCCTTACATTCCTGAAGCCTTCGGGCATGGCCTCGTGGCTGAACGTCGCGGCCAACCTTGGCGTCATCGCCATCCCGCTCGGGCTGCTGATGATTGCGGGCGAGTTAGACATCTCGGTCGGGGCCATGGTGCCGTTCGGGGCAATGACGGTGGCAGTCATTTCCGGCCACTATGGCATGTCGATCTGGCTGGGGGTCGCTGTAGCGCTGTCCTTCGGGGTGGTTGTTGGGCTTGTGAACGGATTTCTGGTGATCAAGACCGCCGTGCCATCGCTGATCGTGACCTTGGGCAGCCTCTTTGCCGTGCAGGGCATCGTGCTTGGCCTGACCGTGCTGATCACCAAATCCACCAGCGTCGCACTGGCCACCGAAGGCCCAGCAAAGGCGATCTTTGGCGATTTTGTCATGGGCGGGCAATTGCAGGTGATGGTGCTGTGGTGGTTGGGCCTGACGGCCCTTTACATCTTTTTCGTCCACTTTAGCCCGTTCGGAAACTGGATCTTCGCCGTGGGCGGCGACAAGGTTTCGGCCCGCAATGCTGGCATTCCGACCGACCGGCTGACGATGATCCTGTTCGTTCTGTCTTCAACATCGGCGGCCTTCGTCGGCCTGTGCCAGGCGATCCTATACAACTCAGCGCAGGTGGCGGGCGGGCAATCGTTTATCTTCAACTCGATCATCGCAGTGGTGGTAGGCGGGGTGCTGCTCACTGGGGGCTTTGGCTCAGTTGTCGGCATCTTCTTCGGCACCATCACATTCGCCGTGGTCACCCAAGGCATCTACTACACCGATTTCGACCGCAACTGGTCGTCGTTGATCATCGGCGTGCTGCTCTTGGGCGCCGTTCTGATGAACAACACCTTCCGCAAGATGGCGCTATCTTACGCCCCCAAGAAGGGGGGCAAGTGATGGTCGCTCCGATCCTTGCCCTTCGCGGCATCAACAAATCCTTCGGTCCCATCGACGTACTGCACGACATCACGCTCGAGGTTAAGGCAGGCGAGGTTCTGTGTCTGCTTGGTGACAATGGCGCGGGGAAATCTACGCTGATCAAGATCATGTCGGGCGTCCATCAACCCACATCCGGCGTGATTGAAATAGATGGCGCGCCGGTCGGCCTGCCTACCCCCCGCCCGGCCTCCGCGGTCGGCATTGCCACTGTACACCAGTTTGGCGGCACCTTTCCGCTGATGTCGATTGGACGCAGCTTTTTTGTGGGGGTCGAGCCGACCAAGGGCTGGGGTCCGTTCAAGACCTATGATCGCAAACGCGCCAACGAAATCGCGGTCAAGGCGGTGCAGGATTTCGGCATCACCCGCATCGACGACGGCGACCGTCTGGTCGGCGGTCTTTCGGGTGGCGAGCGTCAGTCACTGGCCATTGCTAGGGCAGTCCATTTCGGTGCTCGCGTCTTGATCCTGGATGAACCCACTGCCGCTCTTGGCGTCAAACAGGCCACCCACGTCCTGCGCATTGTGAATGAGGCCAAGAAGCGCGGCCTTGCGGTGGTGTTCATCACCCATCAGGTGATGCACGCCATGGCCGTGGGCGACCATTTCGCCGTCCTGATCCGCGGTGCTGTCGCTGCTGATTTCAAGAAGGGCGAAAAGACCCGTGAGGAAATCACCGACCTGATGGCCGGTGGCGCGTCGATGGCGTCGCTGGAGGCCGAGATCGAAGGCAACATGGCCACCCACGACGGACACCCGCCGCCGCCCGCAGCGCATTGATCTCCCGGCCGGTGCAGGGATGCCCCCGGCACTGACCCTTACCCCGTCCGCACCTCCACTGCGGGCGGGGCGCCAACCAAAACGACGGATCACATGCCATGCCCACCTGGACCCTTGCCTGCGCTACCACCGACATCGACCCTGATGACCTGATCCGGTTTGATCACGGAACCCAAACTTTCGTCATTGTCCGTTCAGAGGATGACACATTCCACGCGATGGACGGCATCTGCAGCCATGAGAAAGTGCATCTTTGCGATGGTCTGGTGATGGAGGGAACCGTCGAATGCCCCAAGCATAACGCAACCTTCGATTACCGCACCGGCGAGGCGAAGCGCGCCCCAGCCTGCATCAACCTGAAAACCTTCCCCGTCCGGGTTCAGGACGGCCAAGTTTGGATCGAGATATGACCTTTCAACTTGCCGCCTGCGCGGAAATGCTGTGGCGCGACCGTCCGATCTCGTGGCGGGCGTCACGCCTGAAGGA
>JBJOQW010000019.1:0-3602 GCA_046049665.1 Pseudomonadota bacterium | reverse complement strand
GATATCCTGCGCCGCAAGGGGGCAAAGGTCATCCTTGGCGTGAACAAGGCCGAAGGCAAGGCGGGGGATGCGGGCGCGCTGGATGCCTGGTCACTGGGCCTTGGCGAACCCGTGCGCCTGTCTGCCGAACATGGCGAAGGCATGGATGATCTTTACACGCTGCTGGTGCCCTTGGCCGATGGTTTCGCCGAACGTGCCGAAGCGGATGCGCCCGAAGTGGATATCGACATCCCCGAAGGCAGCGAGGATGAGGCCGATCTGGCGGCACATCTGCCAACGGCCAAGAAACCCCTGCAGATTGCCGTGATCGGGCGGCCCAATGCGGGCAAGTCGACGCTGATCAACAAGATCATCGGGCAGGATCGTTTGCTGACGGGCCCGGAGGCAGGGATCACGCGCGATGCGATTTCGGTCAGGGCCGATTGGCAGGGCACGCCGATCCGCATCTTTGATACGGCAGGCATGCGGCGGCGGGCAAGGATTTCGGAAAAGCTGGAAAAGCTGTCAGTGGCCGATGGCATTCGCGCGGTGCGCTTTGCCGAGGTGGTGGTGGTGCTGCTGGACGTGGAAATCCCGTTCGAGGTGCAGGACCTGCGCATCGCGGATTTCGCGGAAACTGAGGGCCGGGCCGTGGTGATTGCGGTCAACAAATGGGATCTTGAGGACGAAAAGCAGGACAAGCTGGCGGAACTGAAGGAAATGTTCGAACGCCTGCTGCCGCAGTTGCGCGGGGCGCCACTGGTGACGGTGTCGGCGAAAACGGGCCGGGGCCTTGACCGTCTGCATGACGCGCTCCGCAAGGCGCATGATGTGTGGAACCGGCGCATCCCTACGGCGCGCTTGAACACATGGCTGGGTGCGATGACCGAGGCGCATCCGCCTCCGGCACCGGGCGGCCACCGGATCAAGCTGCGCTACATGACGCAGGTGAAAACACGCCCGCCGGGCTTTATTGCGATGTGCAGCCACCCGGACCTGATGCCAGACAGCTATCGCCGCTATCTGGTGAATGGCTTGCGCGAACATTTTGATATGCCGGGCACGCCGATCAGGTTGACGTTCCGGGGGCAGGGTGACCGTAACCCGTTCAAGAACCCAAAGTTCCACACACCCAGCCGCTTGCGCAAGCACAAAGAAGTCAATCGCGGAGAGTGATGCACGATCAAGGGGTTACGCGGCAGACTTCACCCTGCCGCGCGCCCCCAGTATTGTAATGGCCATCACCACAATGCCACCGGCGGCAAGGGCCGCCACGGTGACATTCGGTTGCCAGTTCACCACAATGATGCCGATCAGCGCCCAGATCAGCGTCAGCCCATAGGCAAAATCGGCAGGTTTGCGCAGCTGCACAGAGACGCCGATCGTCAGCGCCAAGGCAAGCATGGCGGCGGCAGATTCGGTATCGGTCAGCCAGCCATAGCCGGCAACAACCACACCCAAGGATACATTGGCCGCAGCCGTAAGCCAGCCTGCATAAATGGCAATCGGTGTCACCCGCAACAGCCTGTCCTGCCCATCGCAGCGTAGCAGGGCAACCAATGCCAGCGCCAGCATGGCCCAGATCGCCGCCGTTGCAATGATCGGATAATCCGGTGCGATCCACAGCCAGACGGTGCCAATCGCAATGGATGCCGCCATGGGCAGGCGCAGGCCATCCCATGCACGATCGTTGCGCCGCGCAAACACGCCGAACAAGGCATGGGCGATCAAGCCGATATAGATCAGCGCCCAGATCGAAAACGCATAGCCCGCAGGCTGGATTGACGGACGTTCAACCCGGACGAGAAAGATGCCGGGATCATAGCCCGTGAAGGGCGGCGTCACCAAGGGCGCCGCACCAAATGCAATGGTTGCGGCCAACAGAAGAATGGCGCGGAACAGCATGATATTCCTATTGTTTCAGGCGAGCGTGCCATCGGCGTTGATGCCGGTTGCACCCATCATGTAGGGCGAAAGCACGGGCGGCAAGGTTACCGACCCATCCGCCTGCTGGCCGTTTTCCAGCACCGCTATCAGCGTGCGCCCCACGGCAAGGCCCGATCCGTTCAGAGTATGCACGAATTCGGGTTTGCCACCGCCCTTGGGCTTGTAGCGCGCATTCATCCGCCGGGCCTGAAAATCACCACAGACAGACACCGAGCTGATCTCGCGGTAGGTATTCTGCCCCGGCAACCATACCTCAAGGTCATGCGTCTTGGTTGACCCAAAGCCCATATCCCCCGTGCACAGCACCATCACCCGGTAGGGCAGGCCCAGCTTTTGCAGAATCGCCTCGGCGCAGGCCGTCATACGTTCATGTTCGGCAAGCGATTGGTCGGGCGTGGTAATGCTGACCATTTCCACCTTTTCGAACTGGTGCTGGCGCAGCATGCCTGCGGTGTCCTTGCCAGCCGAGCCCGCCTCGGACCGGAAGCATTGCGTATGCGCCGTGCGGCGGATGGGCAGATCGGCCTCATCGAGCACCATTTCGGCCACCATATTGGTCAGCGTCACCTCGGACGTGGGGATCAGCCACCAGCCATTTGTGGTCTGATAGCTGTCTTCAGCGAATTTTGGCAGCTGGTTCGTGCCATACATCGCCGCGTCTTTCACCAGGACGGGCGTCCATGTTTCGGTCAGACCATGTTCGGTGATATGCGTATCCAGCATGAACTGCGCCAGCGCCCGGTGCAGGCGGATGGCCGCACCTTGCAGGATCACAAAGCGCGAGCCTGACAGTTTGGCCGCCGTCGCAAAGTCAAGAAGGCCGTCCATCGCCTTGATATCAAAGTGTTCTGCGGGTTTGAAATCGAGCGTGCGCGGTGTTCCCCAGCGGCGAACTTCCACATTACCTGTTTCATCCGCACCTTCGGGCACTTCGGCCAAGGGTGTGTTGGGCAGGGTCAGCAGGATATCACGCAGGCGCGCATCTTCGGCCGCGGCCTCTTCGGTCAGGCGTGCGATTTCGGCCTTTTTCTCGGCCACCAATGCGCGCAGGCGTTCAAATTCCGCATCATTCCCGGCGGCCTTTGCGGCACCCACCTCTTTGCTGGCGGCGTTCTGCGCTGCCTGTGCCGTTTCGGCAGCAAGGATTTTCGTCCGGCGCGCGTTATCAATGGCGAGGATTTCCGACGACATCGGCGCTGCCCCGCGGCGGGCAAGGCTTGCGTCAAACGCAGCCGGATTTTCGCGGATCAGGCGGATATCGTGCATGGCAGGTCTCCTTTTGGTATCGCGGCACATATGCCGCAAACTGTTGCGCACGGAAAGGGGCAGGGTGGCCAATCTGCCAAAGCTGCGGAAAAGCAGCAGGATTTGCCCGTAATCTGCCATGTTTCGGCGTTAAGGGGCTTTCAATGCGGCGCGAGCATTGTCAAAAGGCAGACGCAACCGGAGAGAATTTTGGCGACATCGGCAAAACCAGCAAGCGCTGACTACAATCGGACCATTGATCTGGTGCGCTTTGTCGCAGCCCTTGGCATTGTGTGGGATCATGCCCGCGCGCCGCTTGCCGATATCGGCTATCTGTCACTTGCGCTGTTTCTGATGTTGACCAGCTACTTTGCCGTTGGTTCCTATGACCGGGCGGCAGCCAAAGGGCAGGCGCAGGGGTTCTGGGCCGC
>JBJOQW010000018.1:0-11870 GCA_046049665.1 Pseudomonadota bacterium | reverse complement strand
CGCGTGGCCCCCGCAGGGATGGGCGCGCCGGTAAAGATGCGCAGGGCCTGACCGGCTGCAAGCGTGCCGTGATAGGCATGGCCCGCGCCCGCCTCACCCACCACGGTAAACTGATCGCCGGACGAGGGGTCACCCTGCAGCGCATAGCCATCCATCGCGGATGCGGGGAAGGGTGGTTGGTCACGCAGGGCTGTGGCAGGGCTGGCCATATAGCGGCCAGCGGCATGGCGCAGGGGAATGGTTTCGGTAGGCAAGGGCGCGCCAAGTGCCAGCAGACGGGCCAGCGCCTCTTCAACCGGTATCACAGCTTTGCCTCGTATCGCCCTGATTTTCCACCATCTTTCAGGGTTACGCTGATGCTTTCAATGACCATCGCCTTGTCCACGGCCTTGACCATGTCATAGACGGTAAGGGCGGCCACAGAGACTGCGGTCAGCGCCTCCATCTCGACCCCGGTTTGCCCGCTGGTCTTGACCGTGGCCGCAATCCGCACGCCCGGCAAGGACGGATCAAGCGTCAGATCAACCGCAACCTTGGTGATGGGCAAAGGGTGGCAGAGCGGGATGAGGTCAGCCGTTTTCTTGGCGGCCATGATGCCTGCAAGGCGCGCCACGGCCAGCACATCGCCCTTTTTCGCCCGGCCTGCGGTAACCAGGGCCAGTGTCTCGGCCGCCATGCGCACGGCCCCTTGGGCCACGGCGATCCGGTCGGTGACAGGTTTTCCTGAAACATCAACCATATGCGCATGGCCCTGTCCGTCAAAATGCGTAAGGCCGCTCATGTGCCGCCCTGCTGCATGACGGGTTGGGCCAGGATGGCGCGGGTGGCGGCGGTAACGTCGGCCTGCCGCATCAGGCTTTCGCCAATCAGGAAGGACCGCGCGCCATAAGCGGCGAGGTCAGCCAGATCGGCGGGGGTATACAGGCCGGACTCGGCCACGATCATGCGGTCTTCGGGCACGCGGCGGGCAAGGGTGCGGGTGGTGTCGAGCGTCACCTCAAAGGTGTGCAGATTGCGGTTGTTGATGCCGATCATGGGTGATTTCAGCAGGCAGGCGCGGTCAAGCTCGGCCTGATCGTGAACCTCGATCAACACATCCATGCCCCAGTGGAAGGCGGCATCCTCAATCTCGGCCGCCTGCGCATCAGACAGCGAGGCCATGATGATCAGGATGCAATCGGCATGCAGCGCGCGGGATTCGGCGACCTGCCAGGGGTCATAGAGAAAATCCTTGCGCAGGCAGGGGAGTTTGGTGGCAGCCGAGGCAGCCAGCAGGAATTCGTCCGCACCCTGAAAGCTGGGGGTGTCCGTCAGCACGGAAAGGCAGGTGGCGCCGCCGTCCTGATAGGCGCGGGCAAGGGCGGGGGGATCAAAATCGGCGCGGATCAGACCCTTGGAGGGGCTGGCCTTCTTGATTTCGGCAATCAGCCCATAGCCCTGGGTAGAGGCGGCCTGCAAGGCGCGGTGAAACCCGCGTGGGGCGGGGGCGGCGTGGGCGGCCTCTTCGACCACGGCGATGGGGCGGGCGGATTTGCGCGCGGCAACCTCGGCCAGTTTGTAGGTCTTGATGCGGTCGAGGATGGTGGTCATTTTCGTTCCGGTCGTTTTTGCTGCAACCGCCGGGGGTTTTGCACCCCCGGACCCCCGCAGGATATTTGAGCCAAAGTGAAAGGAGTTTACGGGGTTGGCGCGAAAGTTGAAAGGCTAGGCGTTGGTCAGTTGGGCCAGGGCCGCAACCTTGGCCTTGGCGGCACCGCTGTCGATGCTTTCTGCAGCAAGGCGCGCGCCGTCTGGCAGAGAGCTGACCTTGCCTGCAATGAGCAGGGCGGCGGCGGCGTTCAGGCGCACAGCATCGCGGTAGGCACCGGGAGCACCGTCCAGCAGGGCACGAAAGGCCACGGCGTTTTCAGCAGGGGTGCCGCCGATGATGGCTTCGAACGGATGGACGGGCAGGGCGGCATCTTCGGGGTGGATGTCAAACTCGGTGACCTTGCCGCCTTCCACAGCGGCGACCTTGCTGGCAGCGCTGATGGCAAGCTCGTCTGACCCGTCACCGCCATGCACAAGCCATGCATGGGTTGTGCCCAGCATCAGCAGCGTTTCGGCCATGGGGCGGATGAGGCGGGGTGAGAAGGCGCCGGTCAGTTGGCGCTTGACGCCTGCGGGGTTTGTGAGGGGGCCAAGGATATTGAAGATGGTGCGGGTGCCAAGCTCGGCGCGGGCAGGCATGACGTGACGGATGGCGGGGTGGTGCATGGGGGCCATCATGAAGCCGATGCCCGCCTGATCAAGGCAGCGTTCCACGACTTCGGGGCCGACCATGACATTGAGGCCAAGTTCGGTCAGCGCATCGGCAGCACCGGATTTGGACGACAGGTTGCGGTTGCCGTGTTTGGCAACCACAACGCCCGCACCGGCCACGACAAAGGCGGTGGCGGTTGAGATGTTCAGCGTGCCTTTGCCATCACCGCCGGTGCCGACAATGTCCATGGCCCCTTCCGGTGCGCGCACGGGGTTGCAGCGGGCGCGCATGACGGATGCGGCAGCGGCGTATTCATCCACGGTTTCGCCGCGCGTGCGCAGGGCCATGAGGAAGCCGCCCATCTGCGCAGGCGTGGCTGTGCCCTCAAAGAAGGTGGTGAAGGCAACCTCGGCCTCGGCGCGGGTGAGGGGGCGTTCGGCGGCAATGCCGATCAGGGGGCGCAAAGCATCGCTCATGTGGGAACTGCCGCCATGTCAAGGAAGTTGCACAGCAGTTGGTGGCCATGTTCGGAGGCGATGCTTTCGGGGTGGAATTGCACGCCTTCGATGGGCAGCGTCTTGTGGCGCAGGCCCATGATGGTGCCGTCTTCCAGCCATGCGGTCACTTCAAGGCATTCGGGCAGGGTGGCGCGGTCAACGATCAGCGAATGATAGCGCGTTGCGGCAAAGGGAGAGGGCAGGCCGCTGAATACGCCCTGGCCCGCATGGTGCATGGTGCCCATCTTGCCATGCACAATCTCATGGCAGCGCACGACGTTGCCGCCAAAGGCCTGACCGATGGTCTGATGGCCAAGGCAGACGCCCAGCAGGGGGATGCGCGCCTCGGCGGCGGCCATGGTCAGGGGCAGGCAGATGCCCGCGGTGGACGGATCGCAAGGGCCGGGCGAGAGCACGATGGATGAGGGGCGCAGGCGCATTACGGCCTGCACATCCATGGCATCATTGCGCACAACGCGGATATCGGCACCGAGTTCGCCCAGATAATGCACGAGGTTGTAGGTAAAGCTGTCGTAATTGTCGATCAGAAGCAACATCTGGGGCCGGGCCTGACGGTTTGGGGGTGAATGCGGGCAAAGGTCGCGCTATACATGGGCCGACCTGCAGGGGAGCGTCAAGTCAAACCGACGCCAGAGCGGGCTTGGGACAAACTGACCGGCGGCAGTCTTTTGGCTGCAAGCAGGGGAGCAATATGATGGCAGGCGTACGCAAGTTCTTTGGCGGTGTGATCTCGGGTGGGGTGGTGGCGGGCCTGACGTTGGTTGTGGCGTCACAACTGTCGCAGCCTGCGGCGCAACTGGGCAGCAGCGCAAGCGAAGCGCAATCAGACCCTGGCCCTGTCGCCAGCCCGCAGCCAGACGTGGTTTCGCAAGCGGGTGCAAAGCAACCCAATGCAGGGCCGGCCACCGTTGTGTCGGATGCAACCATTGCCGCACCTGCTTCTGAACCGGTGGCTGGGGCTGCGCCGGCGAGCGGTACAGCGGCAGACCCCGTTGCCGAAGATGCGGCTGCAGCCGCAGTACCGGCAACCAAAGCTGAAACACCTGCGCCCGAACAGACGGCAACGGAAGAGCCGACAGCGCCACTACCACAGCTGGCCGAGGTTCCTGCTGTGCCGTCGGTGCCGCCGCAGCCCCCGCAAGTCGAAGTGCCCGCGCAGGCCGTGCCAGCGGCACAAGCAGGGGGTCCGGACGCCCAGCCTTCTGCCGTGGACCAATTTGTAGCAAGCTTGCCAACGGCACCGGCCCTGCCCGGTGCGGATGGTGCACCTGCAAGCGCCGAGTTGCCACCCCCGCCGCCCCTTACGCCGGAAGAAGAGGCAGCACTGGCCGATCCCGCCCGTCTGGTCTTGCCGGCGCCAAATGCACCTGCGCCAGAAGCACCTGTGCCAGATGCACCTTCACCAAATGTGTTGGTTGCCGAAGCTGATGCGCCGGATCTTGCACCGGCGGAAGCAGGACCTGCGGCAGATGCTGCGGCAGCAGAGCCTCAAACCACTTTGCCTGAATTGCCCGTTGTTCCGGCTGTGCCCGAAACCGCAGCTCCGGTGGTTGACCCGGCCCCGGCCCCGGAAGAGCCGGGACAGACGCCAATCATCGTGGCAGAGGATAACCCGGACGAATCGAGCGAAAGCGCGCCTGCACGCCTTGAGCCTGATGCGGGAATCGTTTCGGTGGCGCCATCGACGCTGCCACCATCACCCCGGCTTGTGACTGCAGATGAAGGGGCTTTGACAGACCGTGACGACAGCCCCGCCGAAAACGCGCCTACCCTTGCCGAAGCCGCGCCGCTGCCAGAAGTGACGTTGGAAAACCGGCCGGCGATTGAACGCTTTGCCACGGCCTTTGCCAACCCGGAACAGAAGCCAATGTTTGGCATCCTGTTGATTGATACCGGCGAGCCGACGCTGGACAGGCAAGGCATCGCGGCATTGCCCTTTCCCGTCAGTATCGTGATTGACCCATTATTGCCCGATGCAGCGGCTTTTTCGGCCTTGTACAGGGCAGGTGGCAAAGAGGTGGTAATGCTGGCTTCGGGCATTCCCGAAAGGGCGACACCTGCCGATGTGGAACAGACGTTTCAGGCCCACGACAGTATTTTGCCCGAAGCGGTCGCTGTCGTGGATGCCAGTGTCGCGGCGTTCCAGAACAACCGGCAGCTTTCTGCACAGATCGTGCCTATTCTGGCCGAGCAGGGCCGCGGCCTGCTGACCTGGGACCGGGGGTTGAACGCGGCTGATCAGGTGGCCCGGCGTGAAGGCCTGCCCACGGCGACGATTTTCCGCCAGATTGATGCCGAGGGCGAAGGGGTGCCAACCATGCGTCGTTACCTTGACCGCGCCGCGTTCAAGGCGGCACAGGAAGGCAGCGCGGTCGTCATCGGAACAATACGCCCAGAGACGATTGCTGCACTGCTGGAATGGACGATTGAGGGGCGTGCATCCACGGTTGCCATTGCTCCGGCCTCGGCCTTGCTGCAGGGCAACTAGCGCGATCAGGTCTTGTCGTCGCCGCGCAGCGCTGTCAGGGCAGATTGCCACGCCTGCGCTTTTGCAGGCAGATCAAGCTCGGGCAAATCTGGCAAAGGGTCAGCGAAACGCATGTCCGGAAAGGGCTGTGGGGCAGTTTCAGGCGCGGCATCAGCATTGCCCTGGCTCTGTTGAAAACGAAAGCTCTCACGCGCCCGTTCACGAAACAGGTGTTCGTCGGGCATCATGCTTTTTGCGGCGCCGTCAGGCAGCGCAGCGACGGTGGAAACCGGCGGCAAGGCGTGGGCGGACTGCACGGGTTTTTCAACGCGTGGCGCGGCCGCAGGCCATGGCGATTGCAACGCGATGGTGATCATCGCAGTCATCCTTATGCAACACGCCCCCACCGGAAAAATTAGCACGTTTCTGCAGAATGCGCGACCATTCCTTGTCTGGCATTTTCCTGCAAAGCCAGCATCGTGCGCGGGTTTTGCCATTTCACTGCCACAATCTTGGGGTGCGGCGATTGCAGCAGGTCTGCGGACCGGGGGTTGAAGCGGCGTGACACCGGGCCTACCCTACCGGCAGGTGTGCATTCGGACAGGCAGATGGCAGGCAAACGCAGTATCTTTGAAGAAGTTGGGCAGTCTTCGCAGGCGGCGCTGCCGCAAGGTGGCATGATCGCGGCCCGCAAAACCGGTGCGCGGCGGGGAATCCGGCTGTGGCTGATTGGCATTTTCCTGCTGGTGGCGATGATGATCGCGGTTGGCGGGCTGACGCGGCTGACAGATAGCGGGTTGTCCATTACCGAGTGGCGGCCCGTCACGGGGGCTATTCCGCCGCTGGATGAGGCGACATGGGCCTCTGAATTTGCCAAGTATCAGGCCATTCCGGAGTATCAGTTGCAGAACAAGGGCATGTCGCTGTCCGAGTTCAAGTTGATTTACTGGTGGGAATGGGGCCACCGGCAACTTGGCCGGGTCATCGGGCTGGTCTGGGCCGTGGGTTTCGTGGGGTTTCTGCTTGCGCGTAACATTCCCTCGGGCTGGACGGGGCGGTTGCTGGGCCTTGGGGCGCTGGGCGCGTTGCAAGGGGCAATCGGGTGGTGGATGGTGTCATCCGGGCTGGAGGGCACGCAGCTGGATGTGAAATCCTACCGCTTGGCGACCCATCTGGGGCTGGCCTTCGTGATCCTTGGGTTGATTGCGTGGTATGTGTTTCTGCTTGGACGCAGCGAGGCAGAATTGATGCAAGCGCGCCGCGCGCAAGAGCGCAAGCTGTATGGCTTGTCGACAGGGCTGATGCACTTTGCCTTTCTGCAGATCCTGCTGGGGGCACTGGTGGCAGGCATTGATGCAGGGAGTTATTTCCCGACCTGGCCCCTGATGAACGGCAGCTTTTTCCCGGCGGATGCGTTTTATGTGCCGGACGGGGCAGGCGGGGCCAAAGCCGCGTGGCATGCGTTCTTTGAAAATGCGGGGTTGGTGCAGTTCATCCATCGCATGTCGGGGTATCTGCTGTTTGCCTTTGGCGTGGTGGTCTGGGTGCGGGGGCGGCAGTCGGTGCATGCCAGCACGCGCATGGCGTTTCATGCGGTGATGGCGATGCTGGTGGTGCAGATGGCGATTGGCATTGCCACGGTGCTGACAGTGGCCCATGCACATGTGGCGATCACGCATCAGATTGGCGCGGTGATCCTGTGGGTGCTGATCATCCGCGCGCGGCATCTGGCGCTGTATCCGATGGCGGGTTCGATCCGGGAGGGGACGGCATGACCAACAACACGGCATTCGCAGACCTGATGGCGTTCCAGCGCGAGACCGAGGCGCTGGCGCAGATTGCAGGCCGTCTGGGCTGGGATCAGGAAACGATGATGCCACGCGGGGCGGCAGGGCAGCGGTCCGAGGAGATGGCGGCGATCGAGGGTGTTTTGCATGCGCGGCGCATTGACGGGCGCGTGGGCGACTGGCTGGCAGAAGCACAGGCCGATACGCCGGTTGCGGCGGCGCAACTGCGCCTGATCCGGCGCAGCTTTGACCGGGCAACCAAGGTGCCGGCGGCCTTGGCGCAGGAACTGGCGCGGGTGACCAGCATGGCGCAGGGCATTTGGGCCGAGGCGCGGGCCAATGATGATGTGGCAGCGTTTCTGCCAACGCTTGAACAGGTGGTGCGCCTGCGCCGCGAAGAAGCGGCGTGCCTTGCGCAGGGGGGTGACCTTTATGACGCGCTGATTGACGATTACGAGCCGGGCGAAAGCGGGGCCAGCCTTGCGGCGATGTTTGACCGGATGCGCCCGCGTCTGGTGGCCTTGCGGGCGGCGGTGCTGGGGGCGGCGTATCAGCCGAAACCGCTGACGGGCAGTTTCAATGGCCCCGGTCAACTCGCGCTGTCGCGCGACCTGGCCAGCGCCTTCGGCTATGACTGGAACCGGGGTCGGCTTGACCTTGCGGTGCATCCGTTCAGTTCGGGGTCAGGGTCGGATGTGCGCATCACCAGCCGGGTCAGCGAGACGGACCCGTTCAACTGTTTCTATTCGACGATCCATGAAGTGGGCCATGCCTGCTATGAACAGGGCATTGATGCGGCCTATCTGCTGACGCCATTGGGGCAGGGCGTGTCCATGGGCGTGCACGAAAGCCAGAGCCGGATTTACGAGAACCAGTTGGGGCGCAGTGCGGCGTTTGCGGGCTGGTTGCATGGGAAAATGGTGGGGGAGTTCGGGGACTTTGGCATCGCGCGGGATGATTTTCATGGCACGGTGAACCGGGTGCAATCGGGCTATATCCGCACCGAAGCGGATGAGGTGCATTACAATCTGCACGTGATGCTGCGGTTCGATCTGGAGCGCGCCTTGATCCGCGGCGATCTGGCGGTGGCTGATCTTGAGGCGGCATGGAACGCGCGGTTCCTTCAGGATTTCGGGGTTGCGGTGGACAAGCCATCACACGGGATGCTGCAGGATGTGCATTGGTCGGTGGGGCTGTTCGGCTATTTCCCGACCTATTCCTTGGGCAATGTCTATGCGGGCTGCCTGTATCAGGCGTTGCGCGCGGCGGTGCCTGATCTGGATCGCCAGCTGGAAAAAGGTGATCTTTCGGCAGCAACGGGGTGGCTGCGCACCAATCTGCAAACCCATGGCGGGCTTTATGCGCCGCGCGAGGTGGTTGAGCGCGCCTGTGGATTTGCGCCGCATGAAGGGCCGCTTCTGGATTATCTGGAAGCAAAGTTCCGGGGGATTTACCGCCTGTAGGCTGGTCAGTCCTGCCAATCAGGTTTGCGCTTTTCGATGAAGGCGGTGATGCCTTCGGCGGTATCGGGCAGGGCAAGGTTGTGCACCATCATCGCCCCGGTATGGCCATAGGCCTGCGCAAGCGGCATCTCTGCTTGCGCATAGAACCCGGCCTTGCCCATGCGCACCACGGCGGTGCGTTTGGCAGCAATGGTCTGGGCCAGCGCCATTGCCTCTTCTGCCAGATCGCCCAAGGCCACGCGGTTGATCAGGCCAAGTGACTGGGCGCGGCTGGCATCAATGAATTCGCCCGTTGTCAGCATTTCGAACGCGGCCTTGCGGGGGATGTTGCGCGTGAGGGCGACCATGGGGGTCGAGCAGAACAGGCCGATGTTCACGCCATTCACGCCAAAGCGCGTATCCGGCGCGGCCAGGGCCAGATCGCAGGTGGCCACAAGCTGGCATCCGGCGGCCGTGGCAATGCCGTGGACTTGTGCGATCACAGGCTGGGGCAGGGCGGTGATGGCCAGCATCAGTTGCGTGCATCGGTCAAACAGATGCGCAAAGGCGGCGGCACCACCATCAGATGCGGCGCGCGCGGCCTGAATTTCGCGCAGATCGTGGCCGGCGCAAAAGGCCTTGCCAGCCCCGGCAAGGATGACCACGCGCACGGATGGATCGGCGGCAATCAGGGCTAGTTCGGCCAGCAGCCGGTCAAGCATGGCCAATGACAGGGCGTTCAGTTTGGCCGGATCATTCAGCGTGATATGGGCGACATAGCCAGTATCGACGCGCAAAATCAGGTCGGATCGGGAAACTTGCATCTTGTCATTCCGCTGCTGGACCGGGAAACCTTATGCGGGTGACCGGCACAAGGGAAGCGGCAAGCTGAAGATGGACAAGGCGGCGCTGACAGCGTTTCTGGCGCAGGATTTTCCCGAAGTGGCAGGGCAGTTCGTTGTTGACCGGGTGGATACCGATGGCCTTGCGCTGCGTCTGGTCGCCCAGGCGCATCATTTGCGGCCAGGGGGAACGGTGTCGGGGCCAACCATGTTCGCGCTGGCGGATGTGGCGGTGTATCTGGCGATCCTGTCACGGATCGGGCCGGTCGCGCTGACTGTGACCACGAATGCCAGCATTGATTTCATGCGCAAACCGCCCGCAGGGGGCGATCTTGTGGCGGTGACGCGGATTTTGAAGCTGGGCCGGGTATTGGCGGTAGGCGATGCACTGATCCGGCCTGCAGCAGGAGGCGAGCCGGTTGCACGTGCCAGTCTGACCTATGCCATCCCGCCTGCGCGCTAGGCTCAGGCCTTCTTCAGGGTAAAGCGGCCCTCGATCGTGGCCCCGCTTTCGATGACGATCGCGGCATAGGTCACATCGGCTGCCACAGCAGCGGTGGACCGCAGCGAGAATGTCTTGCTGGTTACCTTGCCGTCAAGGCGGCCTTTGACTTCAACCGTTTCGGCCGTGACAATGCCCGTCACCTTGCCTTCGGCGCCAACCACAAGGCCCTGTGCCGTGATGGTGCCATCGACATCACCCAGGACTTCGATGTTGCCGGCCGAGGTGATTTCGCCCGTGATCTTGAGGTCGGCGCCAAGAACCGATGCCTTGCCGCTGGGCGTTGACCGTTCTGGCCGGGCTGGTGCCGTGGCGGGCGCGGTCGGGGCTGCGTTGATATCGGTTTTATTGAACATCGGGTTCTCCATGCGGATGCCGTCATAAGCATCGGGGTTGTTAGACGTGAAAGGCAGGGCGCGGGTCAAGGGCTGCGTGCAGGCATTGGCGGATTTCCCGCAAATTTGCTGCCATGTGAAGGCCCGCTGCGCCATGTCGATGTCGGGAAACGGCGCGCGTCCGGAATGGCAATACGGCAGGGTCGGGTGACAGCAAGGGGATTACGCATGACCAACAGCTTTCATCCGGTGTCTGGACTTGACCTGCCGCGCTTTGCGGGCATTCCCACTTTCATGCGGCTGCCGCATGTGGGGCTGGATGATGCGGGCCTGTCGCAAGTGCAGATCGGCTTGATCGGCGCGCCATGGGATGGGGGCACGACAAACCGGGCAGGTGCGCGCCATGGGCCGCGGGGCCTGCGCGATGCATCCACGATGATCCGGGCAGAGAATGGTGTCACGCGGGTGCGGCCGTTCGAGGTGGCGCGCTGTGCGGATCTGGGGGATGTGCCGCCAAATCCGGGTGATCTGATGGATACGATGGGGCGGATGGAGGCGTTTTACGCGCGCGTGCATGCGGCCGGGATCCGGCCGCTGACAGGTGGGGGCGATCATCTGTGCACCTTGCCGATCCTGCGGGCGCTGGCCAAGGATGGGCCTTTGGGCATGATCCAGTTCGACAGCCATACCGACCTTTTTGACAGCTATTTC
Organism: Pseudomonadota bacterium; assembly: GCA_046049665.1. GTDB lineage: Bacteria > Pseudomonadota > Alphaproteobacteria > Rhodobacterales > Rhodobacteraceae > JAAFHS01. Next base: position 1,024 of record JBJOQW010000018.1, on the reverse strand, counting down.
GGGGGGACGAAATTCACGCATGGCACGCCGTTCCGCCGGGCGGTGGAAGAGGGGCTGATTGATCCGAAAAGGGTGACGCAGGTGGGTATCCGGGGCACGGCCTATGACCGCGAGGATTGGGATTTCGCACAATCAGTGGGCCTGCGGATCATCAGCATGGCCGAGGTCTGGCAGCGGGGCTTTGCGGATGTGATGGCCGAGGCACGTACGCGTGCAGGCACGGGCGATACCTATATCACCTATGATATCGACTTTGTTGATCCGGCCTTTGCGCCGGGCACGGGAACGCCCGAGGTCGGCGGGCCGAACAGCTGGCAGGCGCTCGAGGTGGTGCGGATGCTGGCGGGCGTGCGGATTGTGGGGGCGGATGTGGTAGAGGTATCGCCACCGTTTGATGTGGGCGGGGCGACGGCGTTTCTGGGGGTATCGGTCATGTTCGAGTTGCTGTGCCAGATGGTGCAGGTCTGACAGGACTGGCGCCAAATTTCTTCTGAAGAAATTTGCCAAAAGTTTTCTGAAAACTTTTGGTTGCTGGCCAAAAGGCAAGGAATTGCATTGTCAGGCTTGACGGCCCTGTTGCGGCAAGGCTTGCTTGCTGCAAGCAATTTCATAGGCGCAGAATGACCCCTGATCTGATCGTGACCAATGCCCGCGTGATCACCATGAATCCCGCACAGCCCCGGGCCGCGGCGGTGGCGATTGCCGCCGGGCGCATCGTGGCGGTGGGCGCGCGGGCCGAAATAGAGGCGCTGGCAGGGCAGGCGACGCGCGTGATTGACGCGCGCGGGCGGTCAGTGCTGCCGGGGTTTGTGGAAAGCCATTTGCATCTGGTGTTGGGGGGCGCGGAACTGGCGCATCTGCAACTGGGCGGCGTGCATGGGGCAGATGCCCTGCGCCGGGCGGTGGACGATTTTTCGACGAAAAATCGTGGTGCGGCCCTGCTGATGGCGCAAGGGGCATCTTATGATCTGTTCGGGCGCCCCACGACACGCGCCGATCTTGATGCCATTTGCCCGGATCGCCC
>JBJOQW010000017.1:0-14264 GCA_046049665.1 Pseudomonadota bacterium | reverse complement strand
AACATCACATGTTCCCGATGGTGCCCTACCACGCGCTGCCGCGCCTGCATGAGATCATGAAAGCCGATCTGCCGCCGCCTAACGCGTCCATCGCTGCGGCGTTTCGTGAGATGTGGCCTGCGCTGAAGCGGCAGGTTCTGAACGAGGATTACTTTGTCAGCCGCGATCTTCCACCCACGGCCAAACCCTACCGCGAGGATTTTCACCAATACGTGCCGGGCATGATGCGCCCGTCAGCCGCCGAGTGAGGACAGCATGCCCTGGATTGATGCCTGCGCCACAGATGATGTGGATGAAGAAGACCTGATCCGCTGGGATCATGGCAACCAGACCTTTGCGATCTACCACTCGCCCGAAGGTGATTTCTTTGCCACCGCAGGCCGCTGCACGCATGAAGACGTGCATCTGTGCGATGGGCTTGTGATGGGCCACCTGATCGAATGCCCCAAGCATAACGGCCAGTTTGATTATCGCACGGGCGAGGCGAAACGCGCGCCGGTGTGCGTGAACCTTGCGACCTATCCGGTCAAGGTTGACGGCGGCCGTGTCTATGTAGAGGTGGCATGATGGTCCGCCCGACGGTGAAAGACCTGCTTGATGCGCGGGGCAAACACCAGTTTGCGATGCTGCGGGTTGAAACGCTGGAAGAGGCCGAGGCGGCAGCGCGTGCGGGGGTGGAGCTGCTGTCAGTGCCGCCCACGATGATCATGGATGGCCGCTTTCGCGAGGTGGCGCCCGATTGCTTTGCCTTTCCGGGTGACAATTTCTATGAAATCGGCGGTACGGATGATTTTCTGCGTTGGGCCTTTCCGCTGTTCAAGCATGGGGCAGATGGCTTTTACTGTTCGGGTTCGCTGGGCACCGTGCGCGCCATGGCCGACCACGCCTTGCCGGTCTGTGGCCATGTGGGTCTGATCCCGTCAAAACGCACCTGGACGGGTGGCTTCAAGGCCGTTGGAAAGACGCTGGAAAGCGCGCAGCTTGTGTGGACGCAGGTCAAGGCGCTGGAGGCGGCGGGCGCCTTTTCGGCAGAGATCGAGGTGGTACCGCATGCCATCACCAAGGCGATTGCCGAACGGACGAGCTTGTTCCTGATCTCGATGGGGGCTGGGTCATCGGGGCATGCGCAATATCTGTTCAGCGATGATGTGCTGGGCCAGAACCGTGGCAAGATTCCGCGCCATGCCAAGGTCTATGCCGATTTCGCGGCCGAATATGACAGGCTGCAGGACATGCGCATCGCCGCCATGGGGCGCTATGTGGCGGATGTGCAGGCAGGCAGCTACCCCGCGCCGCAGCATCTGGTCGATTGTGACACAGATGTTGTCAGTGCATTCCAAGACTGGCTAGACCGGATGGTTTGAACAAGAAACGCAGCAACGCAACCGATGCCGCCACCCGGCGGCATCGTAAGGGCAAATCAGCTGTCTTGCCGGCAAAGCAGGCGCTGCTCATTCTGAAAATCAGCGCAGGTTTCGCGCGCTTTCGCCTGTCTCAGCGCAGCCGCTGGCCCGCCGCATCTGCCGCAAAGAACAGCGCATCCTTTGGGTCAAACGCCACGCCCACCATCTTGCCGGGTTCAGCGATCGCATCGCCACGCGCCTCGACGATCAGCTTTTCGCCCGACGGTGCTGTCAGGTGAATGAAGGACACGCCGCCCAATGCCTCGGTCAGCTCTACCCGGTGCGTTGCCCCGTCAACCACGCGCAGCGCCTGCGGGCGCAGGCCCACCGCAACTTCGGCACCCGTGGCGGGCAGACCGACATCTGTTGCAATATCTGCACCCAGCCCCTTGGCCACCACCGTGCGACCATCCACCGTGCCCGCCACAAAGTTCATGGCCGGGCTGCCGATGAAACCGGCCACAAAGCGGTTATCGGGGTTGTGATACAGGTCCAGCGGCTTGCCCACCTGTTCGATCACACCCTTGCGCAGCACAACGATCTTGTCGGCCAGCGTCATCGCCTCGACCTGATCATGCGTCACATAGATCATCGTCGCCCCAATCTCGCGGTGCAGCCGCGCGATTTCCACCCGCATTTCCACCCGCAGTTCGGCATCAAGGTTCGACAGCGGTTCGTCAAACAGGAAAACTTCGGGCCCCCGCACAATGGCCCGCCCGATGGCCACGCGCTGACGCTGCCCGCCCGACAGCGCCTTTGGCTTGCGCGCGAGGTAATCATCCAGCTTCAGGATACGGCTGGCCTGCGCCACCTTCTTGTCAATCTCGGCCTTGGGGTGGCCTGTCATCTTCAGGCCAAAGCCCATGTTTTCGGCCACGGTCATGTGCGGGTAAAGCGCATAGGTCTGAAACACCATCGCCACGCCGCGTTCGGACGGGTCATCATGCGTCACATCGCGGTTGCCGATGTTGATGGCGCCGCTGGTCGTTTCCTCCAGCCCTGCAACCATGCGCAAAAGGGTGGACTTGCCGCAGCCCGATGGGCCGACAAAGACGCAGAACTCACCATCCGCAACATCAAGGTTGACCCCGTGGATCACCTGCACATCGCCATAGCGTTTCACCACATTCCGAAGCGTGACCCCAGTCATCCCATTCCCCCTTTTTGATTCTGTTCCGGAAAGCGCCAGCTTTCAGCCGCGGCGCTGATGGCCGCCGCACAATCCTTGATGCGGTCAGCCTGTTGTTCCAGCGCATCCAGCGAGGTGCGCTGCGTGGTTGATGTTACCGACATTGCCCCCATCACCTGCCCCGCGCGCGAAAGGATCGGTACGGCCACGCAGATGATGCCCTGTTCGTGCTCCTCGCGGTCAAACGCATAGCCGCGCGCGCGGATAGCCAGCAGTTCGGCCCGCAGGGCAGCGGGTGTGGCAAGCGTGTGGGGCGTGAAGGCGTGGAACGACTGGCGCTGCAGCGCAGCCTCCAGCGCCTGTTCAGGCATGTAGGCGAGCATGGCCTTGCCCACACCCGTGCAATAGGCCGGGCCAACCTTGCCCGCCTGACTGTACATCTCGATCGGGCGGGTGGCGTTGCGTTTGTCCACATACAGCACCTGCGCCTGATCCATCTGCGCCAGATGCACCGTTTCACCCGTGGCGGCGGCCAGATCATCAACAAAAGGCCGGGCGATGGGGGCAAGGCTGGATTGCGCCCAGGCGGCATGAGCTAGGCGCACAAGGCGCATGCCAAGGGTATAATGCCCCGAGTCATGATCGTAGGACAGCATGCCCTGATTCGTCAGGGTTTGCAGAAAGCGGTACAGCGTGGCTTTGGGAAACAGGCGGTGTTCCAGCAGTTCGGAAAACCGCACGGGTCGGCCGGATTGTGCAACAAGATCAAGCACGTCAAGCGCCTTGCCCACCGTGCCATCGCCGGTGCTGCCGCCATGTTCCGTGCCATCTGCCGCCATTGTCGCAGGCCCTCCCAGCCCTGTTGACACGCATAAGGATAAGCACCATAGTTTTCATTATTCAAGACTAAGTTTCACATAATGGAACCAAACGGGAGGAAACCATGGTCCATCTGAAGAAAGGCGCGCTGGCCTTTACGGCGGCGCTGCTGATGACAACGTCTGCCTTTGCGCAACAGCGCGTCGTCACCTGGAACGCGGACTATGATCCGATTCCGCTGGCTGCAACCGAAGCGCTGATTGCCGATTTCGAGGCCGCGAACCCCGAGATCGACGTTCAGCTGACGAACTTCGACCACGAAGGCTACAAGAACGCGATCCGCAACTTCCTGACGGCAGACCCACCGGATCTGGCCAACTGGTACGCTGCAAACCGCATGCGTCCCTTCGTTGAGGCAGGCCTGTTTGCCGATATCTCGGACGTCTGGGCCAACAACGGCCTGAATGAATCGCTGGCCTCGTCGGTGCTGTCGTCCACGATCGACGGCAAGCAATATGCGATTCCCTATACCTACTATCAATGGGGCATCTATTATAACCGTGACGCTTATGCAGCCGCCGGCGTTACCCCTCCGGGCCCGGAGGGTGTGACCTGGGCTGATTTCCTGGCCAACTGCGAAAAGTTCAAGGCCGCAGGCATTGACTGCGTGACCACTGGTTCGGTCGCGAAATGGCCGGTCGCGGGGATCTTTGACTATCTGTCGCTGCGCACCAACGGGTATCAGTTCCACGCCGATCTGGCCGCAGGCAAGATCAGCTGGACCTCGCCAGAAGCCCGCGCCGTGTTTGCCGAATTCGCCAAGCTTCAGCCCTTTGTCACCGCCAACCATGCGGCGATCGATTGGCAGGATGCGGCCGCGATCTTCACGCAGGGCAAGGCCGCGCACTACGTCATGGGCAACTTTGCCGTCGGCGTCTTCAAGGAAGGCGGGATGACGAATGACAATCTCGGCTTTATGGTCTTCCCGGAAATCACCCCCGGTGTCGCCCGTGCCGAAGAAGCCCCGACCGATACGGTTCACCTGACCTCGGGCGCCAAAAACCCGGATGATGCAAAGCTGCTGCTGGCCTATATCGCCAGTGCCGAAGCGCAGTCCAAGTGGAACGCGGCCGTTGGTCAATTGCCCACGAACAGCGGTGCAACCGTTGATGCGGCTGATCCGTTCCTGTCGGCAGGCTTTGCGTCTTTGTCATCGGCCACCGGTGGTATCGCGCAGTTCTGGGACCGTGACGCTGATGCCGAATATGCCAGCCTTGGCATGGACGGTTTCCAGCAGTTCCTTGTCCAGCCAGAAGAGCTTGAGAACATCCTTGAGCGTCTGGAACAGGCACGTCTGCGCATTTTCCCGCAGTGATCTGATACCGCGGGCGTCCCCAGACCATGGGGGCGCCCGTTTTTTCGTTTTGCGGGGGGTGCATTATGGCTAACGCATCGGGAATGCTGTCAGCGGCCACGTCGCCGCACGGCAAACGGCACTGGAACCAGCGCAACCTTGCCCCCTGGCTGTTTCTGACGCCCGGCCTGTTGATGTTCGCGGTCTATGTGTTGTGGCCGATCTTTCAAAGCATTTCCCTGTCGTTCTACAACTGGAACGGCCTTTACAACCGCGAGGGCGAATTCACCGGCACCTTCATCGGGCTGCAGAATTACCGCGAGCTTGGCAACGACCCGGCTTTCGAGGTCTCGCTCTGGAACAACCTGAAATGGTTGGTCCTGTATATGCTGGCCCTGCCGATCGGGCTGTTTCTGGCCATCTTCCTGAACCAGACCGTGCGCGGCATCCGCCTGTATAAATCCTTGTTCTTCTTTCCCTTTGTCATCAGTCAGGTCGTCGTCGGCCTGATGTTCGCGTGGTTCTACGCCCCGAATTTCGGCCTGTTCTACCTGCTGACCGAATGGTTGACCGGGCAGGGCACGGCCATCCTTGCCGACCCCGACCTTGTCACCTATGGCATCATTGCCGCCGGCCTTTGGCCCCAGATCGCCTATGTGATGATCCTGTATCTCACCGGCCTGAACAACGTCGCGCCTGATCAGATCGAGGCGGCGCGGCTTGACGGGGCCAAGGGTTGGAAAATGCTATGGTATGTGGTGCTGCCTCAGTTGCGCCCAGCCACGTTCGTCGCTGTCATTGTCACTGTGATCGGCGCGCTGCGGTCGTTCGACCTTGTGTCGATCATGACCAGCGGGGGGCCCTTCGGGTCAAGCCGCGTGCTGTCGTTCTACATGTACGAGATGGCGCTGGGCGAAATCGGGCTGCGCATGGGCTATGGCGCGGCGATTGCCGTGGTGCTGTTTGCCATCATGATGATTTTCATTTCGGGCTTCATCTGGAAGATGTGGCGCGACGAGAAGGAGCGCTAAGAAATGTTCCCGCGTCCGATCCAGCAGACCAGCACCGGCACACAATGGCTTTACACCATTGCCCTGCCGGTCGCCCTGATCATCTGGCTGTTCACGCTGTTGGGCGTGGCGCTTACCTCGCTGCGTCCCGCATCTGACCTCGCGCAGGGCAACTACTTCGGCATGCCATCGGGCATCGCGTGGGAGAATTACGTCTACATCTTCACCGAAACGCCCATTGGCCAGTACATGGTCAATTCGCTGTGGGTGACCATCCCCACCGTGGTCGGGGCGGTAGGGCTGTCGCTGATGACGGGCTTTGCGTTGGCGGTTTACGGGTTCCGCGCGAATATCCTTGTGTTCTTCATGTTCGTGGCGGGCAACTTCGTGCCTTTCCAGATCCTCATGGTGCCGGTGCGCGACATGACGCTGCAACTGGGCATGTATGACACGTGGTATGGCCTTGCACTGTTCCACATCGCCTTTCAGACCGGGTTCTGCACGCTGTTCATGCGCAACTTCATCAAGGCGTTGCCCTATGAGCTGATCGAGGCCGCGCGGGTGGAAGGCGTGGCGGAATGGCGCATCTTCTGGTTCATCGTGCTGCCGCTGATGCGGCCTGCGATCGCGGCGCTGTCGGTGCTGGTGTTCACCTTCATCTGGAATGATTTCTTCTGGGCCACGGTGCTGACCCAAGGGGTGGACAGCCAGCCCATCACGGCGGGCCTGTCCAGCCTGAACGGCCAGTGGATTGCGCAGTGGCATCTGGTATCGGCCGGGTCAATTCTGGCAGCGCTGCCGCCGGTGGCGATGTTCTTCCTGATGCAAAAGCACTTTATTGCGGGCCTGACGCTTGGGGCAGTGAAGTGAAGACATGGCGTGTTGATGCGGGTGGTCAGACGATTGTGTTGGCCACATGGGGCGGGGTGCCCGAGGCGGTGTATTGGGGCCTGTCCCTGCCCGCGTCCGAGGATATTGCAGCACTGGCCTTGGCTACACGGCAAGACCTGACAGGCGGGATGCTGGACCGTCTGCCCGCGCTGTCACTGTGCCCGCACCGCGAATTTCAGGGGCAAGCCGGGATTTCGCTGGCAAAGGCGGATGGCACGCCACTGCACCCGGCCTTTGTGTTTGACCGGGCGGAACAGAAAGCTGGCCGCCTGCTGCTGATCAGCAGCGACGGTGATCTGACGCTGACCCACAGCCTGACCACCCATTCCACGGGCGTGGTGGCGCTGCAAACGCGGCTGCAATCCGCCACGCCTTTGCGCGTGCATTGGCTGGCGGCTCCGGTCCTGCCCGCGCCCCAGACGGGTGCGATGATCGACGTGCACGGCAAATGGACGCGCGAGTTTCATCTGAACCATGTGGCGTGGACACCGGGCGTGCGCCTGCGCGAAGCACGGACAGGCCGCTCTGGCCACGAACATCCGCCCTATCTGATTTTAGCCAATGATGGCTGCACGAACACTGCGGGCACCGCGCTGGCGCTGCATTACGCTTTCAGCGGCGGGCACCGCATGGTGGCGGAAGAGCTGCCCGATGGCCGCAGGCAGGTGCAATTCGGCCATGCGACGGGTGCTGAAAACCACGCCGGGACAGATTTTGAAACGGCAGAGCTGCTGGCTATCGGATCTGCCTCCGGGTTGAACGGTATTGCAGCGGCCTTTCAGCAGGATATCCGCGACCGCGTGGTTCAGTGGCCCAACCCGCAGCGCCCGCGCCCTGTGCATTACAACTGCTGGGAGGCCGTGTATTTCAAACACGAACTCGGCGCGCTGAGCGCGATTGCCGACCGCGCCGCAGCCATTGGGGCGGAACGCTTTGTGCTGGATGACGGCTGGTTCGGCCGCCGTGATGATGACACGACCAGTCTGGGCGACTGGACGGTGGACCGCGTGAAGTGGCCTGATGGTCTGCATCCGCTGATTAAGTATATACATAATCTTGGAATGGCCTTCGGCCTGTGGTTTGAACCAGAGATGGTCAACCATGACAGTGACCTTGCCCGCGCGCACCCCGACTGGCTGCTTGGCCCGGCGGGTCAGATCACCGGACGCGGGCAGATGGTGCTGAACATGGCGCTACCGGGCGTGCAGGATTACCTGTTCGATGCGATCTCGGCCATCCTGACCGAATACCCCATCGACTATATCAAATGGGATCACAACCGCCTGTTGCCCGTGGTTGACGCAGCCCAGACCACCGGCGCCTATGCGCTGTTCGACAGGCTGCGCAGCGCCCATCCGATGGTTGAGATTGAAAGCTGCGCAAGCGGTGGCGGGCGGATTGATGCGGGGATCTTGGCACGCACGCACCGCGTCTGGCTGTCAGACAGCAATGATGCGCTCGAACGTCTGCGCATGCAGAATGTGGCCGCACTTTTCCTGCCATCGGCCATTACCGGCAGCCATGTGGGCCCGCGCAAATCGCACACGTCCGGGCGCATTCTGCCCATGTCCTTCCGGGCGTGGATTGCCGCACAACGCCACATGGGGTTCGAGATGGACCTGCGCGAATTGACCGATGACGAGGCCGCAACGCTGACGCGCATCACGGCCTGGTACAAGGCCAACCGCGCTTGGATGATGGCGGGCACGATCCACCGCCTTGATCCGGCTGATCCTGCCGTGACCGCCGAGGTTCAGATCGCCGCTGACGGCACACGCTTTGTTGCCTTCGCCGGGCAGGCCGAGGCCAGCACGCAAATGCTGCCCCGCCCCCTGCGGCTGACGGGGCTTGACCCAAATGCCACCTACCGCATCACCCTGGCAAACCCTGAAGATTGTCCACCACAAAGCCGGGGACCGGTTGCGTTGAAATCAGGGCCTTTGACGCTGACAGGGACCAGCCTGATGCAGCAGGGCATCCAGTTGCCAGTGGCTTGGCCCGCGACGATCTGGGTGATCGAAGGGGTAAAGCTCTGATGTTTTCTCTTTGCGAAAATACTCAAATCCACCGCCAACCCCCTGCACAGGCCCCAGCCCATGCGTGACCTGCCCACCTTCCCCGATCTGAAAGGCCAGTCGGTGTTCATTACGGGCGGCGGGTCGGGCATTGGGGCGGCGGTGACCGAAGCGTTCTTGCGGCAGGGCGCGAAAGTGGCGTTTTGTCAGCGGTCGGATGCATCGGCATTCTGTGACGCGTTAGAGAAATCCACCGGCAACCGCCCGCTGTTTTTACCTTGCGATATCAGCGATGTGGCGGCGCTTGAGGCAACGCTGGCCAAGGCCGCCGCAGCACATGGGCCGATCAGCGTGCTGGTGAACAACGCGGCGAATGACAAGCGCAACCCGACGCTGGACACCGATGAGGCGTTCTGGGATTGGTCCATGGCGATCAACCTGAAAAGCTATTTCTTTGCCTGCAAAGCGGTTCTGCCCGCCATGCGCGCCAGGGGTGGCGGGGCGATCGTCAACTTTTCCTCGATCAGTTACATGATCCCGTCAGTGGGCTTTGCGCCCTATATCACGGCGAATGCCGGGATTACGGGCCTGACGCGCACCTTGGCCAAAGAGTTCGGCCGCGACCGTATTCGCGTGAACGCCATCGCACCCGGCTGGGTGCTGACACCCAAGCAACGCGAGATGTGGGTGACACCGGAAAGCCTTGCAAAGTTTCTGGAAACCCAGTCACTGCCGGATGAAATTGTGGAAAGTGACATCGTGGGGGCTGTGCTGTTTTTGGCCTCACGTTCGTCGCGGATGATGACGGGGCAGGTGATGGTGATTGATGGTGGCGTGGTGGTGACGGGATGACACCAGACTGGATCGCCGTTGATTGGGGCACATCCAACCTGCGCGCTTGGGCCATGGATGCGGGCGGCATTCTGGCCGAGGCGCAATCAGACGAAGGCATGGGCAAGCTTTCGCGGGATCAGTTTGAAGGGGCCTTGTTGCGGCTGATTGCACCGTGGCTGGGGGCCGGGGTCACGCCCGTGGTGGCCTGTGGCATGGTGGGGTCGCGCCAAGGCTGGCACGAGGCGCCTTACCGCGCAGTGCCCTGCACGCCTTTGGACCGTGGCGCGCTGGTCGTGGTGCCCACGAGCGACGCGCGCATCCGCATGATGATTGCGCCGGGGCTGAAACAGGCTGCGCCTGCCGATGTGATGCGCGGTGAAGAAACGCAGATTGCGGGGGCGCTGGCGCTGCATCCGGCATTTGACGGGGTGCTGTGCCTGCCCGGCACGCATGCGAAATGGGCGCAGATCAGCGCGGGTGAGGTTGTCAGCTTTCAGACCTTCATGACGGGCGAGATGTTTGCGCTGCTGTCCACGCAATCAGTTTTGCGGCATGGCATGCAGGGCGACGGCTGGGATGATGCGGCCTTTGATGCGGCGCTGTCAGATGCGCTGTCGCGCCCGGAAAAGATTGCTGCACGACTGTTCGGTTTGCGGGCAGAAGGGTTGATTGCGGGGCTGTCGCCACAGGCGGCCAAATCGCGCTTGTCGGGGCTGCTGATCGGCATTGAACTGGCGGCAGCGCGGCCCTATTGGCTGGGGCAGGCGGTCAGCATCATTGGCGCGGAAGGGCTGGCCAAATCTTATGCGCGGGCGTTGGCGGCCCAAGGCATTACGGCGCGTCTGTTGCCCGCCACGGCCTGCACGCTGGCGGGCCTTGCATCCCTTTATCAACCCGAGGCTGCGCGATGACATCCCATCTTCCCCTGATCGCCATTCTGCGCGGCCTGACGCCCGATCAGGCGCTGCCCGTGGCCGAGGCGCTGATTGCCGCAGGCATCACGCGCATCGAGGTGCCGCTCAATTCGCCTGATCCAATGGCATCCATTGCGGCGATGGCGACGGAGTTCAGCGCGGTAGCGGAGATTGGCGCGGGCACGGTGCTGACGGTCGATCAGGTGGCGTCGGTGCAGGCGGCGGGGGGAACGCTGATTGTGTCGCCGAACTGTGACGCGGGGGTGATTGCGGCGACCAAGGCGCGGGGCATGGCCAGCTGGCCGGGGGTGATGACGCCGACGGAATGTTTTGCGGCCTTGGCGGCGGGGGCGAATGGGCTGAAGATTTTCCCGGCGTCGCTGATTGGGCCAGATGGGGTAAAGGCGATCCGCGCGGTGCTGCCGAAGGGCACGCAGGTTTATGCGGTGGGCGGGGCGGGGTCCAGCAACTTTGCCGACTGGATCAAGGCGGGGGCGGATGGTTTTGGCATCGGCACGGCCTTGTTCACGCCCGGTCTTTCGGTGCAGGATATTACCACCCGCGCCACAACAATTGTGGCCGCCTACAAGGCTGCGCTTGCATGATCCATGATGACCGTAAGTGTGAACTGGGCGAGGGCGCCCTGTGGCACCCAAAGCGCAACCAGTTGTACTGGTTTGATATTCTGGGAAAACGACTGCTGACGCGCGGTCATGAAGGGCCGGGCGAGTGGCACTTTCCGCATATGGTGTCAGCGGCGGGCTGGCTGAACCAAAGCGAGCTTCTGATTGCATCCGAAGTGGCGCTGTTCCGCTTTGATCTGGAAACCGGCACGCGGCGCGATGTGCTGGCGCTGGAGGCGGATAACGCCATCACGCGGTCCAATGACGGGCGGGCAGACCCCTATGGCGGGTTCTGGATTGGCACGATGGGCAAGGCCGCGGAAAAGGGCGCGGGGTCGATCTGGCGCTATTTCCGGGGGTCCTTGCGCAGGCTTTATGCGGGCGTGACCATCCCCAACAGCATCTGCTTTACGCCGGATGGGCGCACGGCGCATTTCACGGATACGGCGACGGCCAAGGTCATGCGCGTGGCGCTGGATGCCGATGGTTGGCCGCGGGGCGAGCCTTCGGTCTATCTGGACCTTGCGGCCGAGGGGTTGAACCCCGACGGGGCCGTTTGCGATGCCGAAGGGCGGCTTTGGGGCGCGCAATGGGGGGCGGGGCGCGTGGCCTGTTACGGCCCCGATGGCAGCCTGATCCGAACGGTGGCCTTTGATGCGCCGCATACATCCTGCCCGGCTTTTGGCGGGGATGACCTTTCAACGCTGTTCTGCACGACTGCGCTGCAGGACATGTCTGCCGCTGACCGCAGCGCACACCCGCAGGCCGGCATGACGTTTGCTGCAGCGGGCATTGCGCGAGGCGTGCCTGAACCGATGGTGATCCTGTGACAGCACTGAAACGCACGCTTGGCGTCTGCTATTACCCCGAACATTGGCCCGAGGCCCAGTGGGCAGAGGATGCTGCGCGCATGGCGGCCCTTGGCCTGACATGGGTGCGCATCGGCGAATTCGCATGGAGCCGGATGGAGCCCGTGCCCGGCACCTATGACTGGGCATGGCTTGACCGGGCGATTGATGTGCTGGGGGCGGCGGGCCTGCAGGTGGTGCTGGGCACACCCACGGCCACGCCACCGCGCTGGATGCTGGACAGGCACCCGGATATGCTCGCGGTTGATGCGCAAGGGCGCGTGCGGGGCTTCGGGTCACGCAGGCATTACGATTTCAGCCATGCGGGCTATCGTGCGGAATGTGCGAAAATCGTCACCGCCATGGCCGAACGCTATGGCAAGAACCCTCATGTGGCGGCGTGGCAGACGGATAACGAATATGCCTGCCATGATACGGTGCTGTCCTATTCGCCTGCCGCGCTTAAGGCGTTCCGTGACTGGTGCGCGCAGCGGTATCAAAGCACGGACGCGCTGAACCGGGCGTGGGGCAATGTGTTCTGGTCGATGGAGTACGCCAGTTTTGATGACATCGGCCTGCCAAACCTGACAGTGACGGAGGCCAACCCCGCGCATGTCATGGCGTTCCGGCGCTTTGCGAGTGATGAGGTGGCCAGCTTCAACCGCATCCAGACGCAGATCATTCGCAAACATTCTGCAGCGCCCATCGCCCATAACTACATGGGCAACATCACGGATTTTGACCATTTCGCCGTGGGGGCCGACCTTGATATCGCCTCATGGGACAGCTACCCGCTGGGCTTTCTGTCCGACCGGCTGGAAATGCCAGCGGAGCATAAGCGCCGCTTTGTGCGGCAGGGCGACCCGGATTTTCAGGCCTTTCACCACGATCTTTACCGCGCCGTCGGGCGCGGGCGCTGGTGGATCATGGAGCAGCAGCCGGGGCCAGTGAACTGGGCCCCATGGAACGCGGACCCGCTGCCCGGCATGGCGCGGTTGTGGGCGTGGGAGGCCTTTGCGCATGGGGCGGAGGCGGTGTGCTATTTCCGCTGGCGGCAGGCACCCTTTGCGCAGGAACAGCAGCACGCGGGGCTTTTGCGCCCCGATAGCGCGCCTGCGCAGGCCTTTGCCGAGGCAGGGCAGGTGGCGCAGGAACTGGCGACTATGCCGGATGCGGGCACGAAGCAGGGCGATGTGGGGCTGGTGTTTGATTACGCAAGCGCGTGGGCGTGGCAAACGCAGCCGCAGGGCCGCGATTTCAGCTATTTCCGGCTGGTGTTCCACATCTATCGCGGCCTTCGGCGTGCGGGGCTGAACGTGGATATCCTGCCGCCGGATGTGGCCGACCTTTCGGCCTACAAGATGGTGCTGGCACCCGGTGTGGCGACGCTGTCGGAACCGTTCCTGAAGGCACTGGCAGCGTTCAAGGGCACGTCCCTGATCGGCCCGCGCACGAATTCCAAGACGGCGGAGTTTTCCATCCCCGTGCCCCTGCCGCCCAACCTGCCGGGGCTGGATGCGGTGGTGGCGCGGGTGGAAAGCCTGCCGCCCGATGTGCCCGTGCCCTTGGCGCATGGCGGGCAGTTCCTGCACTGGCGTGAGAAACTGGAAGGCGGGGCCGAGGTGGTGGAGGCGGCCGCTGACGGCTGGCCGGCGATCCTGCGGGCGGGGGGGATTCATTACCTTGGCGGCTGGCCGGATGATGCAACGCTGGACCGGATCATCGCAGCCCTTGCACCGCAGGCGGGGCTGGAGCTGGACCCGCTGCCCGAAGGCCTGCGCCGCCGGGATACAGCCACGCACCGGTTCTGGTTCAATTACAACCCCGTGCCCGTGGAATGGGGTGGGGTAACGATCGAACCTGCGGGGGTGCACTGGCACGCGCTTTAGGCAGGGCATCTGTCAAAGCAAAGCGGGCCTCCGGTCAGGTCTTTCATGCAAGGCCGTCTGTCCGGACATGCGCGCAGGTGCATGCCAGGGCTGCCAACCATCATGATAAATGATGCGACATGCCGCGTGCTGCTGGCCAAACCAATATCGACCAAAGGTGCAAAAGCAGTGGTCCGCGCAACATTGTGACGGCAACTTGTCTGTGCTGACCGAACATTCCCGGTTTGGTCAAGGTCACGCAAGACTGCTTGAAATAGCCCTCAAGACCCCATCCGCTTGGAATGGATGCGGGCGAAAAGGTCGATTCTTTCGATGCCGGGGTCAGTGCCGCCACTGAGGTTTGCACAGAAGATGGCCGATCTTTTGGGCGTGGCGTGATGGCAAGCCATTCGCTTGTTGCTGACTTTCTGCGCTGCGGCATGCCCTATCGGCCAAAATTTATGCGTTTCAGATCATTTGCCTCAAATTGAAATAGCTTTGCGACGATCACATTGATCAACGTCCGGAATTTGCTCCCATTGGCCCGTCTTGCGTC
>JBJOQW010000016.1:0-2750 GCA_046049665.1 Pseudomonadota bacterium | reverse complement strand
TCGAACACGTCTTGGCGGGCCTCTTCGCGGGTTTTGTACTTTCTGCGGCGGATGCGCTCGCGTTTGAGCAGGTTGAAGAAGCTCTCGACGACAGCATTGTCCCAGCAGTTGCCACGTCGGCTCATGCTTTGAGCAAGATTGTGCTGCTCTAGGAACTCTTGCCACTCATAGCTGGTGAACTGGGAACCCTGGTCCGTTGCCCGGCAACGGTTTGCCTGCAAACCGTGAGAGGGGGAATGCACATAGACCTTGGTCTTTGGTTTGCGCCGCCAAACAGCCATCATCAGGGCTTGCAGCGGCAGGTCGGTATAGGTTCGCCCTTGCATAGACCACCCGATGACGCGCCGAGAAAACAGATCGATCACGACCGCCAGATACAAGAACCCCTCGTGGGTGCGGATGTAGGTTATGTCGCTCGCCATTGTCCTCGGACCAATGGCGGACTATGGCTCGCCCCAGAACTGGTCGGGGGCATCAACATCGAATTCCCGGTTCAGAGTATTGTCCGCCACGACAGCAGGGCTGCCACAGTAAGAGCCCGGCTTCTTTTTGTAACCAATCTGGGCCCTTATGCCCGCCAGACGGGCCAGTCGCCAAACCCGGTTGGGGCTGATGTCTTCGCCCATGTCGCACAAATCATCGTGCAGCTTGCGGTAGCCATAGACCTCGCCGCTGTCATCCCAAGCCTGCTTCAGAAGCACCGTTTGGCGCTGATCCTCCAACGCCCGTTGTGAAAGGGGTTCGCGCAGCCATGCATAGAAGCCGCTCGGATGAACCAACAGCATCCGGCACATCGCCCGAACGGCAAACACCAGCCGGTTCTCGGCTATAAAGGCATACCTCACCCGCTGCCCGGCAGCGGATGTTTACATCCGCGAAAGGGGGGATTCCCTGGCGAAGTATGCGGTCGCCTTTTTTAGGATGTCCCGCTCCTCCGTCACCCGCGCTAAATCGCGCTTCAGGCGACGGATCTCATCAGCTTGGGCATCGACCTCCTGGATCACCTTCACAGGGCGCGAAAACAGCCGCTGCCACGTGTAGATCGACTTGGTGCTGATCCCCAAACGCTCAGCCACCTCACGCACGGGGTAGCCCCGATCAACAACCTGTGCGACCGCGTCGCGCTTGAACTCGTCCGTAAACCGATCCTGCTTACCCATCTTGTGTCTCTCCTTGCTTCCAAAATTACCAAGCAAGGCGTCTACAAATCTAGGGGCTATTCAAGAATGAGGAAAGACAGGTGGGTGGGTCATGAGCGATTCCGGTCTACAGGAACTTCCAAACTCCCGAGCCCAGAGTGTCACACAGCCGTAATGAGTTAAGAGTAGCAATCCACTCATTCGGATGAATTTGCGGATCGGGCAGGATGGGACGCGACAACTGGAAGATTATTCGTGATCGGATCTCGGCAGATATTTCTGCTGGTGAACTTGAGCCCGGCGCGCAATTGCCGACCGAGTCGCAGCTGTGCCAGACATTTCAGGCGGGGCGCCATTCGGTCCGGCGGGCCATGGCGGCGCTGGCTGTTGAGGGCAAGCTGCGGGTTGAACAAGGGCGCGGAACTTTTGTCCAGGCCGCCCCGCTGATCAGCTATCACATCGGTCGGCGCACCCGGTTCCGGCAGAACTTGTTGGAACAGGGCATAGCACCGGCAGGCGAGCAGCTGGCCGACGCTGTGGTGCCTGCCTCCGCGCGGGTTGCGGCGGAGCTTGGCCTGTCCGAAGGCAGCCCGGTTCATCGTCTCCTGCGCCGGGGTTTGGCGGATGGGGTGCCGATAAGCATCGGGCTGTCGTATCACTGTGCGACCCGGTTTCCCGATCTAGCGGCACAACGTACCGCGGGGGCTTCGGTGACGGATATCTACCGTGGACATGGCATCACTGACTATTTCCGCAAGCGCACCATCGTGTTTGCCCGTCGTCCCGACGCAGAAGAGGCCAGCCTTTTGATGCAGCATCCCGATCAGCCGGTGATGGTGTTGCAAAAGACCGACGTCGATGCAGCGGGCCAGCCGATAGGTTATTCCGAGGCCGTCTGGGCGGCCGACCGGGTGCAATTTTCCTTTGACAGTCAGGATGAGGGCGAAGCTGCCCCGGAAAGCGCCGCCAATGTTTGACCAAGGTGACGATCCCGCACCGCCCTTTGACCATGCGCGCCTGCTGGACACACTGGCCCGCGCAGATGCCGACCGACTGGCCGCATTGGCCGAAGAGCTGTTGCCCGGCCTTGGCCCAGTTGAGGTGGTGCAAAGTCGTACGGGCCTAGTGATGCTGCCCCTACGCGACACCGTGCAGGGCACAGACTTTCATCTGGGTGAGGTGCTGGTAGCTGAGGCGCACATCCGTGCCGCCGGGACCGAAGGCTATGGCATGGTCATTGGGCGCGATTTGAACCGGGCGATGGCGATGGCGGTGGTCGATGCGGCAGCCAGCGTGAGCCAGACTCCAGAGATCCGCGCCTTCTTGCACCGAGAAGCTGCGGAGCAGGCTGCCACCGACACTGCCCGCCTGCGCGAGGTTGAAGCAACCCGCGTCGATATGGAGACATTCTGATGTCCATGCTTGCCGCCGTTCCGGTGCCCGACGCCTTTGAGGCGCGCACCAATGCCACCTTTGAAGCGCTGATGTGGGCGCTGTCGCGGCCGGGCACCGTTCAAGTTCTTCCCACTTCTGGTGTGGCCGGGATTGCCGAGGCGCTGCTGGACCGCGAATGCCGGGCCTTTTGCGATGACCCGGCCCTAGCGGACCGGA
>JBJOQW010000015.1:0-14762 GCA_046049665.1 Pseudomonadota bacterium | reverse complement strand
CTGCGGGCCAAGCTGGAAGGGGCGGGTTGCAAGGATGCGATTGAAACGCTGCATGGGGTGGGTGTGAAGCTGGGTCCCTGTGCATGACGCGGCGCTGGCGGCCCTCCTTGGGGTTCGTGCTGGGGGGCGCGCTGCTGGCAACGCTGGGTTTTGCGTTCTGCGGGTTGGTGGCGCTGCGGTATCTGGGGCCCGAGATCGGTTTTCGGCAGGCGGCCCTGATTTTGGGGGCGATGATCCTTGTGCTGACGGGGGGCTTGGGCTGGCTTTTGGTGCGGCTGTTGCTGCGGCCGATCGGGGCGTTGGAGGATTATGCCGTGGCGCAAGAGGCGGGGGGCAGTGCTGTGCCGCCGCGCCATTTCGGCACGACGGAATTGCACCGCACGGCTGTGGCGGTGATGGGCATGGCCGAAACCCTGCGGGACCGCGAGGCAACGATCCGCAGTTTTACGGACCATGTGACACATGAAATCAAGACACCGGTCAGCGCGATCAGGGCGGCGGTGGAGCTGTTGCAGGATGGAGGCGCGTTGTCGGAAGCTGATCTGCGCATCGTGGCGCAGATTGACGGGGCGCAGGCGCAGATTGCCGGGCAGCTGCAGGCCCTGCGCGCGGCCGCACAGGCGCGCGAGGTGCGATATCTGGGCATATGCACACTGGCCGAGGTGGTGCCGGGTTTGACAGGTGCGCGGTTCGTGGTGGAGGGGGGCGACGTGCGCTTGCCGATGGCGGCGGCGGGGATGGCGCTGGTGCTGGGGCATCTGGTGCGCAATGCCGTTGCACATGGGGCGGATGAGATTGCGCTACGCGCCAGCGGGCAAGAGCTGTATGTTCAGGATAACGGCTCGGGCATTTCGCAGGGCAACCGCGACCGCATTTTCGAGCCCTTCTTCACCACGGGCCGTGCGACGGGCGGCACGGGCATGGGCCTGTCGATTGTGCGCAATATCCTTGCGGCACACAGGGGCGAAATAACCCTGGCCGAAGGCATGGGGCCGACATGCTTTGTGATCCGGTTTCAGGCGGGCGGGTAAGCTGTGCAGGTGGTCAGGCTGGCGCGGACCCTGCAATGGTCTGTCAGGACTGTCAGCCGATTTCTTTGAAGAAATCGGACCGGAATTTTCGAAAATTCCGGGGCACAGACGATGCGCGGCGGTTTAGCCCGCCACAACCTGTGTGCCATCCACGGTTTGCAACGCCTTGTAAAGCGCGGGCCTGCGGTCGCGGAACGTGCCCCAGCTGCGGCGGAAATCCTGCACGGCATCCAGATCGAAGCTGGCGGTCAATACGCATTCATCCGTGCGGTTCGCCTCGGCCACCGTTGCGCCCGTGGCATCGGCAATGAAGGAAGACCCGTAGAAGGTGATGGCAGAATTGCCGATCACCTCGTGCCCTACCCGGTTCGAGGCAACCAGTGGCACCATGTTGGCGGCGGCATGGCCCTGCATGGTGCGCTGCCAGTGCGGCATCGAGTCCACCTCGGGATCAAGCGGTTCAGAACCGATGGCCGTGGGAAACAGCAGCACTTCGGCCCCTTGCAAGGCAAGGCTGCGGGCCGTTTCGGGAAACCACTGATCCCAGCAGATGCCACAGCCAATGCGCGCATGCCGCGTCTGGATGGCGCGGAAACCGGTATCGCCGGGCGAGAAGTAGAACTTTTCCTCATAGCCGGGGTTCTGGGGGATGTGGCTTTTGCGATAGTTCCACAGCAGGCTGCCATCGGCATCAAGAATGGCAAGCGCGTTATAGGCCGCCTCACCGCTGCGTTCGAAATAGGAAATCGGCAGGACAACATTCAGCGCACGCGCAAGGGTGGCAAAATGCTGCACGGCGCGGTCTGTGGCAGTGGGTTGGGCAAGGCGCAGGTATTCGGCGCGCTGTTCCTGACAGAAGTAGGGGGTCTGGAACAATTCCTGCAACAGGATGATCTGCGCGCCTGCCCCTGCGGCCTGCCGGACAAGGGCTTCGGCCCGTGCGATGTTGGCATCTGCGTCCCATGTGCAGGCCATTTGCGTGGCGGCGATGGTGATATTGCGCATGGTGGCCCCCGTTGGTTCGGGCGCATCATGTGGTGCAAGGATCGCCCGTGCAAGCCGAGCTTGCGCCAGCGGGCGGGGGGCTGAAAATTTTCGTACGAAAATTTTCAGATGTTCAGGCCGGGGGCGCTGTCAGAAACACCTCGACCGTTTCTTCAAATGCGCGGGGCGCATCGGCGTGCAGCCAGTGGCTGGCCTCTGGCAGTTTGGCAAAGCGGGCTTTGGGGAACAGAGCGCGGATGATCGGGCGGTGTTCGGGCAGCACGTAACTGGACTTGCCGCCTGACAGAAACAGGGCGGCGTTCGGAAACTGGCCTGCGATATTCGGCCAGCCCACGATCAAGGGCATCTGATCGGCCAGCACGGGCAGGTTCAGGCGCCACTGTGGTGGTGTGGACTTCAGATCAAGCGATTGCAGGAAGAACGCGCGCAAGGCGGGGTCGGGCACGGTGGCAGACAGGCGGCGGTCAGCCTCGCTGCGCGAGGCAAGACCGTCCAGCGGCATGGCCAGCATGGCAGCGGTGTGCTGCGTGTTGTCGTGGCGGTAGGCGACGGGGGCGATATCGGCGACGATCAGGCGGCGGATCAGCTGCGGCTGCGTCAGGGCCAGTACCATCGCGGCCTTGCCGCCCATGGAATGGCCCAGCACATCCATGGGCGCACCGATATGACCGATCACTTCGGCCAGATCGGCGGCCATATCGGGGTAGCTGTTGCTGTCGTTGCGGGGGCTAAGGCCATGGTTGCGCTGATCGACGGTATAGACGTTGCGCGTGCTGGCAAGGTGGCGGGCAATGACGCCCCAGTTGCGGGCGGACCCAAACAGGCCGTGAACAATCAGCAGAGGGGGCTGATGATTGGTTTCTTCTGCAGGATAATGGGTCAGGGCGAGCATGAAATTCTTGTAATCCCAGCGGGTTTGCAATGCCAGAGGTGTTGAAATCTGTTGCAAACGGCGTATTCCAGAAGGACCTGGTCAATGAGGGCAAGATGGGCGCGGTCACGGTTCAGCAAATGGCGCAGCGGGTGAATGGCCTGTTGGAAGAACGCCTGCGGGCGCGTGGCAATACCCTGTCTGACAAGCTGCATCATGCTGGTCGGCGTTTGCCGCGGCGCGTGCGGCAGGCGGCAGGGCGGCTTTCGGTGGCCGAGGCGAAATCGGCGGTGCCAAAGCTGCTGCTGCAGGTGGATGAAGGCGCTGTGGCGCGGGATTATGATACCTGCGTGCGGCATCTGACGACGATCAACCCTGCTGCGGGTGGCGCGCTGGCTGGTGTGGTGCGCGTGGCTGCATCGGTGGCGGTGGGGCTGTTGGTGCTGGCGGTGTTTGCGGGCGGTTTTGTCTGGCTACAAGGCGGCGTCTGACTTTTCTTTGTGATGGCCGGGTGCTAGGCTCTATGAACTTTGTTCAAGGGGCTGTCATGATGGACGCGGAACCCAGTAAGGCAAGCCTGCGGCGCGATGACCTGCGTCTGCGGTTGATTGAGCTGGCCGAAGCGCAGATTGCAGCACAAGGTGCGGCATCGCTGAAGGCGCGCGAGCTTGCGGCGCAGGCGGGCTGTGCGGTGGGCGCGATCTACAACGTGGTCGATGACATGACGGCGCTGGTGATGCAGGTGAACGTGCGCACCTTTGCGCGGCTGGGCGAGATGGCGGTGGCGTCACTGGCGGGGGTGCAGGGGGCAGCACCGCGGGATCAGATGGTGGCGCTGGGGCATGCCTATCTGCACTTTGCGGCGGAAAACCTGCATCTGTGGCGGGCGCTGTTTGATGTGACGGGCGCAGAGGTGCCCGAGTGGTACCGCATCGCATTGGCGGACCTGTTCGGCAGGATCGAAGGGCCGATTGCGGCACTGTTCCCGGCGCTGGAGCGGCGCAATCTGGACCTGATGGTTCGGGGGCTGTTTTCGGCGGTGCACGGCATTGTGCTGTTGGGGCTGAACAACCGTGCGCCATCAGCGCCCCTGACGGATATCGAAACGATGATCGCGATGGTTCTGCGCGAAATCGGGCGCTGAAAATTTTGTGAACTATGTTCAGAATAATTCTTGAACGATGTTCAAGTTGTGTTATGGTCTCCACATGAACAACGTTCACGGGATGGAGACCCAGATGTTTGCCCAGATTTCTACAAGGATGCGTGGCCTTATCAGGCAGATCAACACAGCCTCGGCAGAGGAAGTGGAGGGGTTGGCTTTGCTGGGGCGGATTGATGACGAAGTGGCGGGAATGACGGCTGCGATTGCGCAGGTGGAAGGGCGGGTTGAACCGGCACTTCTGGTGGTGGCCAAGGCACGGCTGCATGCGCTGAAGGAAGCGGCGATTGCAGCGCGGGCGCTGCGGCCGGAACATATCCGGTTCAGCGGGGCACTGGCCTGCCTGCAGCAGGGGGCGGTGATGGGGCCGGTAATGGGGCAGGCGGCAATGCAGGCGGCGGGGCAACTGATGGCACGGGTGGCATGATGGCAAAGCAGGTGACACGGGCTGTGGAAGATGCTGATGCCGTTGACTACCGGTCCGGCACGCCTTGGGACTTCGGTTTGATGCCGGACATGCTGCGCCGGGTGGCGGCCTGCACGAAGGCGCGGGTCAGACGGGCCGAGGTTCCATTTGGCGGCAGCCCGCAGCCATCATGATGAGCGCCTGCGGCGCAATCCTTTTGCCTCGCCTCTGGCCTGCGGCCAACCGGCTTGGGTGCGCGCCGCGCGGGGATAGTTGAGGACAGATGAATGACGGAAAGAGTGCTGGCCGATGCCAAGTGACCGGCCAGCGCGTCTTGAGATTTAGAGCCCCGGATAGATCGGGAAGCGGTCACACAGGGCCTGCACCTTGGCGCGCACGGCGGCTTCGACAGCACCATTGCCGTCTTCGCCATTGGCGGCAAGACCATCAACCACTTCGGTGATCCAGCGGCCGATATCGCGGAATTCTTCTTCGCCAAAGCCGCGTGTGGTGCCTGCGGGTGTGCCAAGGCGCACACCTGAGGTGATGGTGGGCTTTTCGGTATCAAACGGGATGCCGTTCTTGTTGCAGGTGATATGCGCGCGCCCAAGGGCCTTTTCCGTGGCATTGCCTTTCACACCCTTGGGGCGCAGATCGACCAGCATCAGGTGCGTGTCGGTGCCGCCCGTCACAATGTCCAGGCCGCCCTTCATCAGTTGATCAGCCAGCGCCTGCGCGTTCTTGATCACCTGTGCCTGATAGGTCTTGAAACCCGGCTCCAGTGCCTCGCCGAAGGCCACGGCCTTGGCGGCGATCACATGCATCAAGGGGCCGCCCTGAATACCCGGGAAGATGGCCGAATTCACCTTCTTCGCAATCGCCTCATCATCCGTCAGGATCATGCCGCCGCGCGGGCCGCGCAGGGTTTTGTGCGTGGTCGTGGTGGCGACATGGGCGTGCGGGAAGGGGCTGGGGTACAGGCCCGCAGCCACGAGGCCTGCAAAGTGGGCCATGTCGACCAGCAGGTAGGCCCCGACCGAATCGGCAATTTCGCGCATGCGGGCAAAGTCGATCTGGCGCGGAATGGCGCTGCCGCCTGCGATGATCATCTTTGGCTTATGCTCGGTCGCAAGCTCTTGCACCTGATCATAATCAAGCCGCAGATCCTGCTTGCGCACACCGTATTGCACGGCCTTGAACCATTTGCCCGACTGGTTGGGGGCGGCCCCGTGGGTGAGGTGGCCGCCTGCATCAAGGCTCATCCCAAGAATGGTATCACCGGGTTGGATCAGGGCTTGAAACACGCCCTGGTTGGCCTGAGAGCCTGAATTGGGCTGGACGTTGGCATAGGCGCAGCCGAACAGTTTGGTGGCACGCTCAATGGCCAAGTTTTCGGCAATGTCCACATACTGGCAACCGCCGTAGTAGCGCTTGCCGGGGTAGCCTTCGGCGTATTTGTTCGTCATCACCGAACCCTGCGCTTCCATGACGGCGCGGCTGACGATGTTTTCGGATGCGATCAGTTCGATCTCATCGCGCTGGCGGCCCAGTTCCTGCGTCATCGCACCGAACAGTTCGGCATCACGCGATGCAAGGGTTTCAGTGAAAAAGCCGTTGTCACGATGCGGGGCGTTCATGGGCGTTCTCCGGGCCAAAAGGGATGCGACCATGTAGAAGAAGCGCGCGGCTGTGAAAAGGCAAGAAAACGACGGCTTGGGCCATGCGCGCGAAATTTTGTGACGCATCGGAAAGCCGGGGGTGCCAAAACGCCTTGATGTTGCGGGCGCAGGGCGACAAGGTGCCGGGGAATGCGGGGGATCAGATGGCGCGGCGGATACATTTTGCGGCAAGCACGGCACCGGCGGCGGCTGAGGCCCTTGCACATCTGACGGCGGAACACGGGCAAGTAGGCGTGGCGGAAGCGGAAGTGGTGGTGGCCTTGGGGGGCGACGGCTTCATGCTGCAGACATTGCATGAGATGCAGCCGCATGGCCTGCCGGTTTATGGCATGAACTGCGGGACGATCGGTTTTCTGATGAATACCTATTTCGCGGAAGGGCTGAGCGAGCGGCTGGATGAGGCGGAAGAAGCGGTGATCCACCCGTTGTTCATGCGGGCTGAGACGGCGGATGGCGGGGTGGTCGAGGCGCTGGCGATCAACGAAGTGTCGTTGCTGCGGGCGGGGGCACAGGCGGCCAAGCTGCGCATCAGCGTGGACGGCAAGATCCGGATGGAAGAGCTGGTCTGCGATGGGGCGCTGGTGGCAACGCCTGCGGGGTCAACGGCCTATAACTATTCCGCACACGGGCCGATCCTGCCCATCGGGGCGGATGTGCTGACGCTGACGGCGATGGCGGCGTTCCGGCCAAGGCGCTGGCGGGGGGCGTTATTGCCGGCGCGTGCAGTGGTGCGGATTGATGTGCTGGAGCCGGAAAAGCGCCCGGTTCGGGCAGATAGTGACAGCCGGTCTGTGCCATCGGTGTTGTCGGTGGAAGTGCGGTCAGAGCCGGGGGTGCGGCACCGCATCCTGTTCGATCCGGGGCACGGTCTGGAAGAGCGGCTGTTGAACGAGCAGTTTGCCTGAGAAGATCAGCCTTGCTTGGCCCAGCCTTCGATCTTGCGATACAGGGTTGAGGGCGCGATATCGAGCACGCGCGCGGCACGCGAGACAGAGCCATCGTGCAAGGCCAGCGTTGCTTCGATGACCGTGCGCTCAATCTCGGCCAGGGATTTGCCGATCAGTTTATCCAGCGGTTTGGGTTCAGCGAATGGCGCAGGCGCAGGTGGCGCTTCATCTGGGGCCTCTGCCAGACCGTCGGGCAGCATATCGAGCGTGACAAGACCGCCGTGGTTCAGCACGACCACATTGCGCAGCACGTTCAGCAACTGACGGATGTTTCCGGGCCAGTGATAGCGGCGGAACAGCGCCTGCACCTGGGCATCAAGCCCGGTAAAGCGGCGGCCCTCTTCGGTGGCGAAACGGTCAAGTGCGGCTTCGGCGATTTCGATCACATCCTCACCACGTTGGCGCAGGGGGGGCATGTGGATGGGCACGACGAAGAGGCGGTAGTACAGGTCTTCGCGGAACTGGCCGCGGCGCACGGCTTCAAGCGGGTCAAGGTTGGTGGCACAGACAATGCGCACATTGACCTTGCGGGGGCGCGTGGCGCCGACGGGTTGCACGGTAGAGGTTTGCAGGAACCGCAGCAGTTTGGTCTGCAGGGGCAGGGCCATTTCGCAGACTTCATCCAGAAACAGCGTGCCGCCATCAGCGGCGGCGGCGGCACCGGGTTTGTCAGAGATAGCGCCGGTAAAGCTGCCTTTGACATGGCCGAACACTTCGGATTCCAGCAAATCCTGCGGGATGGCACCGCAGTTCAGGGCAATGAACGGGCCTTCGGCGCGGGGCGAATTGCCATGCACCGCAAGGGCGGCAAGCTCTTTGCCGGTGCCGCTTTCGCCGGTGATGAAGACGGTGGCCATGGATGCGGCAACTGACTGGATCTTGTCCTGAAGGCGGGCCATGACATCGGATGAGCCGACGAACATCGATGCCTTGCTTGCAGCAATGACCGGAGGGCGGCGCTGCGGCACGGCTTCGCCGCGATGGATAAAGGCATTCTCTACGGCAGCGGTCAGACGGGTTTCATCGATCGGCTTGACCAGAAAATCATGCGCGCCGGCGCGCATGGCGGCGACGGCGCGGTTGATTGAGCCATGGGCTGTCAGCACAATCACCAGGGCCTGCGGATCTTCGGCCAGCATGTCTTCCAGCACGGACTGTCCATCACGATCCGGCAGTTCTAGGTCCAGCAGCACCACATGCGGACGCGTCGCACGAAACATGGCAAGGCCATCTGCGGCCAGTGTGGTCGCCTGCACCGTCATTCCGGCCTTGGTCAGCACAGAGCGGTAGATCATCTGCAGCGAGGTTGTATCCTCGATCAGCAGCACCGAGCGCAGGGCGCCTTGCGGCTTGCCACGCCGTGCGGACGGTGGTCGCAGTTGCGCCATCAGGTGCCCCGTGCCAGTCGTTCGTCCTGCACAAAACCGATCAACGAAAGCAATCTGCGGTCAATCTCGGATACCAGCATGGTGACCGCGTCGGCGTCTTCGCGTGTGGCCGCGGCATGCAGATGTTCGGCATTGGTCTGTACGGAAAAGGCGCCGATTGACCCAGCGACAGCGATCAGAACATGGCACTTGGCCCGCAGGGTGGCCCAGTTCTGGGCGGGTAGCGCGGCAACAAGGGCGGCGCGCGCCTCGTCAAGGTCAACCTGCAGCTGGTCAAGCAGTTCGATCGCGGTCGAAGGTCCGGCAAGCGCCATCAGACGTTGAAAGACCTGAGCATCTGCGATGGGTTCGGGGCCTGCCTGACCAGCGCTCATCCGGTCAAGATATTTGCGCAACATGACACAGCGCGAAAGGCTATCGGCGATCAAGGGTTGCAGGCTGGCATCCCTGTTCTGCAGGCCAAGGCGTGACAGGGTATCATGCAAGGCCGCAAGGTTTTGCAGCAATGCGGGCGACAGGGCAGGCGTGTCACCGGTCGGGGTTGGTTTGGACAGTGGCATCATCTCTCGCATTTTGCAAAAGATTACTCTGCCGCTGCCCCCGCTGTCCAGCAATCGCGTGCTTTGCTATCGGGTCAGCCGCCCGCCAGCCCCAATTTGCGCAAGGCAGCACCGATTTCATCAAGGATTGCCGGATCATCAATCGTGGCAGGCATCTTCCACGGCTGACTGTCGGCGATCTTGGCCATGGTGCTGCGCAATATCTTGCCCGAGCGGGTTTTGGGCAGGCGATCCACCACACAGGCGCGCTTGAAGTCGGCCACGGGGCCGATCTTTTCGCGCATCAGGGCCACGCATTCTGTCACCACCTCGGCCGGGTCGCGCGCGGCACCCTTGTTCAGGCACAAAAATCCCAGGGGCGATTGGCCCTTCAGATCATCCGCCACACCGATCACGGCGCATTCGGCAACATCGGGGTGGCTGGCCAGCACCTCTTCCATGGCCCCGGTTGACAGGCGGTGGCCAGCGACGTTGATCACATCATCGGTGCGCGCCATGATGTAAAGGTAGCCATCCGCATCCACATACCCGGCATCGCCGGTTTCGTAATAGCCCGGAAACTGTGCCAGATAGCTTTTGTGAAAGCGCGCTTCGGCATTCCAGAGGGTGGGCAGGCAGCCGGGGGGCAGGGGCAGTTTGATGGCAATAGCCCCCAGCGTGCCGGGGCTGACCTGATGGCCGCCCTCATCAAGGATCTGCACATCGAACCCGGGCATGGCGACGGTGGGGCTGCCGATCTTGGTCGGCAACGCCCCCAGACCCAAGGGGTTGGCGGCAATGGCATAGCCCGTTTCGGTTTGCCACCAGTGGTCCACGACCGGCACACCAACATGGGCTTGTGCCCAGTGGATGGTATCGGGGTCAGCGCGTTCACCGGCAAGGAACAACGCCTGCAGGCCCGACAGGTCAAACCGTTTGGGCAATTCGCCTTGGGGGTCTTCACGCTTGATCGCGCGCAGGGCGGTGGGGGCGGTAAAGAAGGTATGCACCCGATGTTCAGCCATGACGCGCCAGAAGGCCGAGGCATCGGGCGTGCCGACGGGTTTGCCTTCATACATCAGGGTGGTGCATCCAGCGACCAGCGGGCCATAGCAGATATAACTGTGACCCACGACCCAGCCCACGTCAGAGGCGGCCCAGAACACGGCCCCGGGGGGGCAGTTGTAGACGGCTTGCATCGTCCAGTTCAGGGCCACCAGATGCCCGGCCGTGGGGCGCACCACGCCCTTGGGGGCGCCTGTGGTGCCGGATGTATAAAGGATATAGGCCGGGTGGTTGCCGGGCACGGGGATGCAGGGGGCGGGTGCCACACCCGCCTGCACGGCTTGCCAGTCATGGTCGCGCGGGCCCATCTCGGCCAGCAGTTGCGGGCGTTGCAGGATGATGGACAGGGCGGGCTTGTGGCTGGCCATGGCGATGGCCTGATCGAGCAGGGGTTTGTAGGGCACGATCCGGTTGGGTTCGATGCCGCAGCTGGCCGCGATCACGGCCTTGGGCGTGCAATCATCAATGCGCACGGCCAGTTCGGCAGCGGCAAAGCCACCGAACACAACGGAATGGATGGCACCGATACGGGCGCAGGCAAGCATGGCAACCACGGCTTCGGGGACCATGGGCATGTAGATCAGCACGCGGTCGCCGGTGGTGACACCTTGGGCCAAGAGTGCGCCGGCAAGAGAGGCGGTGCGGGTTTGCAGGTCGGCAAAGGTGATGCGGGTTTGGCTTTGGGTCACCGGGCTGTCATGGATGATGGCGATACGGCCGCCATGGCCTGCGGCCACATGGCGATCGACGGCGTTGTGGCAGCCGTTGACCATGCCGTCGGTGAACCATTCATAGAGCGGCGCACGGGCAGCGTTCAGGGCATGGGTTGGCGGTGTGGCCCAGTCGATGCCGTGGGCCGCGTTCAGCCAAAAGGCCTCTGGGTCTTTGCGCCAAGCGGCAAAGGTTGCGGCATATGTCATGTGCAGATCTCCATCCCTGTTGCCAGTTTTGCGTGGCCGAACTTACAAAGGCAAGTGGCATCGCCGCGGGCACTGGACGTTGGGGGTGCATGGGGTAAACTTGACCCGTCAGGCAAGGAGCGCGGCGATGCAGGAACCATCAATCAACGTGCTGGGGGGCGCATTGGAAAGCTGTTCCACCGCACCTGTTACCGGCTTTTTCCGCAATGGCTGCTGCGATACGGGGCCGATGGACCGCGGGATGCATACGGTCTGTGCACTGATGACGGCCGAGTTTCTGGCGCTGTCAAAGTATCTGGGAAATGATCTGTCGACCCCGCGCCCGGAATACGGCTTTGCCGGTCTGAAACCGGGGGATCGCTGGTGCCTGTGTGCAGGGCGCTTTCTGCAGGCGCATGATGAAGGGGCGGCGCCCAAGGTGCGGCTGGGGGCCACACATATGCGCACGCTGGATGTGGTACCGCTCGAGGTTTTGCAGCTTTACGCGGCCGATTGAGGGGCGGTTTTTGACGGCAGAGAATCGCTGCGCATCAGGTCTTCGATGAACAGGGACAGAAGTTGCGGGCGGCCTGTGACGCCAGCCTTGCGGTAAATTGCGTTGGTCTGGGCCTTGACTGTGCCTTCGGACGTGCTGCGCAGCACGGCGATTTCAGCGGTTGACATGCCTTTGATGGCAAACAGCGCCACATCGCGTTCTGCGGCGGTCAGGCCCCATTCGGCAAAGTGTTCTTCCAGCACCTCCATGAAATCAGACGAGGCGCGGCGCAGGCGTTCTTCGGCAATGTTGCGCTGGCGGATGGTGCGATGCAGGGCAATACCACCAAGGATGAGGCCAAGGATCAGGCCGATGGCAGCACCGATCTCCATCAGCTCGCGGGTTTGCCAGCTGATGGCACTGGTGCGCAGGCCAAGGACAGATGACAGGATATCTGACACGAAAAACAGCGCACAAGCCGCCTGCACGGCGAGCAAGGCAATCAGAAAGATCGGCCGTTTCAGCACACCGGGCTGCCTGTGTTCAAGCGGGCAAAGGGATCAGTCATTATCTTCACCGCCGCCACCGCTGCCTGAGTTATCCTTTTCCTCCTTCTCTTCTTCTTCCTCTTCTTCCTCGTCATCGTCACGGTCGTCGTCACGATCATCGTCATCATCATCCCGCCCGCTGCCCGAGCCGCTGCGGTCATCGATAATGCGCTGACCTCCCCTGCCGCCCTCTGACAGATCGCGCAAAATCTCGCCTGTGCGCGGGTCAATGATGATTTCGCGGCTGCCATTGCCTGACCTTGCGACAATGCGCGTGCGACCAAGCCAGGTATTGCTGACCGTGATGCCGCTGTAACCCTGCTGGCGCAGCTGCTGCACGATCTGTTCGGCATAGCTTTGCGCCATGGCGCTGCCGGGAAGAAGCGCTGCTGCAAGAAGGCCGATGATGAGATGGCGTCGGTTCATTGTGCAATTCCGAGGGCAGGTTGCCCATCAATCTATCACGCATTCTGCGCCCCCCGGCAAGTGACCGGGGGGCGCAGGGTTTCTGGATCAGCTACCCGAGACGGGCGAGGGCTGATCAATCATCGTCGCTGTCACCGCGATCGCCGCCGTTGTCATCATCGCTGTCATCATCGCTGTCATCATCGCTGTCGTCATCGCTGTCGTCATCGCTGTCATCATCGCCGTCATCGTCGCTGTAGCCATCGCTGTCATCGTCGCTGTCATCGTCGCTGTCGTCATCGCTGTTATCGTCGCCACCGCGACCGCGGCCGCGACCATCATCACCGTCGTCGTCATTACTGCGGCTTGTCCGGACAAAGTCACGTCCGCGCTCGCGCACAGATACGCCGGGTGCGGTGTCATCGCCCGCATTCACAGCTTCGGTTTCAGTCTTCAGCACAGTGCCGGTTTCGATGTCATAGATCGTTTCAACCTTGGTCGAGCCCTTGATCGCCTCGACCTTCATCTGCGTCACGCCGACCTTGACCTCGATCCGTGTATAGCCTTCAGCCTGATAGGCCGAGATCACACCGTCTGTGGTAATGCTGGCGGACGCCATGGTTGCAGACAGCATCATCAGGCTGGTGGCAAAGCCAAGGGCACGCAGTTTGCGCTTCATATGGCGGTTCATCATGGGCGGGTTCCTTTCCCGTTTGCGGCCCGGCTGGGACATCGGTCCTGCAGGGCGGTGACTGCCGCTCATCGGCGACTGACGACCAAAAGCCATGCAAGACGGCCAGGGGAAATTGACCACGGGTTTAGGCCCCGGGCCATTGACCAGGAGTTTGTGGGCATAAACTGCAGTTTAAGGCAGGGTTATGCGGCCCGTTTTGGGCCTGATTCCGGGATAATCTGTTGGGCAATGCCAGCAAGGCACAGATAAAGCGAGCTGACGACAAGCCCCCAATGCGCCCATGACCCGGCGGCAAAATCAACCATGGCGGCCCATGCGGCAAAGATGACCCATGCCAATGACATGGGCAGCGTGACCCAGCGCCACCGTTTCGTACGCGTGGGGTGCACGAATTTGAGATTGGTGAACATGGCAATGGTCAGCGCAACAACGACGAACAGGATGACCCAATGTGAAGGTGTGGTGGCAAACAACACCAGAACAACCATGTTCCAGCAGGCCGGAAAGCCTGCAAAGGATTTGTCGGTGGTCTTCATGCGGGTATCGGCAAAGTAGATGACCGAGCCGTAAACGATGGCGATCATCGCAATCCAGCCTGTCCAGCCTTCCAGCAGGCCGGATTTGAACAAGGCGTAGGCGGGGATGAAGACGTAGGTCAGGTAATCAACGATCAGGTCCATCAGCACACCATCATAGGTGGGCCAGTTGACGGTGGTATCATAGCGGCGTGCCAAGGGGCCGTCGATTCCGTCAACAAACAAGGCAAAGACAAGCCACAGGAACATCAACGACCAGTCGCCATTCACCGCCGCCAGCATGGCAAACATCGAAAGGACCGCGCCGGTCGCGGTAAGCAGATGCACGGAAAGGGCCTTAACGCGATCGTTCATTGCGCGTTGATGGCAAAGAAATGGCCGGGGGGCAAGTCAGCCCGGCATGGGGATGCTGGGCTGCATGCTATTTGGTGGTGAGGGGGGCCTAGACGGGCATGTTGTCAAACAGGTCATCCGCTGCGGTGGGCGAGGGCTGCTGGTCACTGGGGCCCGCGGGCTGCGTTGGCAGTTGGGCCAGCACCGCCTGCAACGCGCCAAGTTCGGCGCGCAAGGCCTCGAGCCTGAGCTGTTGGCCTGTCTCTGACAAGGGCAGAAGGGGCTGTCGGGATTTGGCAGGGTCCTGATGGTTGGGCATGGTGGGCTCCTGTTCCGGGGTTTGGGGCTGCGCCTTGGCAGTGGGGCAGCTTGCGAGCGGTGGAACAAGTCTAGGCAGGCCAGCCCCGGTCCGCCTTGATGCAGGTCAAGGGCAAGGCAAGATCATGCGCGGGGATGGGCGCGGTCGTAGACGTCCATCAGGCGGGCGGTATCGACGGCGGTATAGGCCTGGGTCGTGGAGAGGGACGCATGGCCCAGCAGTTCCTGAATGGCGCGCAGATCGCCGCCAGCGGACAAAAGATGCGTGGCAAAGCTGTGGCGCATGGCGTGCGGTGTGGCGGTGGCGGGCAGGCCCAGTTGCAGACGGGATTTTTCCATCACAAGGGCAATCAGGCGCGGGTTCAGCGGGCCGCCGCGCGCGCCGCGAAACAGGGGGGCGTTCGGGGCAAGGTCAAAGGGGCAGAGACGGGCATATTCGG
>JBJOQW010000014.1:0-14552 GCA_046049665.1 Pseudomonadota bacterium | reverse complement strand
TTGTACTTGGACAATCCCCCCAGAACCAACCGATCCCGCAGCGCCATGGCCCGCGCCCGCCCACCGGGCGGCAAGGCCCCCTCGATCAGATGCTCCAGATCGCTTTCGCGCGTCGGGTCATAGTATATTCCCCGGCTGTCCGTCACCAAAGACAACGGCGGCACCAGTTCCGCCCCCAGCCCGCGTGACCGCAGGAACCCATCCTCTACCCGCCGCACCACGGGCGCTGCCAGCCCCGCAGGCTCTTTACCCGCCCAGACCAGCACAGGCCGCCCCATCGCCCCTGCCCGCGCCGGATCATCCTGAAACACCAAGGGCACATGCCGCCCGAACACCGCCTGCAGCCGCCCGCGCTTCCACAGCCGCATGCCCATCGCCACATGGCCTGCACGATCCTCGCGGAATGCCCGCGCCTCGGCCTCCATCTGGTCAATCGCCCCTTCAAGGGTCGTCAGACGATCCCGGCAGGGGTCATACCAGACGGGCATCAGGATCATCGCCGCCGCGAACATCTGCTGCGCGGTCAGCACCCGCCCCCGCCGCGCCACAGGCGCGCGGTCATCCGTCACACCCCAGCCCGCATACCATGGCTGGCCGAACACCACCGGCCGATGGCCTGCCAGCACCGCTTCCCAGCCCAGCTGGCTGGATACCGTATAAACCGCCGCCGCCCCCGCCAGCACCGCCCAGGGCGAGACGGGCGCCGTCAGCACATCGCCATCCGCTGGCACAAAGTGCCCCGCCCGATAGCCGCCCACCGTTTCCGGATGCGTCTTGATCACCAAGCGTTTGCCCGGATGGTCCGCCCGTGCCGCCGCCAGCATCTGCGCGAATGTCGCCGCTGACGCCCCACCGTGCCGGATGGATGCATCCCCGCGCGTCTGGTCGATCACCAGCACATAGCCCGGTTCCGGCACCGCCAGCCCCGGATCATGCATGTTGTATTTTGAAAGATCCGCCGCCCGCAGCCGCGCTATCGCCAATTCCGCCCGCGCCAGAAGCCCTGCATCATCCAAGGCATGCGTCGCCAGCATCACCTCCAGCCGCGAGGGTGCGCTGCTGTCAAAGTGCACGCCCAGATCATCCAGCATCAGCCCGATCGGCGCATCCCCTGCCCGCCCCGGACGCACCGACCGCAGGAACGCATCCTCGACCCGGATCAGCGGCACACCGCGCCGCGCCGCCACAGCCTCGCCCCGCGCCGCATAGGGGCTGTGCCCCCAGACCACCACGCCATCATCCGCGCCAGGCAGCCCAAGCTGAAGGGAATGCCCCGCCAGCGCCAGAATGCGCCGCAAGCGACGTTCGCGCATAAAGCCCGCGTTGTAATGGAAAAGCCGCCGGGGTATCTGCCCGGCGGCTTTGATTTCCGTGTCGGACACGCGGTTTATCCGCCTGATGCGGTCGCACTCAGCGAATCCGCCGCCCCAGCCGTGCCCGTGATCGCGTTCAGCGTTTTCTGCCACTGCACGAACGGCGCTTCGGTCACATAGACTGTGTCGCCATCGCGGATTGCGAAGTCGCGCGCCTCGAACATGCCAGTCGGTTGCGTCAGATCAAGCACATAGACAAAGCGCTGATCGCCCTGAAGGTCATTGCGCCCCAGCACGGCATTCGCAATCTCTGCCGGTTCATTGCGGAACACGAACACACCTGTCGGATCGGCCAGTGTGGTGGTCAGCCCGCCCACGGTTGCCAGTGCCTCAATCGCGCTCAGCGTCTGGGTTTCAAACGGCACTACACTTTGCCCGCCTGTTGCACCCAGCACGGAAAATGACCGCGTGTCCTGTTCAACAATGATCTTGTCACCCGGCCGCAAGGCGATATCCAGCCCCGGATTTTCGTACAGGTCGCTCAGCCACATCTGGCCGGTATGCCCACCGCGCGTGACGCGCACAAGTGCTGTTTCCGGCGGTATGGCAACACCACCCGCTGCCGCCAGCATCGCGCTAAGCAACCGCGTCGGCCGTTCGATCGGATAGATGCCCTGCCCTGTCACGGCCCCGGACACGGTCACGGTTGACCCATCACCTGCCGCGCGCTGCACGGTAACCTGCGGATCGGGCGTCTGCGTATCCAGCTTGCGCGTGATCGCCTGCCGCAACCCGTCAGGCGTCTGGCCTGCGGCGCGGATACGCCCGGCATAGGGTACAAAGATGAACCCTTCGCCATCGACCTGCACCTGGTCCAGCAACGAAACGCGCTGTCCGGTGTTGCCCAACAGCGGGTCATCGCGCACGTTTTCAAACACCGTCAGCACCAGCGTGTCACCGGGGCTGATCGTATCAGACCCCACCACGCCTGCATTGCGGAAATTCGACCCAAACCCCAGGGCCGGGGTAACTGCAGCCGCACGTGTGACACGGCTGTTCA
This sequence comes from Pseudomonadota bacterium, assembly GCA_046049665.1. GTDB lineage: Bacteria > Pseudomonadota > Alphaproteobacteria > Rhodobacterales > Rhodobacteraceae > JAAFHS01. The sequence continues at coordinate 12,179 of JBJOQW010000014.1, read as the reverse complement.
CCGTCACCACAAACGCATCGCCCTGCTCCAGCACCGACCCCGCAAAAATCTCGCGTTTGTTCGGCCCGGACCGGGGCAATCCGCAACCGGCCACCAGGCCAACCACGGCGGCAAGGGTCAGGGCCTGCGCCCCCCTTGATACATATTTATTCACTGCTCGGGCTCCTTTGGTGGAGTTTTACCTCAAGTTTTGCCAGCAAGCCTAACCAAAGGCTTGGGATTTTGCAAAACCCGATTGCAAGCGTCAGGTCACAAGCCGCAACTGTTGCCGTGGTGCCGCATGTCCCGACACCAGTGAATCATACGGATCCTCGTCCGACAGCATCATATCCACCACCTGTCGCATCAGCGCACGCCGCCCCCGCGAGGAGTAGTAGCCACCCGGTATCTGGCTGGTTTCCAGCAGATAATGCCGATAATCGCGGTAGGCCTTGCTGTCAGGCCGCGCCGCCTGCGCAAAGAACTCCGTCAAGGGCTGGGTCGATACGAATTCCGGCTTGGCATAGACCGCCGCCCCGAACACTTTCAGCGGCAAACCGCGCCACAGCACTTGCTGGCCTGCCGTTGAATTCACAGTCACTGCCGACCGCGCATCGTTCAGCAGGGCCGCGAGCTTGCCCCCCCGCACAAAATGGATGCGCCGTTCCACCCCGTATTCGCGCGCCAGCCGCCTGATCTCGCGCCAGATTTCCACCCGCCCATCCTCCAGCGGATGCGCCTTGAACACCAGATGGTGGTGCCGTGGCGCGCCTTTGGCAAACCCCTCCATCACCGTGGTCAGAAATTCGGTCATGCTGGCAAAGGGCGAATGTTTGACGAAACTCGCATCATGCGCCAGTTGCAGGATCACAAGGTGATAGGGAAACCCGCCCTTGCGGATGCGAAAGGTGGCAATCGCCCGCTGCCAGCGGTGAATGGGCATCAGGATCAGCCGCTTCAGGTACAAAAGAAATTCCTGAAACACCGTGATGTCACGATGCGGGCGGAAATTGCGAAAATCCCAAAAGCCCGTCAGCACGAACCAGTGGTAAAGCGCACCCCAAAACACATGCTGGCGCATGTCACCCCAATGGCTGGGCGCATCGGGCAGGTCCATGTCCGCCTTGGCCAATGCTGTGCGCATATCCGCCACCGACATCTCCATCAGCCGCGAATGCCCGTTTGACCCGCCCCGTTCATAGGTGATCCAGTAGGGGCGCAGATAGCCTTCTTCGAACACATGCACCGTGATGCCCGCCGCTTTGGCCTCCGCCACCGCCTGCGCATGAATGGGCCGCGTATCGCCATAAAGCACCAGGTCCGTCACGGCCTTGTCTGCGAGAATGGCTGCAATCGTGGTAGGCCATGCATCCGGCAAACCGCGATAGGGAATGAACGTGGCCGTCGTGGGCCAGAACGCCCGGTCGCCCCGGTTGAACCCCACGCGCCAGACCGTTGCCCCCGCCGCCTGCAGCATCTGCCCCAGTCGGTGGAAATAGGGCCCATGCGGCCCTTGCAGGAACAGGAAGGTGCGGTGGCTGGCGTCGGGCATTGCTTTGCGGTCGGGGTTGCGTATGGCAGTATCCCTACGCCGGATTGCGGCAAGGTTAATGGGGGAATTTCGGTTAACGCGCAGCCTAAGCGCGGAGCGCGGCAAAATTGCGGCACCTTGCCCCTGCGCGCGCAGCGGCTTACCTTTGCCGGGAATAACCGGAGAATGTGCCTATGTTCACAGGGATCGTCACGGATGTGGGCCGCGTGCTGGCCCTGACGCAGGAAGGCGATCTGCGCGCGCGCATCGGCACGCGCTATGATGTGGGCGGCATTGATATCGGCGCCTCTATCGCCTGCGAAGGCGTCTGCCTGACCGTGGTCGCCCTTGGTCGCGATCCGCAGAACTGGTTCGATGTGCAGATTTCCGCAGAAACCGTCAGCAAGACCAATATCGGCGGCTGGAAGGTTGGCACGCCCGTCAACCTTGAACGTGCCCTGCGCGTGGGGGATGAATTGGGCGGGCATATCGTCTCGGGCCATGTGGATGGTCTGGCCGAAGTGGTCGGCGTCACCCCCGATGGCGCATCCGTCCGCGTCACCTTCCGCGCGCCCCATGCACTGGCCGGGTTCATCGCGCCCAAGGGCTCGGTCGCGCTGAACGGCACCTCGCTGACGGTAAATGGCGTGGACGGCACCGATTTCGGCGTGAACTTCATCCCCCATACCCAAACCGTCACCACATGGGGCAGCGTCGCCGTGGGGGATATGTGCAACCTCGAGATTGATACGATGGCCCGCTACGTTGCCCGCCTGCGCGAGTGGGGGCAGTGAGCGCGGCCCCCATCGGCCACAACAACGGCCCCGCCATGGATGCGGGCCTGTCCTGGCGCAGCCATTGCTGGAAAGCCGCCCGCGAAAAGCTGTTGCCTACCCTGCCGATCGAGGTGGTCCGCCTGCGCGTGAAGCGCGCACAGGAACTGGGGCTCGACTACAAGACCTACGCCTCGGTCCGCGCCGCCACCGGGCATGACGTGGTGGCCTTCCTGTTTTCCTCCAACGCCCTGCGCGCGTCCCTCACCCGCCCGGTTCTGCCCGCTGACCGCGCCGCCAAACTGGCCGACCTTGCACATGTGGCGCGACTTGCCCTGGCAACGGCCCCCCTGACACCCGGCATTCTGATGGCGGCAAACGCCCCGCTCGATGCCGCCCATCCCGCCCCCGCATGGCTTGCCAGCTTTGCCGATCAGGCCCGCGCCCTCCGCACAGCCCTGCCCGGCATTCCTGGCGACCGCGTCATCCTGATCGGCGATCATGGCCTTGAACGCGAATGGTGCGCCGCCGGGCGCCTTGCCGCCTATCTGCCAGCCGATCGCTATTTTACTCCGCCCGCTCAACGCCCCTGATCCCACCGCCGTCCCTTCAGGCATTGAGCCTTCAGCGACGGCACTGCCGTGGACCAGCGCCCGGCACCTGTGCAGGCTGATATGTCTGTCGATGAGTATTTTTACAAAGAGAAAGCAGATGCAGGTTTTCTCTTTGCGAAAATACTCAAAAAACCTGCCCGCCAATCTGACCTCGACCGTCGTTCCATGGCAATGCCGTCACAGAGGGCTCAATGCCCGATGGGACGGCCGCCCCGTTCGGGACAGGCGCACAAAGACCGCGCGTTCCTGCGCGCGTCTGCCACTGGCCAATCACCCCGCACCACGCTAAGGAACGCTAAAACGCCCAGGGTGCCACAGCCATGACCGATGCGACCAACTATTCTGACGCCATCTCCGCGACCGAAGACATCATCGAAGATGCCCGCAACGGCCGCATGTATATCCTTGTCGATCATGAAGACCGCGAGAATGAAGGCGATCTGGTCATCCCCGCCCAGATGTGCACGCCGACCGCCATCAACTTCATGGCCACCTACGGGCGCGGGCTGATCTGCCTTGCCCTGACCTCGGACCGGGTCGAACAGCTTGGCCTGCAACTGATGGACCGCAAGAATTCCAGCCGCCATTCCAGCGCCTTCACCTTGTCGATTGAAGCGGTCGAGGGGATTTCCACGGGCATTTCCGCAGCAGACCGCGCCCGCACCGTGGCCGTGGCCACCGACCCGACCAAGAGTGCCGCCGATATCGCCAGCCCCGGCCATATATTTCCGCTGAAAGCCCGCGATGGTGGCGTTCTGGTGCGCGCCGGCCATACCGAAGCCGCCGTGGACGTCAGCCGCCTTGCCGGGCTCAACCCCTCGGGTGTGATCTGCGAAGTGATGAACGATGACGGCTCCATGGCCCGCCTGCCTGACCTGATCAGCTTTGCCCAACGGCATGGCCTGAAGATCGGCACCATCAGTGACCTGATCGCCTATCGCCGCCGCCATGACAATCTGATCAGCGAAAAGGCCGTGCGGTCGGTTACGTCCGCCCATGGTGGTGACTGGCTTATGCGCGTGTTTGCCGACGAAACGCATGGCGATGAACATGTTGTCCTCTCCAAAGGCGATCTCTCCGCCCCCGGCCCCGTACTGGTCCGCGTGCATGCCCTGAACCCTTTGGAAGATGTGCTTGGCGTCGGCAATGGCGGTGAACTTCCCCGCGCCATGAACGCCATCGCCGCCGAGGGGCGTGGAGTGGTTGTCCTGTTGCGCGATACCACCATGAAGCTGGTCGAACCCGGCGAACATTCGCCCCAGACCCTGCGCCAATACGGCCTTGGCGCGCAGATCCTGTCCTCGCTTGGCCTGTCGCAGATCACGCTTGTCACCAATTCCGCCGCCCCCCGCGTTGTCGGCCTTGAGGCTTACGGCCTGACCATCGCGGGCACCCGCGCCATCCCCGAGGTTTGATCATGGCCACCGCAGAAACCCATTACACCCTGCCCCTGCCCAGCTTTGACAAACCCGTCAAACTGCTGGTCGTGGTCGCCCCCTACTACAAGGACATCACCGATCAGATGGTAGCCGGTGCCCGCGCCACAGCAGCCGCCTGCAACGCCGAGGTTGAGGTCGTCGAAGTGCCCGGCGCACTTGAGGTGCCCACCGCCATCGCCATGGCTGAACGGCAAGCCAAGTATGATGGCTATGTCGCCCTTGGCTGCGTCATCCGCGGTGAGACCACGCATTACGATACCGTCTGCAATGACAGTTCGCGCGCCCTGTCGCTGCTGGGCCTGCAGGGTGCCTGCATCGGTAATGGCATCCTGACAGTCGAAAATCGCAGCCAGGCCGAAGTGCGCGCCGAGACCGCAGGCCAGAACAAGGGCGGCGGTGCCGCAGCGGCGGCCTTGCATCTGATCGCACTCTCGCGCAGATGGGCGGGCAGCACCAAGGGGATCGGGTTCCGCGCATGACTGCCGCTGCCAAGCCAGACAAGAAACAGATGAAATCTGCAGCACGGCTTTATGCCGTGCAGGCCCTGTTCCAGATGGAGGTCAGCGGCCAGACGGTTGAAGACGTGACCGCCGAATTCGAAACCCACCGCTTCGGTGCCGTTTATGATGACGACGAAATGGCCGAAGGCGATGTGACGCATTTTCGCGCCGTCATCGACGGTGCCGTGAACTGGCAGGCCAGGATCGACCAGATGACAGACCGCGCCTTGGTCGCCGCCTGGCCCATTGACCGCATTGATCCCGTCCTGCGCGCGCTGTTCCGCGCTGCAGGGGCCGAACTTGTGGGCATGCCGACCCCGCCGAAGGTGACCATCAACGAATACGTAGATGTGGCCAAGGCGTTCTTCCCCCAAGGCAAGGAATCCAAGTTCGTCAACGCCGTGCTTGACCATATGGCACGCGAGGCGCAGCCAGCCGCGTTCTGATCTGCAGCAGTCCGCAAGCCCATATTGCCTGACATGCCAACAGCGCATTGCAGCCCGCCCGCATGACCGCTAGCCTGACCTGATCCGAACATGCGGTGCCCTGCCCCGGCAATCCATGGCCACGGGCGCTGAACAGGCCCGCGCGCAACAGGGGAAAGCCATGCGAAAGGTCGTTCTTGTGACAGGCGCAGCACGCGGCATAGGGCGGGCCATTGCCCAGAACTTTGCCGCAGACCATGATGTTGCCACCACATGGCTGACGACCCCGCCTGGCAACGTCGCCCCATCGGTTTTGACCCTGCAGGCAGACCTCACCAACCCATCTACCCCAGCACAGACCATTGCAGCAGTCCTTGATCGGTACGGGCGCATTGATGTGATCGTCAACAATGCCGGGCGCGTTACCGGCACACCCGATGACCCGTCCAACACCACTGCCCTGATGCAGATGCTGCAGGTCAACCTTCTGGCCGCAGATGCCCTGCTCGCCGTGGCCTTGCCGCATCTGAAACCGGGCGCGGCAGTCGTCAGCGTCTCCTCCGTCAACGCAGTCCTGCCGCCAAAGGGTGCCGCGATCTATGGTGCCAGCAAAGCCGCCCTGAACCTTTGGACCAAAGGCATGGCCAAGGAACTCGGCCCCCGCAATATCCGCGTGAATGCCGTTGCCCCCGGCGCTGTCCACATCCCGGAAGAGCCCCGCCCCGACGACCTGATACAGCTTTTCGCCGATCTGACCGCCCTCGGCCGCCTGCCATCCCCCGGGGATATTGCGGCAGCCGTGCGGTTTCTGGCCAGCGAACATGCCGCCAGCATTACCGGCGAAATCCTGACCGTATCAGGCGGCTACCGCCTGTAGACCAGCGCCACCAGCATTACCCGCCCGGTATGCACGTGGATTGCGCAACCAGCGCGCGCCAGGATGCTCTTTACGCAAACCCATGGCCCGCCTATCCTGTGCCGCGAAAGCCAAAGGCCCCGCCATGCCCCTGCCCACCCGCCTTGCCACCATGATCGGCCTGCTCGCCAGCCCCGTCTTGGCCGATGATCCCACCATCTGGCGCCTTGTCAGCCTGAATGGCGAAGCCTTCAGCGCCCGTGCCACCCTGTCTTACCTGCCCGATGGCACCCTGCAGGGCGAAGGCCCCTGCAACGGCTTTGGCGCGGAACTGACAGCCTTGCCCCCCGCATGGGCCCTTGGCCCCGTGCGCGCCACCCGCATGGCCTGTGATGCGCTGGATGCCGAAGCCGCGTTTTTCGCAGCCCTGTCCGCCATGACCGCCGCCGATCAGACAGCCGACACGCTGACCCTGACCGCACCTGATGGTGCAACCATGGTCTTTACGGCCAGTGGTGGCTGAAAAGGGTGGCGGGCCCGCAGCAGCCGTGAAGACGTGAATTTCCCGAGAGCCTGAGTGTTCAGGTTGGTCGCCAGATACCAGGGCCAGAACCCTGGCAGAGCCAGCTCCCTCGGAGATGCTTATCGGCCACTGGAAAAGAGCCTTGCACGAGAGGAGCAGAACCCGCCACCAGCTAACCTAGGTGCTGTGCCCCCAAAGCGCAAGGGTCAGCGGCCCTCTGCCACCAGCACCCGCGTGCGCTTCTTCAGTCCAATCACAACCAGTTCCACCACCGCAATCACCCCCATGGCGATATGCACATGCGCGCCCAAGCCTTCACCATCCGCCCAGTGCTGCGCCCATGCCACCAGATACAGCGACAGGATCGCCCCAAAGACTGATGCATGTTCGCGCCGGATCACAGACCGCCATGAAAACGGCATATCTGGCCGCTGCCACTGCGAAAGGCGCGGGATGAACGCGGGCGTGCGCCCCGCCCATTGCGCATAATCATCACCGAACTTGCCCAGCAGAAAATTCTCTTCCGCCGCAATGATGCGCTCGTAATAGGGTAACAGCACCAAAGCCATCACGATAGCCAGCGCAATGCTTTGCGCATACAGCACAATCCCCACATACATCAGGCAATTACCCAGATAGAGCGGGTTGCGCACCATCGCATAGGCCCCGCTGGTGTTCAGCCGGCTGGCCACCTGCCCCGCGCCCGTATTGCGCCCTGATGTGCCTGCCGGAACAAAGCCCACTGTCAGAATACGGATCAGCTCTCCCGCTGCGACGATTGCAATCGCACAGGCTTCGAATACGTCACCCCAGACATCGCCCACCACGTGTTCAACCTGCTCGCCTTGCAATGTGGCCCAGATGATCGCAGGCACAAACGCCAGCAGAACAAAGCTGCGCCAGCGGAACAGGCTTGCACCATTTATTGCCAGATGATCGCGCAGCAGCATGATGTTCCCTTTGCCCGGTTTCGCGCCCCATGCGCCCAAATTCGGCTGTGGACAAGTGTGCACTGCCACAACACGGCTACTTTCAGCCCAACACGTCGCATCTTGCCAGATGTTCATCCTTCGTTCATGCTGTGACCATGTATTCGACGCCACAACCCCTGCCCCCAACCCCCGGCCAACGCCTTGCGCGCGGCGTCTGCCGCCATCTGCGCGGCCATGATTTCGTCTGTGTCGAGGAACTGGTGCCCGCGCCGGGCCTGCGCGTGGATGTCATGGCGCTTGGGCCAAAGGGCGAGGTCTGGATCATCGAATGCAAATCGGGCCGGGCAGATTTTCAGGCAGACCACAAATGGCAGGGCTATCTGGAATGGTCCGACCGCTTCTTCTGGGCCGTCGACAGCGATTTCCCGGCTGACCTCTTGCCACCCGACACCGGCCTGATCCTGGCCGATGCGCATGACGCCGAAATCATCCGCATGTCGCCACTTACGCCACTCGCCCCCGCCCGCCGCAAGGTCATGGTGCAGAAATTCGCCCGCCACGCTGCACTGCGCCTGCAGGGCTTCCGCGATCCGGGCTTTGCAACCGGGATTGCATGACTTGCTTTGAAACGGGCCGCCATCCCCTCAGGCCCATTCTCGCAAATATACGCCTTCGGTGATGGCATTGCCATGAAACGGCCACGAACGCACCGCCCGTGGCATCGCGCGACCGCCCACCACCTGCGATGGCAATGCCGCCCACCGGGGGCTCAATGCCCCAAAGGGCGGCGGCCCCCTCTGGTCAAGCCTCAACGCCGCGTGCCCTCGGCGCGCACCTCTTGCGAAAGCCGCGTCAGCCCTTCGTGATGGCATTGCTGAAAACCGCAACAAAAGCACCGCCCTTGGCCGCAACGAGACCGCCCACCACCTGCGATGGCAATGCCGCCCGCTGGGGGCTCAATGCCCCCAAGGGTGGCCGCCCCCTCTGGTCACACCCTCAGCGACGCTTGCCCTTGGCCCCTACTGCCCGCGCCGCTTCCGCCGCTGCCCGCAGCTCTTCCGCAATCTCGTCTGCTTCTTCCGGGTCAAAGTCCAGCGGCAGCTCGATCCCGCCATCCGCCTCGATATAAATCCGCACCATCCCCGTATCCGTCGGGCCAATCTGGATGTTCGCGGCAATGTCGCTTTGCTTGTCGATGCCCATGGTCGTCCCCGTGGTCTTCCTGATTTTTGCCCCCTTCGCCTAGCGCCGATTGCCCCCGCTGACAAGCCGCTTGCAATGGCCCCGCCCCCGCCGCACACTTGCCCCATGACCCCCGTCCTCCGCCTTGCCACCCCCGCAGATGCCCCTTGGGTCATCCAGACCCATGCCACCCATTACGCCGAAAACGATGGCTTTGATGACAGCTTCCGCCTGCTTGTCACCGATATCGTCACCGCCTTCTTTGCCAAACATGACCCCGCCCGCGAACGCGGCTGGATCGCCTGCCATGACACCACCCCCATTGGCTGCATCTTCTGCGCCCAAGGCCCCGAAGGCACCGCCAAGCTGCGCCTTTTCTACGTCGCCCCCGCCGCCCGTGGCACCGGCCTTGCGCAAACCCTGCTTGACACCTGCCTCACCTTCGTCCGCAGCGCAGGCTATGCCACCATGCGCCTGTGGACCCACGAATCCCACCGCGCCGCAGGCCGCCTTTACGCCCGCAACCACTTTTCCCTCATCGAAAGCGCCCCTGTCCTTTCCTTTGGCCAGAACCTTGTCACCCAGACATGGGAACGCACGCTTTGATGGCTTGCAATCTGCGCATCATGGCGCTATCCCGCCCACAAGTGCCGACATAGCTCAGTTGGTTAGAGCACCAGATTGTGGATCTGGGGGTCCCCCGTTCGAGCCGGGGTGTCGGTACCATCTTCACCCTTCCGCACGATGCCGCTAAGACGGCCCTTCCAGACAGAAGGACCGCCGCCATGACCCTTGCCCGCATCCCCCAGACCATCGCCTCCGAAATCGGGGCCGCCGCCGCACAGGTCACCGCCGCCATCACCCTGCTGGACGAAGGCGCCACCGTCCCCTTCATCGCCCGCTACCGCAAAGAGGTGACCGGCGGCCTTGATGACACGCAGCTGCGCACCCTTGCCGAACGCCTGACCTACCTGCGCGAGCTTGAGGCGCGCCGCTTGGCCATTGCCGCCTCAATCACCGAACAGGGCAAGATGACTGATCCCCTCGCCCTGCAGGTCGCCCGCGCCACCACCAAGGCCGAGCTGGAAGATATCTACCTTCCCTTCAAACCCAAACGCCGCACCAAGGCCATGATCGCCCGTGAAAACGGCCTTGGCCCGCTGGTTGATGCCATCCTGGCCGACCGCCGCGCCGATCCTGCCATATTGGCCGCAGGTTACATCACCGAAGCCGTCCCCGATGTGAAGGCCGCCCTTGAAGGCGCGCGCGACATCATTGCCGAAGGCCTGTCGGAACGTGCCGACCTGCTGGGCAGCTTGCGTGACCATATGCGCCGCAATGGCCGCCTGACCGCCACGGTCGTCGCTGGCAAGGAAGCCGAAGGTGCCAAGTTTTCTGACTATTTCGCGCATTCCGAACCCTTCGCCGCCGCCCCCTCGCACCGCGTGCTGGCCATGCTGCGCGGGCGCAACGAAGGCATCCTGTCGGTTGACCTTGCCATTGATGCAGATGCCCCGCGCGGCCAGTCACACGGCGAACAGGCCTGCGGCGCGGCCCTGCAGGCAGGCACTCAGGGCACGGGCGACATCTGGCTGCGCGAAGCTGCCGCCTGGGCCTTCCGCATTAAGATCAAGACCTCGCTCACGCTTGACCTTATGTCAGACCTGCGCGAGGTGGCCGAGGCCGAGGCCATCCGCGTCTTTGCCCGCAATCTCAAGGACCTGCTCTTAGCCGCCCCCGCCGGTGGCCGCGCCACCATGGGCCTTGACCCCGGCATCCGTACCGGCGTGAAGGTCGCCGTGGTCGATGGCACGGGCAAGGTGCTGGCCACCGCAACCGTCTATCCCTTCCAGCCCAAGAATGACCTGCGCGGCGCACAGGTCGAACTGGCCCGCCTGATCCGCGCCCATGGCGTTGATCTGATCGCCATCGGCAACGGCACCGCCAGCCGTGAAACCGAAAAGATGGTGGCTGATCTGATCGCCGCCCTGCCTGCCGGGCCGAAACCGACCAAAGTCATCGTGTCCGAAGCTGGCGCATCGGTCTATTCGGCCTCCGAACTCGCCGCCAAGGAATTCCCCGAACTTGACGTTTCCTTGCGTGGGGCCGTCAGTATTGCCCGCAGATTGCAGGATCCGCTGGCAGAACTTGTCAAAATCGAACCAAAGGCCATTGGCGTGGGCCAGTATCAGCACGATGTTGACCAGCACCGCCTTGGCCGCAGCCTTGAGGCCGTGGTCGAAGACGCCGTGAACGCCGTGGGCGTTGATCTGAACACCGCTTCAGCCCCCCTTCTGGCCCGCGTGTCTGGCGTCGGCCCCGGTCTGGCCGAGGCGATTGTCGCCCACCGCGATGCCAACGGCGCTTTTTCAACGCGCAAAGACCTGCTGAAAGTCGCGCGCCTTGGCCCCAAGGTCTTTGAACAGGCCGCAGGCTTCCTGCGCGTCACAGGCGGCAAGGAACCGCTTGATGCCTCATCCGTGCACCCCGAAGCCTATGATCTGGCGCGCAAGATCGTCGCCGCTTGCGGGCGCGATATCCGCAGCCTGATGGCCGAGCCTGCGGTGCTGAAAACCCTTGATCCGCGCAGCTTTATTGACGAACGCTTTGGCCTGCCCACCGTCAAGGATATCCTGTCCGAGTTGGAAAAACCCGGCCGCGACCCGCGCCCCAGCTTCAAGACCGCCACCTTTGCCGATGGCGTGGATGATATCAAAGACCTGAAGCCGGGCATGAGCCTTGAGGGCACGGTCACCAACGTGGCGGCCTTCGGGGCCTTCGTCGATATCGGCGTGCATCAGGATGGCCTGGTGCATGTCAGCCAGCTGGCCGACAAGTTCATCAAGGACCCGCATGAGGTGGTCAAGGCAGGCGATGTCGTGCGCGTCCGCGTGGTCGAGGTGGATGTGGCGCGCAAACGCATTGGCCTGACCATGCGCAAGGATAATGCAGGATCAGCACCACCGCCAAGGCGCGAAGCCGCCGCGCAGGTAAAGCCCAGCGCCCCAGCAGCAAGTTCTGCCTTTGGCGATGCCTTGCGCGGAGCGCTGAAACGCTAAGGGGGGGCTCATCGGCCCTTACAGGCCTCTTCGCCGGACACCGCGATGAGCGCCCGCAAGGGTGCGAAGAGCGCCCCCTGTCTACACAGGTGGCGCAATCCGCCAGAACCGCCACATCAGCGCCGTTGCCGCCACCAGAAGGCCAATCACCAGCCCACCCCAGACGCCCCCGCCCCCAAGGCCAAGGTGCAGCCCCAGAAACCAGCCGCAGGGAATGCCGATCACCCAATAGCTGACCGCCGCAATCACCATCGGCACCCGCGTATCCCGCAGGCCCCGCAGCAGGCCCATCGCCATCACCTGCCCCGCATCCACCATCTGAAACAGCGCCGCCACTGCCAGCAGCACCGTGCCATAGGCAATCAC
>JBJOQW010000013.1:0-11059 GCA_046049665.1 Pseudomonadota bacterium | reverse complement strand
GATGTCGGCGGCCAGGTCTGGCGGTGTGGCTTCCAGCGCCTGCATCACCGCATCGCAAATCTGCTGCACCGGTTCCGCCAAGGCTTCTGCCACTTGCGCCTGATTGATTTCGGTTTCCTTCGGCACGCCGTTCAACAGGTCACGCCCGCGAATCTGCATGCTTGACCCGCGCCCGTCATCCGGCATCCGCGCCGTGCCGATGCTGGTCTTGATCCGCTCGGCCGTGGATTCGCCAATCAACAGGTTTTGATGCCGCCGCAGATAGTTGATGATCGCCTCATCCATCCGGTCACCACCGACCCGCACCGACCGCGCGTAGACGATGTCGCCCAAGGACAGCACCGCCACCTCGGTCGTGCCCCCGCCGATATCTACCACCATGTTCCCCGTCGGGTCCGTGATCGGCATGCCAGCCCCGATCGCCGCTGCAATCGGTTCTGCAATCAGCCCGGCCCGCCGCGCACCTGCTGACAGCACCGATTGCCGGATCGCGCGCTTTTCCACCGGCGTTGCACCGTAAGGCACACACACAATGATCTTTGGTTTGGAAAAGGTCGTGCGCTTGTGCACCTTGCGGATGAAATGCTTGATCATTTCTTCCGCGCTGTCGAAGTCTGCAATCACCCCGTCACGCATTGGCCGGATCGCCTGAATGGTGCCCGGCGTACGCCCCAGCATCAGCTTGGCATCTTCGCCCACCGCCAGGACCTGCTTCTTGCCGTCCTTGATGTGATAGGCCACGACCGAAGGTTCGTTCAGCACAATTCCCTTGCCGCGCACGTAGACAAGCGTGTTGGCTGTGCCGAGGTCGATGGCCATGTCGGAGGAAAAGAGGCCAGAGAGGATAGACATGTGCGGGCAGTCCTTGATGGGCAATAAACAACGTGCCCGCGACTCATGGAATGAGGCAGGCAGGCCCTTATAGAAAGAGGGGGCGGGAAGGGAAAGGGGCGCGGCGGAACACCGCCTGTCCACATCGCAAAGCAATTGAGGCAAGGCACGCAATACCATGCCCCAGGACGACGCTACATGTTCGATTATGGCAAGTCTGAATGCTTCAGATGGCCCTGATCACAGTCGTTACAGCAGAAAATCAAGAATTGTCAGAGGTTGAGCGGCATAGACGCTGAATGCCAGGTCCGCACGGCCATCCCCGGTCAGATCAACCATGACAGTGCTTGCATGGCGTCCCTGCAGCACCGCAACCTTACCTGCGTTGCCGGAAAACCCCCCGGTGCCGCGCCAGATCAGTGCATTGGAATCGTCAGGTCCGGGCAGGGATGTCAGATCAATTTTGTCGACGCCTGACGTGAAGTCGCGGATGGTGTCTTTGTGTTGGCCTTCGGGCGCATCGCCGCCAGCGGCGAAAACAAACACGTCGGCTCCTGCCCCGCCAAACAGAATGTCGCGGCCCGCGCCCCCGATCAGACGATCGTTACCAGTGCCACCATACAGGGCATCATTCCCTTCGTCGCCTGACAACCGATCATCTCCGCCACGCCCCCACAGCACGTCACGCCCTGTGCCGCCGATTGCGCGGTCATTGCCATGGCCGCCGCGCAGCTGATCATTGCCGCCAAGGCCGATCATCTGGTTATCCGCATTTGCCGCCGCCTTGTGATGCTTCAGGATGTCAATCTTGTTGCCCCGGTCATCGCGCAGTGTGCCGGCCGCATTGTCGCCCACCACCAGCACCGACTTGTCTGCAAAGGTGACATTGCTTGTCGAGGCCGCACGCAGATCACGGTCCAGCGTCAGGGTGGCCATGCCCGCAGCAAAGGCCAGCCCTTCTTCCGTTTCGGTCAGCGTCACACCCTTTGCCGCCCCGGACATGAACCGCAGTGGGCTGCCATCATCGGTGATGGTAAACAGGCTCGGGTCCAGTGATTGCAGCACGTTAAAGCCGCCCTCCAGCGTATCAACCTCGCTGCTCGTCGCCCCGACTGCGATGATCGCCCCACTGTCCACGTTCAGGTAGGTGCTTGACGCCGTGCCCAGCGTGCCGCCTGTAAAGCCATAGAATGTGTCGCCGCCAATGAACCCGAACTTGACCAGCCCAAGCCCAAAGCCGGTATCAATCACCTCATTGGCACCCGTCGGTACGAAGTCAGTCATTTCGGCCAGCGACGCCTCGGTCAGCAGCGTCTTGTCCACCAGCAGCGCCTTTAGAAAGCGCACCATGTCATCCGTTGTGGAGGCAATGCCTGGCTCGCCCCGCATTTCCCATGGCACGCGCGTCACATCCACCAGTTCACCCGAAAGGTCCGCCAGATAGCTCGACAGGCGCGGATCATCCGTGGCCAACTGGCGCACCGTGTCATTCATACCTGCCGGATCACAGATACCAGCTTTCAGCACCCCGAAAAATTCCTTGCCGGTCTGCTGTTCAATGATCTGGCCCAACAGCAGGTAGTTCGTGTTGGTGTAAAAATACTCGGCCCCCGGCGCGCTGACCGCTGGCAATCCCCGCGCCAGATCAAGCGCCTGCTGCGGCCCGAATACCTCATACGGGTTTTCCAGCAGCGCCCGGATAAATAAGGGCACACCTTCGGCATCCCGCACCTCGGTATAATTGTCGATCCCCGAAGTCATGTTCGGCAACTGGCGCACTGTCACAGTATCGGCGTTGGCAATACCCTCGATCGTACCTGCAGACAGATAATCCGCCGCTTTGGCATCAAGGTTGATCTTGCCTTGTTCAGCCAATTGCAGGATCGCGACTGATGTCATCAGCTTTGTCTGTGATCCGATCTCGAATGTCTGCTGCGCCGTAGCAGGCGTGTTCGTTTCCAGATCATTCACGCCAGCCGCCACCGATACCTACAACGGCCCGCTGTCATACTTGATCAGTGTCGCCTGCGCTTCGGCCGTGGCCCGCAAAGTATCTGCGCCCGCGGACAGGGCTTTGGTCAGGGCAAGGGGATCAAAGTTAATCATCAAAGGCTCCATCATTGGCCCGACTGGGCGTTTATTGATAAACGTGAAAATACTCATGTTTTTCGATAAGGAAAGATTTTTTATTGAATATCATGAAAAAAAGCACGATAAGCGCGACATCATGGAAAGAGCCCCCGATGAAGGAACATGAATCACAGCGCCTGTTTGTCTGGCTTGATCGGGCTTTCATGTTGATATGGCTTGGTTTTCTGGGCTTCATCTGGGTGCTGATCCGCGAAAGTGCTGGATGCCCCCGCTGCATTGGCCGCCCTTGCACCCGAACAGGCCGCCTGCCTGCAAGGCCTGCCGCAGCTTGGCATGTTCAGCCAGACCGGGCAGATCATTTTCTGGGCAGGTTTTGCCTTTCAGATCGCCATTTTCGCAGTGATTCTGGCGCTGGCGCATCAGGTGATCCATCGCTGTGCCACCGGTCAGGTGTTTGTGGACCGGATGATTTCATTGCTGCAACGGATTGGCATCATCATCGCCGCTTTTCCGCTGCTTGACCTTGTGATCCAGAACCTTTCTGCATGGGCCTATGTGCAAACCGGCGATCTGTTTGTCTTTGCCGGGTCTTATGCGCTGGATGTTACCGTGGTGGGTGTGGGGCTACTGCTGGTCACGCTGGCGGCGGCCATGCAGATGGCGGTGCAGATGCACGAAGACGCGGCCCTGACGATATGAAGGATGTGCAACCATGATCCGGGTCAACCTTGATGTGATGCTGGCACGGCGCAAGATGCGGTTGGGTGAGTTGGCAGATGTGGTGGGTGTGACAATCCAGAACCTGTCCGTGCTGAAAACCGGCAAGGCCCGCGCAGTGCGGTTTTCCACGCTGAATGCGCTCTGTGCCGCACTTGATTGCCAGCCGGGCGATATATTGGAATTTGACGCAACACAGCCGCAAGCGGAGGATGACTGAATGTTTGCCATGAACGGACGTGTGGCCCTTGTCACGGGTTGCGGCAGCGCAGGCGGTATCGGCTTTGCCATTGCGCGTGCTCTGGTCGGGCAGGGCGCCCAAGTTGCCATCACCGCCACCACCGACCGCATCTTTGACCGGGCAGCCGAACTTGGCGTCTTTGCCACCAAGGCCGACCTTATCGATCCCGCCGCCGTGAACCGGCTTTTTGCTGAGGTGACGGCCACCCTTGGTGCCCCTGAAATTCTGGTGAACAACGCAGGCATGGTGCAAAGCGGCAAGTCCGCCAAACGCACGCAAGTGGCGGGCATCACGGATGCCATTTGGCAGCATCATCTTGCCCTGAATGTTACCACCGCGTTCAACTGTATCCGCGCGGCACTGCCTGCCATGCAGGCCGCAGGTTACGGGCGCATCGTCAACATGGCATCGGTCACTGGGCCCATGGTCACCATTGATGGCTCTGCCGGCTATGCCACCGCCAAGGCCGCCATGACCGGCCTGACCCGCGCCACCGCCCTTGAATATGCGCAACACGGCATCACCTGCAACGCCGTCCTTCCCGGTTGGATCACCACCGAAAGCTCTTCACCAAAGGAAATCCGCGCTGGCCGCGCCAGCCCTGCCAAACGCTCGGGCACGCCTGATGAGGTTGCCGCCTGTGCCCTGTTTCTGGCATCGGCCGAGGCGTCCTACATCAACGGCGCCATGCTGGTGGTTGATGGCGGCAATACCCTGACCGAAATGAAGGGCGCTTGAGCGGCACTTCAGACCGGCTGCTCATCAAGGCCTTGCTGTCTTTCTTCGCGACACCCGCGCGCAGGTAGCCCGCGAGGGCTTGATAAGCGCACTATCGTGCTACCCCAAGCGCAGATAGCCCGTAAGGGCTTGATAAGCGGCCCCCCGAAAATCCGCGTTACCCCCGCCGGAACGGATAAAGAAACTGTTGCCAGTATCCCTTCGGCACCGGATGCCCGCCAATCCCGTATCCGCTGGGCCACGCGTCCCCCGGCATGTAATGCGTGCCAAACAACCGGTCATAGATTGGAAAGTGGATCGCGAAATTCACATCAATCGCCTCTTTCTCGATCCCGTGATGCCAATGGTGAAAGCGCGGCGTTGCCAGGATCGGCGTGATCCATTTCGGCTCTATGCGGATATTGGCGTGCAGAATGGATGAATAGACATAGACGATCAGGATATAGGCCTGCAGCGCCACCTCGGTGAACCCCAGCACGAACATCGGCGTCGCCGTGACCGCCCGCAGGATCACCACCTCAAGGAAATGCATCCGCGCGCCTGCGATCCAGTCCATCGTCTGCGCCGAATGATGCACCGCATGGAACCGCCATAGCGCTGGCACCCGGTGAAACGCCCGGTGCAGCCAGTATTGCACGAAGTCCGTGAGCAACATGATCAGGATGATCTGCACCACCAAGGGCAATCCGCCCAGAAAGTTGCGCGTGGCCGCCAGATCGGCCTTGGCCAGAATGGCCCCTGATGGCGCCAGCGTCAGGTATGACAGCACCTGCACCATCATCGAACTGATCAGGTAATAAAACAGATCCTCCCGCCATTCCGTGCGGAACAGCGTCTGTTCCGGCCGGTGCGGCACAAGGCGTTCCAGCGGGATGAAGATGAACCCCAGAAACACAAGGTTCAGCACAAAGAAATCCAGCCCGAAAAAGATGCCCACGCCCGGTGTGCCGACCGGGTCTATCCGCGCCACGCCCAAAAGACTTGCCGCCAGCACCAGCGCAACCGTCAGCAGCCCCAGCAGCTTGTTGGGCCGCAGCACCATCGACAGCGTCGCGCAGGCAAAGCCAAACACCAGCAGACCCATGATTACAAACCGGAACCACGCCGCCTGCGTGACCATGGCCAGTTCCGGCGTCAGAAACAGCCCCGGAAACTTGGCCGAAATCACAAGGGCCAGCCCCGCCACCGCCGCCGCAAGGCCCCCCGTGCCCGCAATCCAGCCCGTGCCAAAGCGCCGCGCCTCACGCGGCAATTCCAGCTCTGCCTGCAGCTTGCACCTGATATACCCGATCATGCCCGCCCCCGTTTGCCCCGGCCTTCTGGCCATGCTTTTGGCGCAAGTATGAATCAGCCCGTGTTTCAAAACAAGACGGGCGGCCATCGCTGACCACCCGCCCTTTCATCTTTGCACAAATATCCTCTGCGGCGCGCCTTTATTCGCCGTGATAGGTTACCGTCTTGCGGTCCGCATCCGGCGCAGATTTTGCCCGCCGCTGGATCAACCGGTTCAGCGCATTCACATAGGCCTTCACGCTTGCAACAACCGTATCCGTATCCGCCGATTGCCCCGTTGCAATCCGCCCGTCTTCTTCCACCCGCACCGTCACAGTCGCCTGCGCGTCCGTGCCTTCGGTCACAGCACTGACCTGATACAGCTGCAGCCGCGCCCCATGCGGCACCAGCATCTTGACCGCGTTGAACGCCGCATCCACCGGCCCATCGCCCGTGGCATCAATGCTGTGGTCCACCCCGTCAATCGTCAGCGTCAGCTCTGCCTCTTGCGGCCCTTCCGTCCCGCAAACCACGCGCAGACGCTTTACCTGCAACGTGTCATGCGCCTCATGCGTGCCTTGGTCTTGCAACAAGGCCACCAGATCGTCGTCGTAGACTTCCTTCTTGCGGTCGGCCAAAGCCTTAAAGCGCACAAAGGCGTCGTTCAACTGGTTGTCTGCCAGATCGTAGCCCAACTCGCGCAGCTTGGCCCGCAACGCCGCCCGCCCCGAATGCTTGCCCAGCGGCAAAGACGTGCCCACCAGACCCACATCCTCTGGCCGCATCACCTCGAACGTTTCGCGGTTCTTCAGCATGCCGTCCTGATGGATGCCCGATTCATGCGCAAAGGCGTTCTTGCCCACAATCGCCTTGTTGAACTGCACCGCAAAGCCAGACACCGTCGCCACCTTACGGCTGATGTTCATGATCTTCGTCGTATCAATGCGTGTCTGGTACGGCATGATGTCATTGCGCACCTTCATCGCCATGACCACTTCTTCCAGCGCCGTATTGCCTGCCCGTTCACCCAGACCGTTGATCGTGCATTCGATCTGGCGCGCGCCCGCCTCAACCGCCGCAAGCGCGTTCGCCGTCGCCATGCCAAGGTCATTATGGCAATGCGTCGCAAAGATGATCTCGTCCGCCCCCGGCACCCGCTCCAAAAGCATCCGGATCAGCGCTGCACTTTCGCGCGGTGCCGTATAGCCCACCGTATCCGGAATGTTGATCGTGGTTGCACCCGCCTTGATCGCAATTTCCACCACCCGGCACAGGTAATCATGCTCGGTCCGCGTCGCATCCATCGGTGACCATTGCACATTGTCACACAGGTTGCGCGCATGCGTCACAGTCTCATGAATCCGTTCCGCCATCTGGTCCATGTCCAGATTGGGAATGGCCCGGTGCAAGGGTGAGGTGCCGATGAACGTGTGAATACGCGGCCGCACCGCATGGCGCACGGCGTCCCAGCAGCGGTCGATATCCTTGTAATTTGCACGCGCCAGCCCGCAGACCTGCGCATTGCGCGCCAGTTTCGCAATGCCTGTCACGGCCTCGAAATCGCCATCCGAGGCGATGGGAAAGCCCGCTTCGATGATATCCACGCCCATGTCATCCAGCAGGGCGGCGATTTCCATCTTTTCGGTATGCGTCATGGTTGCACCCGGCGATTGCTCGCCATCGCGCAGGGTGGTGTCAAAAATCAGAACCTGAGGTTGTGTGGAGGTTTTCGTCATGGTCGGTTTCCTGAAGTGTTGTGCGTTGCCTTCTCCGGGCGCTGTCCTGTCCTGAGCGGCTGCGCCCGGCGGGCACGCTCAGCGCAGCGTAAGAAGAAGCAGCCCAAGGGGCAGGGGGCCCTTGGCAGCACGGGAAACGGCGATATTGACACGCGTGTTCATGGACGCGGACTATACGGGGCGTGGGCCGAAAGAAAAGCGGAAAAATCTGTGTGGCGCGCACTGCCAATATCTATTCGTTTGCCCAGTTCCGCCTGTTGCTGACGCTTGCCGTTGGTGACACGGCGGCAGATGTGCCAGAGGTCTGGCAAGACGCCACCTGCTTCCGTGACAGCCTGCGCCCGATGATCGAACCTGATGGCTTTGTCTCGCGGGCCGAGGCGCTGGCCTCGCGCGTCTCGATGCTGCGGGGGTTGGCGCGTGCCGTGCGCAATGCCGATGTGGTGGTGTTCACGCTGGGCCTGACCGAAGGCTGGGAGTCGGTTGAGACCGGTCTGCCCTATGCCCTTTGCCCGGGTACCCAAGGCGGCACCTTTGATCCGGCCCGCCACCGCTTTGTCAATTACCGCGCTGCTGCCATCCGTGCCGATCTGGATGCCAGCCTTGCGCTGATCCACCGCCTGAACCCCGATGCACGGCTGTTGCTGACCGTGTCCCCCGTGCCTTTGACCGCAACCGCAAGTGGCCAGCATGTGCTGGTGGCCACCACGCGGTAAAAGTCCGTGCTGCGCGGTGTTGCGGCCGAAATGGCCGAAGATTGCGATCACGTCGATTACTTTCCGTCATACGAGGTGATCACCGGCGCACCGACCGCCGCGCGCTTTTGGGAAACCAACATGCGCAGTGTGCGGCCCGAAGGCGTGGCTTTGGTCATGCGCCATTTCTTTGGCGGGCTGAACCTGACAGGTGCAGCACGCGCCCGTTCAACCGAAGATGCGTTGGTGGCCCGCCGCAAGGCCACTGCCGCTGCGGCCATGGCACAGGAAGAACTTGCCTGCGAAGTCGCCATGCTGGAGGTCTATAATGCATCCTGAGACTGACATGCAGATGGATAGCAACATTGCGGATGTCACCGAAACCCGCGTGGACGCCGCCGACATTCCGGAACTGTTCATTTTTGGTGACAGCCACACCGCTGCACTGGACCTTGGCGCAAAAGCCGAAGGGATCAGTACCGGGCTTTTGTACCTGTCCGGCAATATCTGGCACGCAGGTCTGATCACGATCCATGCGGAACGCGAAATTGATCAGGCCGGTTCGCGCTATGTGCGCCGCCGGGTGACTGAAGCACGCGCTGCGATGGGCGGACAACTGTTCCGTCACGGTGCGCCCGTGCTTGCCTCTGCTGGCTACCATCTGGGCCGCTTGCTGCCACCGATGACCCACCGTGGGCATACCGTGGATGAAGCAGCCTTTGCCGCCGACCCTGACGCCAGTTTCATGAGCAGTGCTGTGCTGGAAGCGATGATCACCCAACGCCGCCGCACGATCTGGCGGGCCTTGCGACGGATTGCCACGCGCTGTGATCTGACAATCATCGCGCCACCCATCCTGTCGGATGATCCAATGTCCAACATGGCCGCGCGGATGATCACACGGCGCCTGCGCGAATATGGCCTGCAGGTATTCGACCCGCGCGAGGTGGATGGCCCGCTGGGCCGGGTTCTGCCGGACGAATGGCGTGCCGAAGATGGCGTTCACGGCAACGCAGCCTACGGTCAGGCACTGTTGCAACACATCCTGGAACCATGATCCTGTTGGCGCCCGGCTGTTGATTGGCAGGCCAAGGGCGCTACCTCGCGCTGACGCCCATGGGCGGGTGACAGGAAGGGTATCATGCAACGGGCATTGGTGATTGGCGCATCGGGCGGTATTGGCGGGGCATTGGTGACGGCACTTGGCGCGCGCGGTGCGCAGGTCACCGGGTTGTCGCGCAGCGTTGATGGGATGGACGTCACGGATGAAGCGTCAATCCAGCGGGCACTGTCCGCACTGGAAGCGCCGTTTGATACCGTCATTGTGGCCACTGGCGCCCTTGTCATCAATGGCGCCCGGCCTGAGAAAAGCCTGAAATCGGTTGATCCCGCAGCCCTTGCCGCACAATTCGCGCTGAACGCCATGGGGCCGATGCTGGTGCTGAAACACGTGCTACGCCTGATGCCGCGCGATGCGCCCGCGCGCTTTGGCGTGTTGTCGGCGCGCGTGGGCTCCATCGGGGATAACGCGCTTGGCGGCTGGTATGCCTACCGTGCCGCCAAAGCCGCGCTGAACCAGTTGATCCACACCGCTGCAATTGAGGTCGCCCGCAGCCATCCGCAGACGACCCTTGCCCTGTTGCACCCCGGCACGGTGGACACGCCCTTTACCGCCGCCTATCAGCCCGCCTATGAAAAGCTGACACCCGCGCAAGCCGCCGCTGCACTGCTGGACGTGCTGGATGGCCTGCTGCCTGCACAATCCGGCGGCTTTTTCGATTACAGGGGTGAAGTCGTGCCATGGTAGGCCGCCTGATCCTGATCCTGGGTGATCAGCTGACCCTTGGCCTGCCGATGCTGGCCGCTGCCGACCCCGCGCATGATATGATCGTCATGGCCGAGGTGCATGCCGAGGGCACCTATGTGCCCCACCACCCGCAGAAAATTGCACTGATCCTGTCCGCCATGCGCAAACATGCGGCCGCGCTGACCGCTCAGGGCTTTCGCGTGGCCTATACGCAACTGGATGATCCGGCCAACACCCACAGCATCACTGGCGAACTGATCCGCCGCGCCAGCGAAACGGGGGCCGCGCAGGTCTGGGCGATGGAGCCGGGCGAATGGCGGCTGGCGCAGGCGCTGGAAGGCCTGCCCCTGCCAGTAAAGGTTTGGCCCGACCCGCGTTTCATCGCCTCCAAGGGCGAATTCGCGGCCTGGGCCGAGGGGCGCAAGCAGTTGCGGATGGAGTGGTTCTACCGTGACATGCGCCGCAAGACGGGCCTGATGATGGAGGGCGATCAGCCAGCCGGGGGTCAGTGGAACTATGACCACGACAACCGCAAACCCGCCAAGGCTGACCTCTTTCGCCCGCAGCCCCCAAGGTTTGATCCTGACACCATCACGCAAGCGGTGCTTGATCTGGTCGCCCGCGAATTCCCCGGCCATTTTGGCCGCCTGACGCCCTTTGGCTGGGCGACTGACAGGGCCGGGGCCTTGGCCGCTATGGACCATTTCATCACACATGCCCTGCCGCAGTTCGGTGATTATCAGGATGCCATGCTGGCGGGTGATGCCACGCTCTATCACTCGTTGCTGTCGCCCTACATCAACATCGGCCTGCTTGACCCGTTAGAGGTGTGCCGCGCGGCAGAGGCTGCCTGGCGGGCGGGAAAGGTGCCCATCAACGCTGCCGAAGGCTTTATCCGCCAGATCATCGGCTGGCGCGAATATGTGCGGGG
>JBJOQW010000012.1:0-5267 GCA_046049665.1 Pseudomonadota bacterium | reverse complement strand
TGATGAAATACCCGCATCTGGAACGCATCAACCACATCCACCACGCCGGCAATTCATCCGGCATTGTTGACGGTGCTGCTGCCGTTCTGATCGGTTCCAAGGAATTCGGTCAGGCGCATGGCCTCAAACCCCGCGCCATCATCCGCGCCACCTGCAAGATCGGCACCGATCCCACCATCATGCTGACAGGCCCCGTGCCCGCCACGCAGAAAATCCTTGCCGACAGCGGCATGAACATCAAGGACATCGACCTGTTCGAGGTGAACGAGGCCTTTGCATCGGTCGTGCTGCGCTTCATGCAGGCGTTTGATGTGGACCCATCGCTGGTTAACCCGAACGGCGGCTCTATCGCCATGGGCCACCCCTTGGGCGCCACCGGGGCCATCATCATCGGCACGCTGCTGGACGAGCTGGAGCGGACAGGCAAGGGCACGGGCCTTGCCACGCTGTGCATTGCTTCCGGCATGGGGGCGGCCACGATCATCGAAAGGGTGTAGCACATGCTGCCCGTATCAAACCGAAATGCTGGCTGGTCACATGGGCCGGGGCGGTCAGCCAAGGCATGCCACGGGTTGCAATCTCATTGCGGGATGCTACTGGTGGTTTCGTGCCTTGATCGGTTGACACGGGTTTCGGATGACGAACAGCTTCGCACAGGTCCGCGCTTTGCTGCAACAGATGGTCGCGTTGCTCAATGCAGACGACTACGCCGGTCTGGCCAATTACTACGATTTTCCCTTCATGATGGAGATGGAGGATACGGCAGTCCTGTTCAACAGGCCGGACGAGGCGATGGCCGCCTGGGCCAATTTCCGGTCTGTCATGCGGCAACTCGGGATCCATTCATCAGATATCCGGGTGGTCGCGGTCGAATTGCCACGGATGGCACGGCAGCGGGTATGGATCGAATTCATGCACTTCGACATCCACGGGCAAAAGCTGCGGTCGGCCGATCTGACGCTGTATTTCCGGCTGCGTCCGCAAAAGATGACTTTGGTGATGCAGCACGTCACCCGGCAAAGTGTCTCGCCTCATTGGGCGATAACCGGGCCATAAAGCCAGCATCAAGGCGCGTCGGGTCACCAGCTTGGCGGGGTTGCGATGCCCAAGATTGACCTTTCATCAGTCCCGCTAAAAACCGGCACAATCTACCCGGCCCCCTATGATGCCGAAGTGGCCGGGCGCAGTTCCATGCGTCTGGGCGATGCCGGGGGCCTGACGCAGTTTGGCGTCAATCTGGTTATCCTTGAACCGGGGGCCAAGTCTTCCATGCGCCATTGGCACCTGAACGAAGATGAATTCGTGATGGTGACGGAAGGCGAATGCGTGATGCAGCTGGATGCTGGCAAAACCGTCATGCGCGTGGGCGATTGCGCGGCCTTTCCGGCGGGCCACCCCGATGGGCATTGCTTCATCAACCGCACGGACAAGGTGGCAAAGTTTCTGGTGGTGGGCACCAAGGCCCCGCACGAAGTGGCCACTTATTCCGACATCGACCTGAAGGTTGAACTGACACCCGGCGAAAAGGGCCGGGCGCGTTTCACCTACAAGGACGGCACCGATTGGATGGGGCCCAGATGAAGGTTGATCCTGCCACCACACCACGGGATGCGGCTGCCAATGGCGGCTTGATCACCTATTGGTCGATGGGCGGCGGGATCACGCAATTTGGTGCCTACGTCGATGTGCTGATGCCGGGGGCCGCGTCATCAGACCGGCACTGGCACAGCGCAGAAGACGAGCTTGCCCTTATCCTGTCGGGCACGGCCACGCTGATTGATGATGATGGTGACCATATCCTGCAGCCCGGCGATGCCGCCTGCTGGCCGCACGGCTGCCCCAATGCGCATCATCTGGCCAATGATACGGATGAACCCTGCAGCTACCTGATCATCGGCGCGCGCGTGGCGGGCGACATCTGCCACTATCCCGATACGGGTGACCGTCAGATCAACGGCGAGACCACATGGCAGGTGGTCAACGCGCAAGGCCACACACTGCGGCACGGCGATTTGCCCTTGCACCTGCAAAACCTGCCCGCCCGTTGGGGCACGGCCTATGACCCCGCAAGTCCCGGCCTGCGTGTGCTGTCTGCCGCACGCGGCACCCTGCCCGCCTTCACTCGGGAAACCACCTACACCCACCCCATCATCGCCGATCACCCCGGCCCTTACGCCTATCAACTGCTGTCCGATCCTGGTGGCCTGTCCCAATTCGGCGCATTCATCGAAGAACTGCCGCCCGGTTCCCGCTCTGGCCACCGCCACTGGCATGAAACCGAAGATGAGATGATCTATGTCCTCTCTGGCACCGGCCTTCTGGTTGAAGATAGGGAAATCCCCCTGCACCCCGGCGATGTTGCCTGCTGGCCCGCAGGCACGCCCATCGGCCACCGCATTGATAACCGCAGTGACGCGTCCCTGCGGTATCTGGTCATCGGCACGCGTTTGGCCGATGATGTGATCCACTACACCGACCATGACCTGATCACCACCAAACGCGGCACCACCCGCCACTACACCCGCCGCGATGGCACGGCCTATGCCGCAGGTGCAGCATGACGCCCATCCCAGCCATGCAACAACCGCAAGTCAGCAATGCGCCCGCGCCTCTACCGTTAAGCGTGCAAATCCCCATCTACGGCGGGCAGTTAGTTGATTGGATAAGGACGCCCCGCCATGCCCCCGCAAAACGCCACCGGGCTACGCGCGATCAAGGACATGCTGAACGCACGCTCAACCGCCGAATTATCACGGTCTTTCATCTTTCCTGTTCCTGCACAGTCAAACGGGAAACTGCATGTTTACGCCACCGCCCAGGAACTTGCCGATGGCTTTGCCCGCCTTGCCGCCGTCAAGGCGCAAATGGGCCAGACCGCGTTTCAGCCCCGCATCGTGGCGATAGAGCTTCCGCGCAACAACCGCTTTCGGGTCTGGGTCGATTGGCTCTATACCGATCAGCATGGAACCCCATGCACCGGCGAACGGTCGATCTATTTCTGCAGCACCCTGCGCGGCCACACGGCCGTCGAAATGATTCAGTGCCAGCCGCGTACCAAACGGCAACCCGTCAACCACAGGCATGCCCAAGCGCAGGCCTGACCTGCCATCACCAATCCCACCCTGTGCCCCGCCACGCAGCCTTGCGTCGGCGGTGCTTTGCCATGTTCAAAGGAACCCAACCATGACCGATTTCACCCTTGTCACCGATACTGACGGCGTGGCCACCATTACCTGGGATGTGCCCGGCAAATCCATGAACGTGATGAGCGAGGCAGGCTTTGCCGAACTGAACGCCCTGATTGACACGGTGTTGTCTGACGCAGCCATCAAAGGCGCCATCATCACATCCGGCAAGAAAGACTTCGCTGGCGGCATGGACCTGAACGTCATCGCCCGCATGAAGGAAGGTGGTGCCGGTGCCGTGTTTGAAGGTGTCATGCAAATTCACCAGATCCTGCGCAAGATCGAACGCGCCGGGATGGATGCCAAAACCCTGAAAGGCGGCAAGCCCATCGTCGCCGCCCTGCCCGGCACCGCCCTTGGCATTGGCCTCGAACTGCCCCTGTCCTGCCACCGCATCATCGCCGCCGATAATCCCCGCGCCAAGATCGGCCTGCCCGAAATCATGGTCGGCATTTTCCCCGGTGCAGGCGGCACAACCCGCCTTGTGCGCAAGATGGGTGCCATGATGGCCGCCCCCTTCCTGCTGGAAGGCAAACTCTCAGACCCGAAAGCCGCCAAATCAGCCGGTATCATTGACGACGTCGTGGCCCAGGAAGACCTGCTTGCGCGGGCGAAAGAATGGGTGCTGGCCGCCACAGACGCCGATATCGTCAAGGCATGGGATGCCAAGGGCTACAAGATGCCCGGCGGCACCCCCTACAACCCCGCCGGTTTCCAGACCTTTGTCGGGGCCTCTGCCATGGTGCATGGCAAGACAATGGGCGTCTACCCCGCCGCCAAGGCCCTGCTTTCCGCCGTTTACGAAGGCAGCATGGTGCCCTTCGATACCGCGCTGAGGGTTGAGGCCCGCTGGTTCACCTCTGTCCTGATGAACCCCTCCTCCGCGGCCATGATCCGCAGCCTGTTCATCAACAAGGAAGCCCTGGAAAAGGGTGCCAACCGCCCCAAGGCCGCTGATCAAACCGTAAAGACCGTCGGCGTTCTGGGCGCTGGCATGATGGGCGCGGGCATTGCCTATGTCAGCGCAAATGCCGGCATCAACGTGATCCTGATCGACGCCGCACAGGAAAGCGCTGACCGGGGCCGCGCCCATGCCGAAGCCCTGCTGGAAAAAGGCGTGCAGCGCCGCAAGGTGACGCCGGAAAAGAAGGCCGAAGTCCTTGCCCGCATCACCGCCACCACCGACTACGCCGCCCTTTCGGGCTGTGACCTGATCGTCGAAGCCGTGTTCGAAGACCCCCGTGTCAAGGCCGAAGTCACCGCCAAGACCGAAGCCGTTATCCCCACGGATGCCATTTTCGCCTCCAACACCTCGACCCTGCCGATCTCTGGCCTTGCAGGGGCCAGCAGCCGCCCCGACCAGTTCATCGGCATCCATTTCTTTTCACCCGTCGACAAGATGAACCTTGTCGAAATCATCCGCGGCGAAAAAACCGGTGATGTCGCAGTGGCCAAGGCCCTCGATTTCGTGCGCCAGCTGAAGAAAACCCCGATCGTCGTCAACGACGCCCGCTTCTTCTACGCCAACCGCTGCATCATTCCCTACATCAACGAAGGCATCCGCATGGTCGCCGAAGGCGTTGAACCCGCCCTCATCGAAAACGCCGCCAAACTCGTCGGCATGCCGCTTGGCCCGCTGCAACTGGTTGATGAAACCTCCATTGATCTGGGCGTGAAAATCGCCAAGGCCACCAAGCTG
This sequence comes from Pseudomonadota bacterium, assembly GCA_046049665.1. GTDB lineage: Bacteria > Pseudomonadota > Alphaproteobacteria > Rhodobacterales > Rhodobacteraceae > JAAFHS01. The sequence goes on along the minus strand of JBJOQW010000012.1, from coordinate 383 downwards.
GCCATGGGCAAGGATTACCCGGATGAGGCCGTGGACAAGGTGCTGTTCTGGATGGCCGACCAGGGCCGCATGGGCAAAAAGGCCAATGCGGGCTTCTATGCCTATTCGGAAAAGGGCGAACGTCTGGGCCTGTGGGAAGGCCTTGATGCCAAATACCCCTTGGACAAGATGCAGCCATCCCTGTCAGACGTGCAGCACCGCCTGCTCTTTGCTCAGGTGCTGGAGGCAGTGCGCGCCTTGGAAGAAGGCGTGCTGACCGATATCCGCGAAGGCGATGTGGGTGCCATTCTTGGCTGGGGTTTTGCACCCTGGTCAGGCGGGCCGTTCAGCTGGCTTGACATGATCGGTGCCGCCAAGGCGGTAGAGATTTGCCGTGGCCTGAC
>JBJOQW010000011.1:0-4229 GCA_046049665.1 Pseudomonadota bacterium | reverse complement strand
GGATGCTTCGGCCATGGCAGCCCCTGTTGCGCAGGGCGAGGTGGGGATGTCTGCCTCGGTCACCATGGTGTTTGAAATCAAGCAGTAAGCACCTGACGCAAACAGAAAGGCCCCGGATGTTCCGGGGCCTTTTTCGTTTGGCTGTGGGGCAAAAGGATCAGGCGGTGGCCTTTGCCATGGCCTGATCAAGGTCGGCGATGATGTCTTCGACATTCTCGATCCCGATGGACAGGCGCACCACATTCGGCGCGGCCCCGGCCTTGACCTGTTGTTCGGGGGTCAGTTGGCGGTGGGTTGTCGAGGCCGAATGGATCACAAGGCTGCGCGTGTCGCCAAGGTTGGCGACATGGCTGAACAGTTTCAGATTGTCGATCAGCTTGACGCAGGCATCATAGCCGCCCTTCAGCGCAAAGGTGAACAGCCCACCTGCGCCCTTGGGCACGATCTTGGCCGCGCGGGCCTTGTAGGGCGAAGAGGCGAGCCCCGCATAGGTGACGAATTCGACGCGCGGGTCTTTTTCCAGCCATTCGGCAACCTTCTGGGCGTTTTCCACATGACGCTGCATGCGCAGGGACAGGGTTTCGATGCCCATCAGGGTGTAATGTGCGCCTTGCGGGTTCATCGTCATGCCCAGATCGCGCAGGCCGATGGCGATGGAGTGGAAGGTGAAGGCCATGTTGCCCAGCGTGGGGTGGAAGACAAGGCCGTGGTAGGCCGGCTCGGGCTGGCTGAGCGAGGGGAACTTGTCCGACGCCGACCAGTTGAAATTGCCCGAATCCACCACGATGCCGCCGGTGACAGTGCCATTGCCCGTGAGGTATTTGGTGGCGGAATGCACGACCAGCGTGGCCCCGTGGTCGATGGGGCGGCACAGATAGGGGGTGGCGGTGGTGTTATCGACGATCAGCGGAATGCCGTTGCGGTTGGCGATGGCCGACAGCGCATCCAGATCCGAGATATAGCCGCCGGGGTTGGCGATGGTTTCGCAAAAGATCGCGCGGGTGTTGGCGTCAATCGCGGCCTCAACCGCGGCCAGATCCTCGGTATCGACGAACTTTGCCGACCAGCCGAAGCGTTTGATCGTCTGGCTGAACTGGGTGATCGTGCCGCCATAAAGCCGCGAGGAGGCGACGATGTTCAGCCCCGGCCCCATGATCGGGAACAGCGCCATGATTTGTGCTGCATGGCCCGAGGAACAGGCAATCGCCCCGGCCCCGCCTTCCAGCGCGCACACCCGGTTGGCAAGGGCAGATACGGTGGGGTTGGTCAGGCGGGAATAGATGTAGCCGATTTCCTGAAGGTTAAAGAGTTTCGCCGCATGGTCCGCATCGCGGAACACATAGGCCGTGGTCTGGTAGATCGGCACTTGCCGCGCGCCTGTGGCCGGATCGGGTGCCGTGCCTGCGTGAATGGCAAGGGTGTCAAAGCCCATGGGTGTGTCGGTCATTCTATCCTCCCGTTGAATGTTGACGCCAAACTAGGGGAGGGCAAGCCATCCAGCAACGCCAAAGTCATGCAAGGCGCTTTTGGGCGATGCGGCTTTTGCCTTTGGCGGCGGTGTCATGCTAGGCAGGGTCAAACGGGCTATGGAGACCTGCGATGCTGACCCCCTTTCATCTGGCCATCCATGTGCATGATCTGGACGCTGCCCGGCAGTTCTATGGCGGGGTTCTGGGCTGTATTGAAGGGCGCAGCACCGAGACTTGGGTGGATTTCAGCTTTTTCGGTCATCAGTTGAGCCTGCATCTGGGCCAGCCCTTTGCCACATCCGATACCGGCAAGGTCGGCGCGCATCTGGTGCCCATGCCGCATATGGGGGTGGTGCTGCATCTGCCCGACTGGCAGGCCCTAGCGGCGCGGCTTCAGGCCGCCGGGGTGGCCTTTGTCCTGCCGCCTTCGGTCCGGTTTCAAGGGGAGCCGGGAGAGCAATGGACGATGTTCTTCCGTGATCCCAGCGGCAACCCCATCGAGATCAAGGGTTTTCCCGATCTGGCAGGTGTCTTTGCGCATGAGCAGGGTGCTGAACAAGTCTGTTAGCAACTGTATCTGTCAGGCAGTCGGAGCCGCCCATTTCTGACGGTTCTTGCACAGCGCGTTCGCGATGGTGACGAGTTTTCTGGCAACGGCGGTGATGATGACCTTGTGTGGTTTTCCGGCCTTACGGAGGCGATCTGCAAAGGGTCTCAAGCTCGGATTGTGATGCGCTGCGACCAAGGCCGCCTGGAACATCACGTGCCGCAGTGCACGGCGACCACCGGCGATGGCCCGTTTCCCTCGAAGTGTTCCGCTGTCATGCGCGACCGGGGCCAATCCGGTGAGTGCGGCAGCCTCTTCGCCTGTGATGGAGCCGATCTCGGGCATTTCGGCGATCAGCATCGTGCTGGCAACCGGGCCGATCCCCGGGATGGAACGGAGGACGATGGCCATCTCGGACAAGTGATCATCGCTCGCGATGGCCAGAGTGATCCTGTCTTCCAGTTCTTTGATCAGGTTGTCGAACCGTTGCTTCAACTCGGTGTCGATGTCCTCGAACATCGCGGCGGTGCCCAGTTTCTGATGCGCGCGGTTTTGAGCCAGCAGGCGCTTCCGCATCTCCACCATTTGGGCTCGTTTCGATGTCAAAGCTCTGAGAAGGCGTAGCTTTTCTGCAGGAAGCCTGCGGCCCGCTTCGGGTCGGAAAGCAAAGAAGCGGGCGATGAGTTCGGCATCTATCCGGTCGGTCTTGGCACGTGTGCCACGGCTTTGCGCAAACGCCTTCACCTGAGCGGGCGGCACCTGGCGGGCTGCAACACCTTCAGCTTCAAGCCTCGCCCAGAGCTGCCATTCCTGACCGCCAGTCGATTCAAAGCAGACGACGGCATCCCGGTCCCGGGCAAGTGCCGCCACAGCAGAATGACCTGCCGGAGCGTTTGGCACTCTGCAGCGATGCCCATCTGGGAGGCAATGAACGTCAAGCCAGTCGCGGCTGACATCTATGCCGACAACGCGGCCATGTGATAGGTTATCCATGCTCTCGTTCGGGCATTCCTTCGGACCAATGGCAGTCATGCCCTCACTCTGGTGCGCGGTCCTGCAAGGCCGCAATCAACTGTTCGAGACGATGAAGAGAGGCGGTGCCGACAGGCTAAGAAGCGTGGTCATGCCACAAGGGTCAGACGTCGCGCACTACCCCGCCATCGGCCCTGGCCGGGGCCGGTGACGGGGCCAGTCTAGCAGAACGAAGATACAGAAGGGTCAGGACCCATGACCAATACCCCGCCAGCGCGAAAAAATCGGGATGATCAACGGTTTGCGAGCCGCAGCACGGGGTGGATCCCCCGTGCAAGGGACGCAAGTCGTTGAGCGCCCAATTTCTTCGCGCCCAATGGGGTTTGACGGATTTGCCCCATGGCCGCGTTGCAAACCCTTGAAATAGCGCTGCTATTCCTGCGGATTTGCGCCTCGCCTGGGGCAAATCTGTCAAACTGGCAGGGTATTGGTAATGGGTCCTGACCCTAGGCCACAAGGCCAGCGAAGTCTTTCAGTGCGGAGTTGAAATCCTCAGGCTTTTCGATCTGGGGGGTGTGACCGCAATCTTCCAGCACGATCAGCTTGGCATTCCTGGCGCGTTTTGCGGCCGCTTCGCTATGCTTCAAGGGCAAAACGGCATCCTGCCGCCCATGCAGGATCAGCATGGGCACATCGAGGGTGGACAGCAGTTTCTGGCTGACCTCCCAAACGGATTTGCGCTGCCCCGAAAGGTTGGTCGTGGCGCGCAGGGTTGCCAGAAAGGCCGCAGCGCCACCTTTCTTGAACTGGTTGCGCAAAAGATCATCGTAAAGGTCCGGGCTGACGCAGGCTTTGTCTTTGACAATGGCCGATAGCATCCGGTCGACACCCTTTTTGCTGGGCTTGTTCATCCCCTCGCCCAGCAGCGGCAGGGTCATCAGGCGGAACACCGGAAACACCTCGGGGCCCAGCGAGGCGGCATTGGCAAGGACCACCCCCTTGACCCGGCCGGGCGCCAGACCCGCCACCCGCAGCGACAGGGCGCCGCCCATGGAATTGCCTGCCGCGATGAAATGACCAAGGCCCAGCGCATCGGCAAAGGCCAACAGCCAGGCTGCATAGCTTTCCCAGTCTTCGGTCTTGCCGGTCAGGTCAGACAGCCCGTGGTTCGGCACATCCCATGCAATGATCCGGTGGCTTTCGCCCAATGCCGCCAGTTGCGGCCCCCACAGTTCAAGCGA
>JBJOQW010000010.1:0-7636 GCA_046049665.1 Pseudomonadota bacterium | reverse complement strand
TCAATGGCCGTTGCAGCGCCCTGAATGCCCGGACGGATCGTCGTGATCACGACCAGCCCCAGGCCCACGATGGCCGCTGTCAGCACAACCCAGTCAACCGTCACGGCACCGTCTTCGTCTTTTGCGAAATTCTTGAAGATGTTCAGCATGTTCATAGCATAGTTCCTTTGGTTCAGTTGATACAATCACTGCCCCTTGTTGGTCCGCCCCCGCGAGCCCCATCTGGCCAGTGCCTACCCGTGCAGTTATGCGTCTGAAGATGGCCGGAATTGGGCCGATACTGGGCATTTTAGCAGTCTTTGAAAGAAAGTTTTGTGGCCGCAGATCTTTGGTAAAGTCAGGGGCAAGCCGGGTCGCAAGAGCGGCCCTTGTGCCAACCCCGCCATCCGCGCAAAAGGAAAGTCCGCGCATCTTGCGATGCACGGACTTTGCCAAGACTCGATACCTGATGGATCGAATTATGGGGTCGTTGCGCCGAAGGTGCCGGCAGCAGCTTCGTCCAGGCGCGTGTCGATGGCGGTTGCAGCGCCTTGGATACCCGGACGGACGGTCTGGATAACAACCAGGCCCAGGCCCACGATTGCTGCTGTCAGAACGACCCAGTCAACCGTCACGGCACCGTCTTCGTCTTTTGCGAAATTCTTGAAGATGTTCAGCATGTTCATGGCATAGTTCCTTTGGTTTGGTTTCCTCAGCCACTGTCACTTGCCTGCCGCCCTGTGGCGACTGTCGGCTAGGTCAGCGCTTACCCGATCGATAATATGTCTGAAAGTGGCTGGAATTTGGCTGTGCAAGGGCATTTTGGAATTTTCAAAATGAAAGTTTTGTGGCAGCAGATCACAGCTTTGTCCTTGGGGCGCGTGCCAACCCCGCCATCCGCGCAAAAGGAAAGTCCGCGCATCTTGCGATGCACGGACTTTGCCAAGGCTCGATACCTGATGGATCGAATTATGGGGTCGTTGCGCCGAAGGTGCCGGCAGCAGCTTCGTCCAGGCGCGTGTCGATGGCGGTTGCAGCGCCCTGGATACCCGGACGGATCGTCTGGATAACAACCAGGCCCAGGCCCACGATTGCTGCGGTCAGAACGACCCAGTCAACCGTCACGGCACCGTCTTCGTCTTTTGCGAAATTCTTGAAGATGTTCAGCAGGTTCATAGTTTAGTCCCTTTCCCAGGATTTGCTCAGTTCTGTCTCACCGTTACGCGTCGTCTTGTGTCGGCCTCTGTTCCGACCAATCTTCGTTTCGGCTTGGTTGTATAACGCTCCCAAATCGTGGCTGCAGTTTGGTCGAACCCTGACATTTTCTGTTCATTCATAAAATCTTTGCGAAAATGGCTAAGCGCTTGAAAGTAAACAATAAAGATTTTCATGCTAGGTGAATCAATGGTTAACGCTGCGTGTCTTTAAGGCCGATTCAGGCAAGTTTGTGGCAAAAAACGCCAAAAACTCTGGTCCGGGGCCCTTTTCTTTGCAACTATCGCGGTAACAGGCAAAAACAAAAAGCGGGCAGCCGCAGCATGCAGACCTTCAGCAGAATCGTTGTCCTTGGGCTGGCTTTGACCGCGCCTTGCGTCGCGTATGCCGAAACCACAACGGGCGGCAGCAATGGCTTTACCTTCCGGCGTGTCAAGCCACCCGAGGCTGGCACCACCAGCCGCATCACCGTGCAGATTGACCCGGAAGAACAAGCCCGTGTTCTGGCCGCTTTGCCCGCCGCCAAACCCTATGCGCCACCGGCTGAAGATGAAGTTGCCCCGCTTGCGCCCTCTGGTCCGGTGGCCCACGCCTATGACTGGTTCTGGGAAACCATTCCTCCGGCACGTGATGCCACCTCTGACCGCTTCCCCAATGCGCTTGCCGCCCTGTCACAAGGGCCGGGAGGCACTCGTGTTGGCGCGCCGCGCCTGCAATCCATGCAGGAAATTGCCGATGCCTATGGAACCGAAATCCTGAAAGCCACGATCGGCACGGATGTGTCACCCGCGCTTGTGCTGGCGGTGATCGGCATTGAAAGTGCGGGCAAACCCAATGCGCTTAGCCACGCGGGCGCGCAGGGGCTGATGCAGCTGATCCCGGCCACCGCTGAACGGTTTGGCGTGACCGACAGCACCGATCCCGCCCAGAACATCATGGGTGGCGTGGCCTATCTGGATTGGCTGCTGAATGAATTCGACCGCGATCCCCTGATGGTGCTGGCTGCCTACAACGCCGGCGAAGGGGCGGTGCGGGCCAATGACGGCGTGCCACCATACCCCGAAACCCGCGACTACGTGCCAAAGGTGCTGGCTGCATGGCAGGTCGCGGCAGGCCTGTGCCTGACGCCGCCCGAATTGGTGACCGACCCATGCGTGTTCAAGGTGATTGCGACAGGCGGCTGAACGCCAGCTTGCGAAATATGTCGGATGTTGGCCGGTATCAGATATCAGGTATCAGGCATTTGCAGCGCAATCAGCCGCCCGCCTTTTTGATAGCGCACTTCGTTGGTTGTGATCGCTGCAACCACGCCGCCATCCAGCCGATCCCCCACTTCGACCTTGCGGTACCGGCCATTGGCCTGCCGCACCAGCGCATAGCGGTTTGACTGGCTGCCATATACACCGATGAGGTTGATCTGCGACAGGTTCAATGCGTTTACAAAGGTCGCCCGGTCTGCCACCGATCCGCTGGTAGGCGCTGACGCGACCGGCGCTTCAACTTCTGGCTCTGGTTCGGCCTCTGGCGCCACGGCGACCCGCTCTGGCTCAGGCTCCGGCTCGGGTTCTGGTTCTGGTTCGGGCGCTCGTGTCGCGGCCTCCAGTGCTGCTGCAACCGCCCGCTCCATGTCACGCGGGCGTGGTGCCGGAATGCGCGAGACTGAAACCGCAAGGCGGCTGCCCGACGGCGTCACTGCGGCAACCGGTTCGACTGCAGCCAGATCCTGTATGATCGCCTCTGCCGCCGTACCTGCCGCTGCGGAAGCCGCCGCCAGTGAAGCCGCATCGCTTGCCCTGTCCGGCACCGGGGCTGCATTGGCTGCAGCAAGCGAAGCCGGGCGCGGCAACGGGCGCGGACTGCTGGCCAAAACCGGCCCTGTGCCCTGCAGCGCTGCGTCGTCATCAGCCTCGGGCACCACCAGGCTGGCCGGGCGTGGCCTTGGCCGTGCATCTGCCAGGGCCGGATCGGCCCCCACCACGGGCGCGCCTTCTGCAATCGCTGCATCCGGTGCCGCAACAGCCGCTGCCTCGGCCGCAGCTGCGGCTTCAGCCGCTGCCGTCAGGCCCGCCGGCCGCGCTGGCGGCACGTTGGCCGGCTGTCCGGCCACCAGCCGCACGCCATCTGGCGTCATGATGCCTTCGGGAACAGCACGGATCGTGCCATTGTCGTTAAAGCTGTATTCCGTGCCAAATGGCGGGGGCAGCATCTGTGGTGCCGGGGCAGCGTCCCCTTGCAATGACGGTGCGGCAAGGGCGGCTGCTTCCTGTTGTGCCAATGGACTATCTGCCGTCGACAGACGAATCTCGTCTGCCTCGGCATCCGGCGCCACGGGGGCAGGCCCGGTTGTGACAACGCCGGTCTCGGGGGCGGGACCGGCGGTTTCTGGGACTTCGGGTTCTGCTGCAGCCACATCTGCCGGATCAGGCCCCGCGGCAATCTGTGCTTCGGGCTCTGCTGGCACCACTGCGCCTTCATCTTCCACGCCCGCTGGCAGCACAGTATCCAGTGCCGCGCTTTCTGCCACTATGGCTTCAGGCTCTTGCCCATCGGCCAAGGCCTCATCGGTAATGTCGGGCGCAGTCTGATCTGCCGCAGCGACCGCCGTGCCATCGTCAACTGCATCACGTGATGCCAGAAAGAACGAAGACCAGGCCGCAAGCAATGCCAGAAAAAGAATCAGGATACCCGTCAGGATCAGCCCCAGATAGCGTGGCTTGCCCCGCACCGGCGTGGATGAGGCAAAGGTACCCCCGGGTTTGGTCAAAGGCTTGCGCGGCACTTCCGCAGCCAAGGAGGCCGTGCCTGCTGCCGCCGCCGCCTTGCGCTGCTTCTTGCCGCCCTGCACCACAGGAGCCGTTACCGCAGCCCCGACCGTCACACGGGGTTCGGGTCGCATGTTGCCTTGCTGTGCCCGTGCAGCCATTCGTTCGGCCACCAGTCCCGGCATGGTCGTTTCGCCCGCGCGTGGCAGCGGTCGGGGTGGCACAGTGGCCCCCACACGATCAGGGCCCGCCGCTGCAGCCGCCCGCCGGCTGGCAAAGGCCATCAATGCGGCGGTTGACGGGGCAGGTGGCAGGTCATCATCAACAGCGGCGGGCGCATCTGGCCCGTCACTGTCTGTCATATCGGCAAATGGTGCTTCGTCCACATCCGGCACGCGCTGTGCAACGACCCCTGCAAAGGACCGCACAGGGGCTTCTTCACGCACGGGCGCAGTTGCAGGCTCTGCCACCGTCGGGGCTGTTGGCAGAGGGTCCGATGCAGCGGTTTCGTCTGCTGCCGCCAGTGTCGCAGCCACAGGGGCCGGGTCTGGCATGGCCACCGGGACTGGCATGGGGGCCGGTTCGGGTTCCGCTACCGGGGCAGGCGGCTCCCAAGCTGCGGGCTTTTCAGCTTGCAGGACGGTCTCTTCCGCCTCGGGAAACGCATCCACAACCGCTGTGTCTGCCCCACTGGGCAAGTCCGCCTCGGGTGCAAAATCCGCTGCCGGCCCTGATTCCGCCAGTTGCGGCACGGCCAGCACGATTGGCTGCTTGTCACGTTCCAGCTTGCGACCCTTGCCCAGCACGCTGGGTGCGAACTTTGTCAGACCAAAGAATGGCTCACCAACAAACCCGCCTTCTGGCGGAATGGCCACAAACCCAACCGGGCGGAACTTGTACTGAACCGCAAAATCCTCGGCCTGATCCAGTGTTTCCTGCGCGACAACCGCCACCTTGACCGTTGGCCCGTCGCCCACGAAATCGAACACAAGGTCTTCGACCGCATAGGGCGTGCGCCCGGTCAGTGCAGCCCGGATATCATCGCGCCGCGCAGCCTCGGGCCCCGGTGCAATATCAAGCTCGGTGTACAGGATCTGCGAATTCGGGATCACCACCTTGGTGCCAATACCCTTTGCCGCCCGGTCATTGCCAGCGGCCAGCATCTCGGCCAGCCGCGCATCCATGTCTTCTGCGCCAAAATCAGCTACGCCAATCGGCTCCCAGCCTTGCCCCGTCTGGTGCAAAAGCGATATGCGGTCATCGGTCAGGTTCAGTGCGAAATTCAGTTTCATTCTGCGGGTCTAGCACAGCTCCAAAGCCTCGCGGAACGCATGGCCTTTCGTCGGGGCCTTCCTACAGCAGCTTTTTGCCGAATGAAAGAAAAACGGCCAAGGAAAGATGTTCTGCCCGCGTCATACCTGCGAATGTTCGCCCAACCGACAGGAGCACGACTATGCACATTCTGAAATCCCTCTCGCTTTCAACGGCTTTGGCTCTGTTGCTTGTGCAGGGGGCCAGCGCGCAGGCGCAACGCACCATCACCGTCACAGGCGAAGGAATTGTGGAAACCGCACCCGATCAGGCCACCATTGCGCTTGGCGTCACCACCAATGCCGAGACCGCCGTCGCAGCCCTGGCCGCCAATTCCGAAGCGATGACCAAGATGATGGAGCAGTTGCGTGCCGCCGGAGTGGCCGCCGCTGATCTGCAAACATCGAACCTGTCACTGAACCCGAACTGGACCAGCTATGGCAGCTCCTCCTCGTCCGAGATTTCGGGCTATATCGCCTCGAACATGCTCAATGTACGGGTGCGCGATCTGGCTGAACTTGGCGCCATTCTTGATGCCGCCGTCACAGATGGCGCAAATACCATGAATGGTATCACCTTTGGCCTGTCCGAGCCAAACCCCGTGATGAATGAGGCCCGCACACGCGCAGTGGCCGATGCCACCAGCCGCGCCACCGTGCTGGCAACAGCTGCCGGGGCAAGCCTTGGCCCGATTGTCAGCATCACTGAAGGCGGCACCTTCCCCGGCCCCGCCCCGATGTTCCGCGCCGAAAGCACGGCTGTTCCAGTCGCCACGGGCGAACTGGCGATGACAGCATCGGTCACCGTGACGTTCGAGATTGCAGAGTAAGCATTTGCAACAATAAGGGGGCAGGGCCGCGCTGGCCTTGCCCCCTTTGGTATGCGTGTGCCCGTCCGGAATAACGGTCAGGCCGTTGCAGCCGTCAGCGCCTGATCCAGATCGGCAATGATATCAGCCACGTCTTCAATCCCGATCGACAGGCGCACCACGTTCGGGCCTGCACCCGCCTTGATTTGTGCTGCCTCTTCCAGTTGCCGGTGCGTGGTTGATGCCGGATGAATGACCAATGACCGTGTATCGCCAAGGTTGGCCACATGGCTGAACAGCTTCAGCGCATCGACGAACTTCACGCAGGCCGCATAGCCGCCCTTCACCCCGAAGGTGAACAGCGCCCCCGGCCCCTTGGGCGTGATCTTCTTGGCCAGCGCATGGTAAGGCGATGACGCAAGCCCCGGATACGTCACCACATCCACACGCGGGTCTTTCTGCAGCCATTCGGCCACCTTCTGCGCGTTCTCCACATGCCGCTGCATCCGCAACGACAGCGTTTCAATGCCCATCAGCGTGTAATGCGCCCCTTGCGGGTTCATCGTCATGCCCAGATCGCGCAGGCCCACCGCGATGGAATGGAAGGTAAACGCCATCCCACCCAAGGCCGCATGGAAGTTCAAGCCGTGGTAAGCAGGCTCTGGTGCTGCCAAGGATGGGAACTTGCCGCTGGCTGACCAGTCGAACTTGCCGCTGTCCACCACCACGCCACCCGTCACCGTGCCATTGCCCGTCAGGTACTTCGTCGCCGAATGCACAACCAGCGTCGCGCCGTGTTCAATGGGCCGGCACAGGTATGGCGTGGCCGTCGTGTTATCCACGATCAGCGGCAGGCCCGCCTTGTTTGCCACGCCCGCCACCATATCCAGATCGGTCACCGCACCGCCCGGATTGCAGACCGTCTCGCAGAACAAGGCCCGCGTGTTGTCATCAATCGCCGCCGCAATCGCCGCCGCATCATCGAAATCCACAAACTTGGCTGACCAGCCGAACTTGCGGATCGTGTTCGAAAACTGCTGGATCGTCCCGCCATAAAGCTTGGTCGAAGCCACCACGTTGCAGCCCGGCCCCATCAGCGGAAACAGCGCCATGATCTGCGCCGCATGGCCCGAAGAACAGCACACAGCCCCCGCGCCACCCTCAAGTGCGGCCACACGCGCACCAAGCGCTGCCACTGTCGGGTTGGTCAGGCGGCTGTAGATATAGCCCACTTCCTGCAGGTTGAACAATTTCGCCGCATGGTCCGCATCGCGGAACACATAGGCCGTTGTCTGGTAAATCGGCACCTGCCGCGCACCCGTGGCAGGGTCAGGCTCTGCCCCCGCGTGAATTTGCAGCGTGTCAAAGCCAAGTGCATTGGTCATAGAAACCTCCCCTTTATTGATGCGGCAACTTAGGCGACGGGGCGCAGCCTGTGAAGAGGCGCGTTTTTAGCACCGCGCGAACAGACCTTTGGTCTGCGCATGGCATACAAACCGGAATAATTGCCCAAAGACCGCTTTACCGCGTGCATGTTTGGTCTAACCTGCCCCAAGCTTGT
>JBJOQW010000009.1:0-17282 GCA_046049665.1 Pseudomonadota bacterium | reverse complement strand
CCGGTATCCGCCTGCACTGCCGCCGCTTGCTCGTGCAGCCAAGTGGTCAGCGAGGCGCCGGAATGCGCATCATTGAAGCGGATGTTCACTGTGGCGGTGGCGCGGGCAGGGATCACATTGTTGGCCGGATTTCCGCAATCAATGGTTGTGATGGCAAGCGTCGAGGCATCGAAATGATCCGTGCCCTGATCCAGTGGCTGGCTGGCCAACCCATCCAGCAGGCGCACCATGGCATGCAGGGGGTTCTTGGCGCGGTGCGGATAGGCCGAATGGCCCTGCACGCCGGTCGCCGTGATATGCGCGGTCATGGATCCCCGCCGGCCGATTTTCATCGCATCACCCAGATTGTCCGGGCAGGTGGGTTCACCCACAAGGCAATGCGTCATGCGTTCGCCGGTGCTGGCCATATGGTCCAGCAGTGCCACGGTGCCATCGGTGGCATCGCCTTCCTCATCGCCAGTGATGGCGATGATCACGGCACCATCGGGCGGCGTTTGCTGCACGAAATCCACGGCAGCAGCCACAAAGGCCGCGACGCCGGATTTCATGTCGGTCGTGCCGCGCCCATACATCCAGCCATCCACGATGGTGGCACCAAAAGGGTCTTGCGTCCAGGCGGCGCGGTCGCCGACGGGCACGACATCGGTATGTCCGTTGAAGCCAAAGCTTTTGTTGGCCCCGCGCGCGCCCCAACGGGCAAACAGGTTGCACGTATCGCCCCGGTCAACGCGCGTGCAGGCAAACCCGGCATCTGACAGCAGCCGTTCCAGCAGCAGCAATGCGCCTGCTTCTACCGGAGTAACGGATGGGCAGCGAACCAGATCAGCAGTCAGGGCAACAGGATCAACCGGCATGAATGACATCCTTTTCAGTCACCTACAGCGATAGCGGTAAGCGCGCCTGGCTGCAACTCAGGGCTGTCAACCCATAATTGCCCTAGCGTCATGCACGAAAGGATAGTTGTGGCTGTTGTGCCACGCCCTGCAATCCGTTGCAATTTCAACTGCAAAGTGCATGGCGCAAGGCCAGAATCTGCGGGATGCTTAATAAAACAATAATGTCCTGAGGCAGGGCAGACGGGGGTCAACGTACCCCAGACCGCAGATCGACAAGAACAAGGGCCGCTTGTGCCCTTTCTGTGGCGTTTGACCTTGCCCCAAGGGAATGGGGCGAAGATGGCGACAGGTGCAGAGCTTACCTATACCTCGACTACCGCACTGAACATGGCAAACACCATTTTCGGTTCGGGTGTGACTGTGACCGGCGCAAGCTATACTGGCCCGGCCAGTTCTGCGGCCGTTTATTCCAACGGGCAGTTGGCATCGGGTGTGGTGCCGTCAACTACCGGTGTGATCCTGTCAACTGGCCAGGCAGCAAGTTTCACCCAATCCAGCGGCGACCCGAACCGCCTGGCAGGTACATCAACCGATACGTCGGGCATCAATAACAATACCGGTTTCAACACGATAGCCGGCGCAAGCACGTTTGACGCGGTCTGGCTGGACGTGGATTTCATCCCGACGGGTGATGAAATGACCATCCGCTTTGTCTTTACGTCCGAGGAATACCCCGAATACATCAACAGTCAGTACAACGATGTGGTGGGCGTCTGGGTGAATGGCACGCATGTGCCGATCGAGGTGGGAAACGGACAAACCTCGGTGAACAACATCAACGGCAACACGCAGGAAAACCTGTTCGTCAGCAACACGAACGATGCCTACAATACGGAAATGGATGGTTTCACCATCACGATGACGTTGAAGATGGTCGTCAATCCGGGCGTGGTGAATTCCATCCGGATCGGCATTGCAGATGCCTCTGATGCGCAGTTTGACTCAAACCTGCTGATCGCGGCGGATTCCATCCAGACCACGCTGGTGGCGGGCAATGATGATGTGAACATCAATCCGTTTGGCACAAAGACCGTCGCCGTGCTTGGCAATGACTCTGGCCCCTCGGGCAGCGTGCTGACGATCACGCACATAAACGGGTCGGCGGTCGTGGCAGGGCAGACGGTGACGCTGAACTCGGGCCAGCAGATCACGCTGAACGCGGATGGCACGTTCACCGTGTTGGGCGACGGCAATATCGAGACGAAGACCTTTACCTATACAGTTAAGGATCAGTTCGGAAACACCGATACGGCCTTTGTAACCATGACATCGGTGCCCTGCTTTGTGGCAGGTACGCTGATCCTGACGCCCGAAGGCGAACGGCAGGTGCAGGATCTGCGCCCTGGCGATCTGGTCATCACGCATGATGATGGCGCCCAGCCCATCCGTTGGATCGGGCAGCGCACTGTGCCCGCGCAGGGCGCCTTTGCGCCCATCCGGATCAAGGCCAATACCTTTGGTGACCATCGCACCCTGTTGCTGTCGCCCCAACACCGCGTGCTGATCCGTGACGGGCTTGCCGAGCTCTTGTTTGGTGAAACCGAAGTGCTGGTCGCCGCCAAGGACCTTGTCAATGATCGTTCGATCCGTGTGCAGAACGGCGGTGATGTCACCTATGTGCATATCCTGTTTGACCGGCATCAGGTGGTCTTTTCCGAAGGGCTTGCCACCGAAAGCTTCTTGCCCGGACCACAGGTCACGGCCCAGCTTGAACGCGATATTGTTGATGAACTTGCGTCCCTTTTCCCTGAACTGAACCCGCGCACCGGGGATGGTTACGGCCCTGCCGCCCGGCGCACCTTGCGCGGCCACGAGGCGCAAGTGCTGTTCGCGGCCGCACGTGTGGCCTGACCGATGTCCGACAGCTGGGTCGCCTTGTCGGATTGTGACACAGCCATAGGCAGTGCGGCACCTGATGACCTGTTGCCCCGCGGCACCTTTGTGACCGAACTGATGCTACCCCTGACCGGCCCCGTGGTTCTGCTCGACCATGCCATCATTGCCCCGGATACGGGGCGCGAAATGGGCTTTTCGCTGTTTCACGACCCCGACCGCGGCCTGATCCTGCTGCAGCGCCAAGGCCGCCGCCTGCTGCGGCATATCCTGCCAGAGGCCCTGATTGGCGAAGCAGGGCTTGTCCGCCTGACCTATCAATGGGACGTGATGTCCCGGCAATGGTCATTCCAATCAGACATGATGAATGGCACCCCTGTAGCCATCGCTTCTGGCCATGACCCGATGATGTGGTCCGTCGCCGACATGACCAGCCTTTGCACCGCCGGCCAAAGACATCAATCCGTGCTGTGGTATGGCATCACCACGCTGGACGCCCCGCCCGCACCCCGCCCCTGGATCGGCCAGCGCACCCCGGTTGACACGCCATCCGGCCCCATCGCCGCAGGCCTGCTGCGCCCCGGTGATCTTGTGATGACTGCAGACGGCGCCGCACTTCCCCTGCAAGCCGCCCGTCATCTGCGCGTGCCCGGACGCGGCGCTTTTGCCCCCATCCTGCTGCGCGCCCCATACTTTGGCAAACAGATTGATCTTCTGGTTTCCTCTGAACAGGCCATCTGCCTGCAAGGTACGCCCGTCGAATACCTGTATGGCGAAGATCGTGTTCTTGCCGCCGCCCATCACATGGCCGATGGCATCGCTGCCTATCAGGATAACCGGCGCGCGGTTATCACCGGTGTCTCACTTGATTTTGGCAGACCCGCGCTGATCACTGCTGATGGTTGCGCCTTGCTTGCCGCCACTGCCCGACAGGCCACTCTGCCCGCGCGCCTGCTGCACCGGTTCGAGGTTACACCCCTTTTGGCAATGCAGGCCCGCTCAGGCCTTCGGCCTGTTGCCTGAAACGTTGCCTGACGCATCCGGCTGATCAAAAAACGGCGTCATCTGCGCCACAATGACCGAGTTTTCGTCCAGCGCCCGCTGCATCAGCTTGCGCTCTTCCCCGTCAATCTCATCGCCCGCTGCCAGCCGTTCGTCCAGCGTGCCATAGCCCGAAACATCCAGCGGTGCCAGACCCGCCTCTTTCAGTATTGCCACAGACTCTCGCACCGCTTCCGCCTCATCAACGCCACTGGCGTAAATCATCAGCGCCGCCCCCGTTGCATCCTTGGGCAAGCCATCCCCCACCTTGCGGCCCACCTCTACCACCAGCGTAAACACCTTTTGCGGCCGCTTGATCTTTTCGGGCTTCGGTTCGACGGGAATATCATCGGTCATGGCGGTTCCTTGCTCTGGCCCGGCGCAACCTAGGCCCCCCGCCCCGGCGTTGCAACCAAACGCTGCCGCGCCATCACCAATGCTACCGGCGCAAAGATTGAATCACCCGTCCACCAACCCTTTGGTCAATGGACCAAGCCCCTTTTTACCCGCCAGCATGTACCTTGCATCCAAAGGCCGGACCTGATGGGGAATGTCACTGTGCATACAGGAGGTGCGCTTGACAAAGGTAGGGAACGGCAAAGCGCGGTGCGAACCTTTGGGCGAAGCAAAGCAGGAACTAACCTGGAAACGCGACCAGCATCCCCGAAGCAGTGCCATCGATTGGTGGAAATCGCTACGACGCCCGGGCGACCTTCGGAAAACCGGATGCTGAGGAAAAGTGGTGGCGAGGGAGGGACTCGAACCCTCGACCCCACGATTATGAGTCGTGTGCTCTAACCAGCTGAGCTACCTAGCCATTGGCGCGGGGGTTACAGCCGGGGGATGGGGGCGTCAAGGGGGTTCTTTCCAGTGGCGGTGTCCTGCATGGCATGGGCGACCCTTGGACGGCCAGATGCGGTGACGCTGACCTGGGCCTCGATGAACATGACGCGGCCTTCTATCGTGGCCTCTTGCACGTCACGCGTACAGGCAACGCGCAAGTCGACTGCGCCTGCGGTCTGTGCGCGGCTTGTGGCTTCGGCGGTCAGCGCGGTCTCCATCGCGTCCATGGCCTGTTCTGCCGAGGTGAAGTGCATCAGGCCAGTTGGCAGATGGGCGGTATAGCGTCCCTCGGCGGGGCTGGTGACAATGCCCGCGGCCCGCTGCGCGATCTGGCCGACGATGGCACCAATGGCATTGGCCACGCCCGCATGCTCGGGCAGAACCATGCGGGTGTGCAGCCGCGCGCCGACAGCCGGATAATAGGTCGGGGCTGATGCGCCAAGGCCGACAACCGGCACGGCAAGACGGGCGGATATGGCAAGAACGCCCGAATGATTGCGCAGACCGGCCTGCGTCAGGGCATGGCGGGCAAGCACCTCGGGTGCATCGGCAAAGCTGCCGTCTTCGGCAAAAGCGGCCTCAAGCAGGCAATCCACGGTCTGCGCCGTCAGCTGATCGACGATCATCCGGGCCAGTGTGGCGGCATCGGGTGCAAAGCGTTCACCGCGTCCGGTGCGGCGGCGCGCCAGCAGGCGCAGGCCTTTTTCAGCGGCGGCCCCATCCCAGTCGGCCAGCAGGCCCAGCACATGGGCGGCGTCCGATGGCGTAACGCCGGCGATGCGCACAAGACCACGTGCGACAAGCTGTTCCAATGCGGCGGTTTCGATCCGGCTGGTCAGCGCTTGCGCCACGGGCATGGGGCCCGTGATGCGGGCCATCAGGGCGGCCTCACGGGCATTCAGCCCGTCAGTGGCACCCGGAAACGGCACGACAAAGCGGCCGTCATGTTCACCCACGGCCTCGGCTGCCAAGGCGCGGTCAAGGGCGGCATGCACCATTGCAGGTGCGTCAACGGCCAGCAATGACAAGGGCACCAGTCGACGCGGACCCAGCCGCAGGCCACCATCCAGCCCGTCCTGCAACAGTTGTACCGCGCTGTCACCGCCCAGCCCGGTCGTGCGCATGGCAACCGCTTCGACCATGGTGCGCCAGCCGCCGACCATGGCGCCTTGCGGATCAATCTCGGGCAAGCCGCCTTTCAATAGGGCGACATCCGTGGTTGTGCCCCCAATATCCGACACCAGTGCATCGCTTTCGCCGGTCAGCCAGCGCGCGCCCACAATGCTGGCGGCAGGACCCGACAAGATGGTTTCGATCGGGCGTTCGCGCACCATGGCGGCCGAAATCAGCGCGCCATCCCCCCGGACCACCATCAAGGGGGCCTTGATCGACAACCGGGCCAGATGCGCCTCGCAAGCAGCGACCAGGCCATCGATCATGCCGATCAGCCGCGCGTTCAGCACGGCGGTCAGTGCACGCTTTGGCCCGTTCAGATTGGCCGACAATTCGTGCGAGCAGGTTACAGGCCGCCCCGTGGCCGCGCGGATCAGCTCGCGTGCGGCCAGTTCGTGCGCAGCGTTGCGCGTGGCAAAACGGGCGGCCACGGCAAAGCCCATTACTTGCCCCGACATCGCAGCAAGCTCGCTGGCAAGGGCGGTCAGATCAAGTGGCGCCGCCTCGGTTCCGGCATGGGTATGGCCACCTTGCAGCATGATGACAGGATCGCCCTTCAGGGCCTCGCGCAATCCGCCGCGTTCAAGATCATCGGCATCAAGCCCGATGAAAACCAGCGCGACCCGCCCGCCCTGACCTTCGACCAGCGCGTTGGTCGCCAGCGTGGTGGACAGTGACACAAGGGCAATCTGGTCAGCGGGCACCGCGCCCTTGGCCAAGGCGGCATCAATGGCGCGACCGATACCCAGTGAGAGATCACCTTTGGTAGTCAGCGACTTGGCGGTGGCGACCACATGATCGGCGGCTTCGTCCAGCAGCACGGCGTCCGTGTATGTGCCACCTGTATCAACGCCCAGAAGAAACGCCATTTTCGCCCCATATGCCTTGGTTTTGCGGGTGGTAGCGCCGAACAGCCGTGGCGTCACCCCCGAGAGCGACCTTTTCCCGCCAATCTGCCACGCAAGACACGGGTGCGGCGCTGATGGGCGGGTGGGATACGCAGGATGCTGCGATACTTGGCTACCGTGCGGCGCGCCACAACTGCGCCATCCTGCGAAAGGGCCTCTGCAAGGGCCGCATCTGACAGGGGTTGGGACGGGTCTTCAGCGCTGACAAGGGCTGACAGGCGTAACCGCAGGGCTACGGCCGAGGTCCCTTCACCCAAATCGCGGCTGAACAGATGGCGCAA
Source organism: Pseudomonadota bacterium (assembly GCA_046049665.1). Classification (GTDB taxonomy): domain Bacteria; phylum Pseudomonadota; class Alphaproteobacteria; order Rhodobacterales; family Rhodobacteraceae; genus JAAFHS01. The sequence continues at coordinate 10,307 of JBJOQW010000009.1, read as the reverse complement.
CCACCAGGTTCCGCGCGGCGTATCAATGGCGGTGCCCGCAACAACCCGGCTGATCGTGCTTTCATGCAGCCCCAGCGCTTCGGCGACCTCTGCCATGCGCAGGGGCGCAAGGGCGCACAAGCCCTCTTCCAGGGCGCGCCATTGGCGCAGCATCACCTCTTGCCCGACGCGCAGCAGGGTTTCATTGCGCGCCTTTACCAAGGCAATCAGGGCGCGCGCCTGTGCGCGCTGACCTGTCTTCCGGTCTGCGGCAAGGGCAAGGCTTGGCAAGGCCGAGCGGTTCAGGGCGATCTGCCAGCCATTGGCGTGATGTGTTGCGACAAGATCAGGCTCACGTACAGGGGCGGCCCCGGGTGCAAAGCCTGCGCCGGGCTTTGGGTCAAAGCTGCGGATCACGCGCAGGCGTGCCATGACATCGGCCTCGGTCACCTTTGCAAGGCGGGCCAACCGGGCGAAATCGGCCTGCGCCAGCAGATCAAGGTGGTCAAGGATCACAAGCATGGCCTGATCGGCAACATCTGCTTCTTCAGCCTGCAGGCGCAGGCATTCTGCCAAAGACCGGGCAAACAGGCCACGCGGTTCGATCTTTTGCAACAGGTGCAACACGCGCTGGGCATCATCGGGCGTGCAGCGGGCATCGGCGGCAATGGCCGCAAGCGGACGGCCAAGCCAGCCTGACGGTTCCAGCGCCTCGGCAAGGGCCAAGGCGATGGCATGGTCTGCCGGGGTGGTCATGCGTGCGTCGATATGGGCCATCACATGGGCCATCAGGCTGGGTGCGGCCGAGGCTAGCGTGTCATGCGGGGCGTGCCCGTCAAAGGCCTGTTCCCAACGCGGCAGCCATTCATACGGTTGCTGGGATGGCGGTTGCATCACCAGTGCCGGGTTCGCCGCCGCCGCCTCTTCCAGATAGCGCGTCAGGCCCAATGCATCAGCCCGCAAGGTCTGAATCGCGGCAACAAGCTGCGTGTTCAGGGCCATGCGTTGCGTGGTTGTGACATTCAGCCGTTGGCGCGCATTCATGCAGTGCAGGTTACGCCAGCTTCACATGTTTGCAAGCGGCGCTTGCGCTGGCTTGCGGGTGTGGCTGTTCCCCCCTAAGGCGTCAGACATGCAGTCAACCTATCCCTTTTCACGCGATCTGGTCCTTGTCGGGGGTGGGCATGCCCATGCGCTGGTCCTGCGCAAGTGGGCCATGAACCCGCAGCCGGGGGTGCAGGTCACTGTTGTGAACCCGGCCCCTGTGGCGGCCTACACCGGCATGCTGCCGGGTGTTGTGGCGGGCCATTATGCCCGGGATGAGGCGATGATTGATCTGGTGCGTCTGTGCCGTTTTGCCGGTGCGCGGCTGGTGCTGGGTTCGGCCAGCGGCATTGATCGCGAGGCACGCCTGATCCATGTGCCGGGGCGTCCGCCGCTGCGCTATGATGTGGCATCGCTTGATGTGGGGGTGTTTGCCGGACCAGGTGCCATTCCGGGGCTGCAGCATGCGGTGCCTGCCCGCCCGCTTGACCGGTTCCTGACCGGATGGCAGGCCCATCTTGCGCAAGGCCGGATGCAGCCGCGCATCGTGATCATGGGGGGTGGTGTTGCAGGTGTGGAACTGGCACTTGCCGCGGCCCATCGCCTGCGTGACCGCAAGCCAGCCATTACTGTGATCGAGGCGGCTAGCGCCCTGCGCGCCTTGCCCGCGCGGGCGGCCGGGCTGATGCGCAACGCATTGACACAGGCGGGCATTGCCCTGCGCGAAGGGGCTGCCGTGGCCGAGGTGTTGCCGGATGCGGTGCTTTTGCAGGATGGCACTTCGTTGCCCGCAGATCTGACGATTGCCGTGGGTGGGGCCGTTCCGCAGCCATGGCTGGCAGACACCGGGCTTGCGCTGACCCAAGGTTTCGTCACCGTGGGTGCAACGCTGCAGTCGTCCGACCCGGCCATCTTTGCCGCGGGCGATTGTGCGCATCTGTCCCATGCGCCCCGCCCCAAGGCCGGGGTTTACGCCGTACGGGCGGCCCCAGTGCTGCATGACAATCTGCGCGCCGCCCTGTCAGGCGCGCCTCTGCGCCGGTTCAACCCGCAGGGAGATTACCTCAAGCTGATCTCGCTGGGTGACCGGGTGGCCATGCTGGACCGCAACAGGCTGTCGTTTTCACATCCGGCCCTCTGGCGCTGGAAAGACAGTATCGACCGTGCCTTCATGGACAGGTTGGGCGATCTGCCCGCCATGGCCCCTGTGACAGTGCCGCAGGGGGCGGCGCTGGGTCTGGCAGCGGCCCTTGGGGCCAAACCGCTGTGCGGGGGATGCGGGGCAAAGGTCGGTCCAGATGCATTGCGCGGGGCGCTGGCTGCCCTGCCCGCAGCACAACGACCCGAGGTTGTGTCAGGCCCCGGGGATGATGCGGCCATCCTGCGGGCGGCAGACGGCTTTCAGGTGATGACGACCGATCATTTGCGGGCCTTTGCTTCAGACCCTTATGTGATGGCGCGCATTGCCGCGACCCATGCACTTGGCGATATATGGGCGATGGGGGCCCGCCCGCAGGTGGCCTTGGCGCAGATTACCGTGCCACGCATGGCCGATGCCCTGCAGGCGCAGCTTCTGGCCGATATCATGGCGGGTGCGGCATCTGTCTTTGGCCCTGCGAGGGCGGATATCGTTGGTGGGCATACCACAATCGGTGCGGAACTGACGGTTGGCTTTACCATTACGGGCACGGCTATGCGTGTGGTTGGCAAAACCGGCGTGCAGCCCGGTGACCGGCTGATCCTGACCAAGCCATTGGGGGGCGGCGTCATCATGGCGGCCGAGATGCTTTGCCAGCAAGTGCCAGGCCTGCTCTTGGGCGAAGCCGTGCAGGCAGCGCTTACGCAGATGCAGCACCCGCTTGGCGCAGCGGCGGCCCTGCTGGCCCCGCTTGCACATGCCATGACAGATGTCACCGGGTTCGGCCTTGCCGGTCATCTGGCGGAAATGCTGCAGGGCCCAGGCGGATGTGGGGCGCGGCTGGATATGGCCGCAATTCCTGCCATACCCGGCGCACTGGCCTGTGTGCAGGCCGGGCATGCCTCATCGCTTGGGCCTGCCAATCATGCGGCAGTGGCCGATCTGCTGGCAGGCGATCTTGCGCATCCCATGGCCCCGCTGCTGGTTGATCCGCAGACAGCGGGCGGGCTGTTGGCCGCGGTGCCCGCAGCGCAGGCTGACGCGGTGCTTGCCGCGCTGATCAGCGCGGGCGAAACTGCCGCCATCATCGGAGAGATCACGGCAGGGCCTGCCCAGATTGTGCTGCACGGGGGCTGACGCGCGGCGATATCTGCCGCGCCGCCAACCCGGTGGAACGTCCAGCCCTGGCTGAAGATCAGACCCGTTGAACGGGCAGGCCACGGGCCAGCCAGCCCGGCCCTGCGGCGGCACCCAGCATGCCTTCAGGCACATTGATGATACCTGAAAAGCCCGCGGTCAGCAGGCGGGCTGACAGACGTGCAGACCGCACACCCCGCGCGCAGATCAGTGCAATCGGGGCAGCTGTATTGCCCTGCACAAGGGCCAGCAACGCCTGGGTAAAATCATCACGGCGCATGTCGAGCGGGTTGGCCCCCTCGCCGATACCGGTTGCCTGCCATTCATCGGGGCGACGGATATCAACCAGCGTCAGGGTGCCTGCCAGGGCGCGGTCATGGGCGGTGGGGGCGTCAATGTTTTCGCCGGCAAACTGTGCACTTGCACGCGACATCACAACTGCCGCCCCCGCAGCAAGGGCGACTGTGCCAATCGCCATCCGGCGCCGTGTCAAAAGGCCAATGCGGTTTTCCATGGCGACCAGATTGCATCTTTTGTGCCAGAAACCAAAACACGATGCTGCGAACTTCTGTTGCACATCTTATGGTTGAACGCCATCCTTTCACCCAGCGACTCGGACCAAGGCTCCCGCTTTTGGGTCTGCCGGCCGCAGTAATGGGGGATTGCCATGGGGCTGGTCATTGACCACTCGTGCGGCGTTTGCGCGCCGGTTCTGACATGAAACACGATCAGAACATTGCTTCCGACCGCAAGGTCAACGCAGCACCGCTTGACCTGCTAATCATCGGTGCGGGTTTGTCAGGCATTTGTCAGGCCTGGCATTTTCAGCAGGCCTTCCCGTCCAAGACCTATGCCATTGTGGAGGCCCGCGCCGATCTGGGCGGCACCTGGGATCTGTTCCGCTATCCCGGCATCCGGTCAGACAGTGATATGCAGACACTGGGGTACAGCTTTCGGCCATGGTGTGGCGATGCCGCGATTGCGGATGGGGCATCAATCCTGCGTTATATCCGCGACACCGCGGCAGAGACAGGCATAGACCGCCACATCCGCTATCAGCACCGCGTCCTCGGCCTGTCCTGGGACAGCGACACCGCGCTTTGGACAGTGACGGTGCAGGCGCGCTTGGGCCATGATCCGGTACCTCAGGTGCAGCAGGTGACTGCGCGTTTTGTGGTGAATTGCGCAGGGTATTATAACTATGCCAAGGGTCACCTTCCCGATTGGCCCGATCTTGCCCGCTTTGCCGGGCAGGTGATCCACCCGCAATTCTGGCCGCAGGATTTTGATCCGTCGGGCAAGCGGATTGCCGTGATCGGGTCGGGGGCCACAGCGGTGACCCTGATCCCGGAACTGGCCAAGGCCGCGGCCAGCGTAACGATGCTGCAACGCTCGCCCGGATATGTCTTTGCCATGCCCCGCCATGACAGGATCGGCAATGCGCTGCGCCGCCTGCTGGGCAACCGGTGGGGGCATCGCCTGACACGGTGGAAGAACGTGGCCTTCAACACCGCCTCGTATCAACTGGCCAAGCGTGCCCCGGCACTCGCGTTACGCGTATTGCGCGCAGGCATGCGCAAGGGGTTTGGCCCTGGGGTTGACCTTGATCGCCATTTTGCCCCGCACTATGCGCCATGGGACCAGCGTATCTGCGTGGCCCCGGATGGCGATTTCTTTGCCACCATCCGCAATGGTGCGGCACAGGTGATCACCGACACGATCACCGGCTTCACCGAAACGGGCATCAGGCTGGCGTCGGGCCAGGTGCTGGTCTGTGATGTGATTATCACGGCAACCGGTCTGGACATGCAGATGGGCGGCGGCATCGCCATGCTGGTGGATGGCCGCCACGTCGGGTTTGAAGATACCTTTTGCTACAAGGGTGCGCTGTATTCGGGCCTGCCGAATTTTGCCGTGGCGATCGGCTATGTAAACGCCTCGTGGACGCTGAAATGTGAATTGATCTCGCGTTATGTGGTGCGCCTGATGCAGCACATGCATGCCAACGGATGGGATCATGCTACGCCTGCGGCCCCGCCACCTGATGCAACGCCATTGCCAACATTCGGTCTGACATCGGGTTATATCATGCGGGCACGGCACAGCCTGCCGCAGCAGACAGACCGCGGGCCATGGAAGCTGAACCAAGATTACATTCTGGATTCAGTTCTGATGACGCGCGGTCGGGTGACCGATCAGATGAACTTTGGCCGCGCACGCGTTATCGTGCGGTGATCTGTGCTGCAATGGCGGCTGCCACGGCTGGCAGATCGGCCTTGGCAAGCGAAGCGGCCGCGACCGTGGTGACAGGCACATCGACCTTGGCCCGATGTCTGGCATAACGCGGGTCGTAGTGATGCGCCATCAGGCTGCCGGCCAGCGTCACATGGTCATGCGCTGCGGCCATCGCCTGCCATTCAGCGATGCGGCTTGCTGCATGCAACGGGCGCAATAGGCCGATCACATGGTCTAGGCGTGCCGGATCGGCAATCAGGTCAATGTAGGCTGTGACAAGATAGGCGGCCCGCGCGGAAAGCGGTGCCTCAATGGCTATGCGGGGTGCGGCCTGCATGGCCCCATACAGCTTAGGCGGCAGGAACAGATTGCCGATCTTGATGCTTTCCGCTTCGACCACCACCGGGCGCGTCGGGTCCAGCCGCGCGAGAGCAAGGGCAAGCGCGCCCTCAAAGGCCTTTTGCGAAGGCTGCATGCCCATGGCCCCAAACAGGGATCCGCGATGGTTGGCCAGCCCTTCCAGATCAATCACCTGCACGCCATGGGCTGGCAGCAGGTTCAGCACTTCGGTCTTGGCTGACCCGGTATTGCCATCCAGTACGACTACCTGCGCAGGCGGCGGGCCTTCATACAGCGCATCAGACACCAGCCTGCGCCACGCCTTGTAGCCACCCGCAATCGTTTCAACCCGCCAGCCGATCTGCGCAAGGATTGATGCAAATGACCCCGACCTTTGCCCTCCGCGCCAGCAATAGACCAAGGGCTGCCAGCCCCCCGGCTTGTCGCGCAAAGGGCCCTCCAGATGCGCCGCCGCATTGCGTGCAACCAGGGCCGCGCCCAGCTTGCGCGCCAGAAACGGGCTTTGCTGTTTGTAGATCGTCCCCACCTCGGCACGCTGTGCGTCATCCAGAACGGGCAGGCTGATGGCACCGGGGATATGGTCATCGGCAAATTCGGCGGGCGCGCGCACATCAATGATGTCGTCAAACCCAAGGTCGTGCAGGTGCAAAAGCGATGTCAGGGTGATGGCCATGGCGCGTACATAGCGGGGCTTTTTGCCCAAGGCCAGCGGCGGGTCTGGTGCAATAGGCGTAACGGTGGCAGTCTTGGCGCATGCGCATGCTGATCTTGTCCCTTTGCCTGTGGGCCACACCTGCCCTTTCTGACCCCACGCTGATCAGTGCCGCGCGCACGCAGGTGGGCGTGACCGTGATCTATGACCCGGCCTATGTCTCGCTTGCCTTTCCCGGTGGCGATATCGACCGCGCGCGCGGCGTGTGTACCGATGTCATCATCCGCGCCTTTCGCGATGCCTGGGGGGTTGATCTGCAACTGGCGCTGAACCGCGACATGAAGGCCGATTTCGCAGCCTATCCGGCGAACTGGGGCCTTGCGACCACTGACCGCAATATTGACCATCGGCGCGTGCCCAACCTGCAGACGTTCCTGAACCGGATGGGTGCAAGCCTGCCTGTCACCAGTGATCCCGCCACGTTCCAGCCCGGCGATATTGTGACGTGGATGCTGCCCGGAAACCTGCCGCACATCGGCATTCTGTCTGATCAGATCGGGGCCAGCGGCGCACCGCTTGTGCTGCACAACATCGGGCGCGGCGCACAGGAAGAAGACCGCCTGTTCGATTTCCCCATCACCGGCCATTACCGCATTACCCCCGGCATCCTCGCGCTGATGCGCGCCAGCTAAAAATTTTCGACGAAAATTTTCAGTCTTCCCACCGCCGGTAGAAATGCTTGGGGAATGGCTCTTGCACCTTTGAAACAGTGGGCGCATTGCTGGCCCAGCCTAATGCCTTTTCTTCCCCCGAGTATCCTTCATGCCGAACGCCCCCATCAACAACATCCGCGGTGCGGTGCTGTCTTTGATCGCCTTTGCGCTTTATGCGACACATGATGTGGTGGTAAAGTTTCTGGGCAGCGATTACTCGCCCATCCAGATCATCTTCTTCGGTGGGCTGTTCAGCTTTCCCATGCTGACCATTCTGATGATGGGTGACAAGACCGATGGCCATTTGCGCCCGCGCCACCCGTGGTGGCTGATGGCGCGTGCCTTGTCAGGGGTCGCAACGGCTGTGGCCGGCTTTTACGCCTTTACTGTGCTGCCCATGGCGCAGACCTATGCCATCCTGTTTGCCGGCCCCCTGCTGATCACCCTGCTCGCGATCCCGATGCTGGGCGAAAAGGTGGGCCTGCGGCGCGGTATGGCTGTTGTCGTGGGGCTTATCGGCGTGCTGATCGTGCTGCGCCCCGGTGGCGCGCCGCTGGGCTTGGGTCATCTGGCGGCCATGTCGGCGGCTGTAACCGGCGCAATGGCCAGCATCATCGTGCGCAAGATCGGCGGGGAAGAACGGCCCGTGGTCATGCAGCTTTATCCCATGCTGGTCAGCGTCGCCGCCATGGGATGTGCCCTGCCATGGGTGTACAAGCCCATGCCCATTGAGCATCTGGGCCTGCTGCTGGTCTTTTCACTACTGGGATTTATTGCCACCGCCATCATCATTGCCGCCTACCGCGCCGGTGAAGCGGTGATCGTCGCCCCCATGCAATACAGCCAGATCATCTGGGCCGTCATTTTTGGTGCGTTGTTTTTCGATGAAACCCCGGATGGCTGGACCGGCGTCGGGTCTGCCGTCATCATCGCGTCCGGCATCTATATCGTGCTGCGTGAAGGTACGGGGCAAGTGTCGCGGAACCGGCCTGTCAGCGGCTACAAAAGCAGACCGGAAACCGGCTATCTGCCCCGTCTGATCACCCGGATGCGCGGCTAGGCCGGGGCTGCCGAGGGGTTGCATTTGGCGCTTCAAGGCAGTAATCCGCCGCCATGGTCGGAGCGTAGCGCAGTCTGGTAGCGCACCTGCTTCGGGAGCAGGGGGTCGGAGGTTCGAATCCTCTCGCTCCGACCAAATCAGAACATCAAGGTGCGGGCCCGATGGTCCCGCAAGGACGCGTTGTCAGGCCATGGATCGCACGGCATCCACAAGGCGTTGGGCTGCCGCTGTCAGTTGCGCGCCGCCACGGGTGATCACACTGAACGACGCAACCGTCAGCCCCAGATCGACGGGCAGTGATACAAATGGCACGGCAGGGTTACCGGAAAAGCTTTCAACCACGGGGGTTGCCAGCGGGGCGATGGAATCTGTCTGGTTCAGCAAGGCCAACGTAAACAGAAAGGATGACGTAAAGATGCGTCGCGCAGGCGCAGGCACCCGCAGTTCCGCAAGCCTGCTCATGACAGTTTGCGTCAGCAGCGTTTCATCATCGCCCATAACCCAGTCATAGCGCAGCAGATCGTCAATAGTGATCTGCGGCAGGGTCAGCAGCGGATGCCCGCGCCGCACCACCAGCGACAGCGGCTCATTGGCCAGCACGTGCGCTTCAAGCTGTGTGTCATCCGGCCCCAGCCGCGCCAGAGCAAAATCCAGATCGCCCTTGCGCAACAGGTCGCACAGATGCACCGACGTGGCCACCGTGACCTCGGCCCGGTAGGCCGGATAGGCGCGCTGCAGATCGGTTAGCGCGGGCAGCACAAGACTGAGTGCGGGGCCCGTCACCGCGCCCACCCGCACAACCCCCGCCCGACCTGATACCGCATCCGCCATTTCCCGCGCGGCATCTGTCAACTCGATCTGGATCCGCGCCGCGCGCCGCGCCAGCGTCTGGCCAACCTCGGTCAACCGCAGGCCGCGGCCTTGCCGTTCGTGCAATGGCAGGCCCAGAACCTGCTCCATTTCGGCCAGCAGACGCGATGCCGCAGGCTGGGCAATTCCTACGCGGGCCGCGGCCACACCAAGCGCCACAGACTGCCCCAGTTCCGCCAGCAGGCGCAGCTGCACCGGTTTGAACTGACGCAAGTGATTGGCAAGAGTGGCGGGTGACAAAATCATGGCCTTTTTGTTATGATTAATAGCTGATACGCTATTTGACAGATATATGTCTGAACTGCAATCTGCGCGCCATCCGCTGGCACCTGTGATCAACGCAGGCTTTGTGCGGAAAACACGCCAAATATCATCGGGAGGAAACAGATGATTTTGAACCGCCGTGGCCTTATGGCCCTTGCTGGTACGACCGCCGCTCTGTCGGCACTGCCTGCTTTCGCGCAAGACAAAGGTGCCGTTGGCATCGCAATGCCGACCAAATCGTCATCCCGCTGGATTTCGGATGGTGATTCCATGGTGAAGGCCTTCACCGAGGCTGGCTATACCGCCGACCTGCAGTATGCCGAGGATGATATCCCGACGCAGCTTGCCCAGATCGAAAACATGATCACGTCCGGCGTGAAGGCGCTGGTGATCGCGGCGATTGACGGCACCACGCTGTCGAACGCGCTGGATAACGCAGCGGCACAGGGCATCAAGGTTATCGCATATGACCGTTTGATCCGTGACAGCGGTTCGGTCGATTACTATGCCACGTTTGATAACTTCAAGGTCGGCGTGCAGCAGGCAGAATCCCTTGTGGCGGGCCTGAACGAACGTTTTGCAGGCGTGAAGCCTTGGAACGTGGAACTGTTCGGTGGCAGCCCTGACGACAACAACGCCTTCTTCTTCTACAACGGCGCAATGTCGGTTCTGCAGCCGCTGATCGACGCTGGCGATATTGCCATTCCATCAGGCCAGATGGGCATGGACGTGGTGGGCCGTCAGGCGCGCAGCAAGCGCATGTTTTCCACCAGCCCGACACGGCCCACGACATTCGCCTTTGCCTTGCGCAGGGCCAAGGTGCGCATGACGCCCGCCACCACGCCGGCACCACCC
>JBJOQW010000008.1:0-2524 GCA_046049665.1 Pseudomonadota bacterium | reverse complement strand
ATCAAGGTTATCGCTTATGACCGCCTGATCCGTGACAGCGGCAATGTTGACTACTATGCCACCTTCGACAACTTCAAGGTTGGCGTGCAGCAAGCAGAATCGCTGGTCGCTGGTCTGAAAGAGCGTTTCCCGGACGTAAAGCCTTGGAATGTCGAACTTTTCGGCGGCTCGCCTGACGACAACAACGCCTTCTTCTTCTACAACGGCGCCATGTCGGTTCTCGACCCGCTGATCGCGTCGGGTGACATTGTCATCCCGTCGGGCCAGATGGGCATGGACGTGGTGGGCACACTGCGTTGGGATGGTGCCGTTGCACAGGCGCGCATGGATAACCTCTTGTCGTCGAACTATGGCAGCACGCAGCTGCACGGCGCGCTGTCGCCTTATGACGGGCTGTCGATCGGCATTCTGTCATCGGTCAAGGGCGTGGGCTATGGCTCGGGCGATCTGCCAATGCCGATCGTGACGGGACAGGATGCGGAAATCCCGTCGGTCAAATCGATGATCGCAGGCGAGCAGTATTCGACGATCTTCAAGGATACGCGCGAACTGGCAAAAGTGACCGTGAAGATGGTGGATGCGGTGCTGGCCGGTGGCGAGCCAGAAATCAACGACACCTCGACCTATGACAACGGCGTGAAAGTTGTGCCGTCGTACCTGCTGGAGCCGGTTTCGGTGAATCTGGCCAACTATGAAGAGGTTCTGGTTGGTTCGGGCTATTACACCGCCGACCAGATCCAGTAAGCTATCCCAAGGGCCCATCCGCCGCGCTGCGGGTGGGCCTGCCTTGGGGGAGGACAAATGACAGCACTGATGGAAATGCGGGACATCAGCATGGTGTTCCCGGGCGTGAAAGCGCTTGATCGGGTCAGCCTTTCGGTTGAGGCGGGCGAGATTCATGCGATCTGCGGCGAAAACGGTGCAGGCAAATCAACACTGATGAAGGTGCTGTCGGGTGTGTACCCGCATGGCAGCTTTGACGGCGAAATCATCTACAACGGGGTGCCGCTGCGCAACCGCAGCATTCGCGACAGCGAGGAAAAGGGCATCATCATCATCCATCAGGAACTTGCGCTGATCCCTTTGCTGTCGATCGCCGAGAACCTGTTTATGGGCAATGAAGTGGCCAGGAACGGCGTGATTTCATGGCCGCAGGCATTTCAGAAAACGGAAGGCCTGCTGCGGCAGGTGGGCCTGAACGAGCCGCCGGGGGCGGTGGTGGGCAAGCTGGGCGTGGGCAAGCAGCAGCTGATCGAAATTGCCAAGGCCCTGTCCAAGAACGTGAAATTGCTGATTCTGGATGAGCCGACAGCGGCCTTGCAGGAAGCAGACGCTGACCGGCTGCTGGACCTGATGCTGGAGCTGAAGGCGCAGGGCGTTTCGCAGATCATCATCAGCCACAAGCTGAACGAGATCAGCCGCGTGGCGGACCGGATCACGGTGATCCGGGACGGGGCGGCGGTATCAACGCTGACCAAGGACGAGATTTCGGAAGACCGGATCATCCGGGATATGGTGGGGCGCGACATGGCGCACCGCTATCCGGAACGCGTGCTGAACGCAGGCGAGATGCTGTTTCAGGTGGAAGGCTGGTCTTGCCAGCACCCGGAACAGGCGGGGCGGCAGATGATCAAGGGCGTATCGCTGAACGTGCGCAAGGGCGAGATTGTGGGCATTGCGGGGCTGATGGGCACGGGGCGCACGGAACTGGCCATGTCGATCTTCGGGCGCAGCTATGGCAAGGGGCATCAGGGCACGGTGCGGATGCACGGGCGGCCTGTGGATGTGTCGACGGTGAAAAAGGCGATCGAGGCGGGGATTTCCTATGTGACGGAAGACCGCAAGGTGCTGGGCCTGATCCTGGATGAACCGATCCTGAAGAACATCAGTCTGGCCAATCTGGCGGGCATTGCAACGCGGTCTGTGCTGGACAAACGGCGCGAGGCGCAGGTGGCGGAAGGATACCGCAAGCAGTTGGCGATACGCACGCCATCTGTGCAGCAAAAGGTGGTGAACCTGTCGGGGGGAAACCAGCAGAAGGTGGTCTTGTCGAAATGGCTGTTCACGGAACCTGACCTGCTGATCCTGGATGAACCGACGCGCGGCATTGATGTGGGCGCGAAGTTCGAGATTTACACGATCATGAAGGAGTTGGCCGAAGCCGGGCGGGGTGTGCTGATGATTTCATCGGAAATGCCGGAACTGCTGGGCATGTGCGACCGCATCTATGTGATGAACGAAGGCCGCATCGTGGGGGAGCTTTCCCGCGATGAGGCGAGCCAGGAAAAGATCATGGCGCTGATTGTGAAAGATGTGGGGAGGGTGGCCTGATGGCGGATAACAACAAAAGCGCACTGGCGGGCCATTTGCGTGAAAACGGCATGCTGCTGGCATTGGTGGCGATTGTGGCGCTGTTCTCCTTGCTTGTGGGGATGCAGGGCAAGCCGATGTTCCTGCAGGCACCGAACATCACCAACATCTTCCTGCAGAACGGCCATGTGATCATTCTGGCCCTTGGCATGCT
>JBJOQW010000007.1:0-19795 GCA_046049665.1 Pseudomonadota bacterium | reverse complement strand
GCCTCGTCGTTATCAATGACGTTGATGCCCATTTCCGACAGCATCGCCATGACATCTTCGATCTGCTCGGATGACACCTGTTCGGGTGGCAGCACGGCATTCAGCTGATCATAGGTGATATAGCCACGCTCGCGCGCATCGGCGATCATCTTCTTGACCGCGGCCTGGCTCATGTCCAGCGAAACATCGGCTTCATCGCCTTCGGGTTTGCCGTCGTCGGTGTCTTTAAGGGCCATGAAGCCTCCGATATGCGAATCAGTGGGTGGTTGTCGAATCAATAGCGCGAATCACGCGATTCGGAAGGGGATAGGGGCGAATTAGCGGCTTTTCTTTACCCAAACCTGACCATCAATCAGGCTTTGCAGGTGTTTTGACAGGGCAGCGCGGTCTTCTCCCATATCGGCATCCTCCAGATTGGTCTTGTCAGCACGATTGCGCGCCTCGGCCGCCTGCCCCAAACGCCATGTCAGGCCTTCGTCAACAAGGCCGGTCATATCTTCCATCGCATCCTCGATTTCACGCAAGGCACCGCGCCGGGCGGACAGTTTTGCCAAGGCTTCGGCCACACAGGCAGTGGCAAGGTCAAGGTCGTCTGATTGCACGGGTGGGGCAATCTGGACATGGCGTTCGGCCATCAGCGTTTCAAGGGCCGTGCCTGCCTCATGCGACAGGCGGTCGCGCAGCGTGGGCAGATCATGGCCATGGCGCAGCAGCAGGCCAGACAGGGCGCGGTGATCCGCTCCTTCAAACACCAGCGTTTCAAGCGCCGATTCAAAGCGCACAATCAGGCCGGGATGCCGGATCAGCGTTGCCAGCAGCACCGAGGCCAGCAGCCGGTCTTCCACGCGGTCCGATGCCCCCGCCAGAAGCGATGCTTTCGATGTGGCAACCGGGGCTGCGGGCGCAGTGTTCCACCCACCCTTCGGGCCGCGCAGCGGGCGCACAGCTGCACCAAACAGCACCGCCCGCAACCGCTTGATCTCTTCACTATAATGGCTGCGGATCGACGGATCCTTGATCCGCAACAATGCCGCGCGCAGGGATTTATCCAGCGTCGCCTTGCGTTCAGGGCTGTCAAAATTACGCCCGTCGGTTTCGCGCCGCCACAGCAGGTTGACCATGGGTTCCGCCCCCGCAATCACCGCCTGCATCGCCCCCGCACCATTGGCGCGGATCAGATCATCCGGGTCCATCCCCCCCGGCAGCACGGCAAAGCGCAGGCCCTGGCCCGCCTCCAGCATCGGCAGTGCCAGATCAATCACCCGCAGCGCTGCGCGAATGCCCGCCGTATCGCCATCCAGTGCAATGATCGGTTCGGGGTGAATACGCCACATCAGGCGCAACTGGTCTTCCGTCACCGCCGTGCCAAGGGGCGCGACAGCCGCCTTGAAGCCCGCCTCGGACAGCGCGATCACATCCATATAGCCTTCCGCCACGATCAGCGGCTGGCCTTTGCCCGCAGCCTCACGCGCCGAGGCATGGTTGTACAGGTTGCGCCCCTTGTCGAACAGGTCCGTCTCTGGCCCGTTCAGGTATTTCGCCCGCGCATCTGCCGCCATGGCCCGCCCACCCAGCGAAATCGCCCGCCCCCGCGCATCGCGGATGGGAAAGATGATGCGGTCGCGAAAGCGGTCATAGATCGACCCGTCATCCGCCTTGGCACATATCCCCGTCGCCACGATCATGTCGGGCGCAAAGCCCTTTTGCACCATCGCCTGAAACAGCGCCTGCCGCGCATCCGGCGCAAAGCCAATATCCCAACGGTCCTGCGCTTCGGGCGAAAGCTTGCGTTTGGTCAGATAATCACGCGCGGGGCCTGCTGCACTGGTGCGCAGTTGCAGGCGGAACCATTTCACCGCCTCTTCCATGATCTGCACCAGTTGCGTGCGATGATCGGCCTTCTCTGCCGCGCGCGGATCACGCGCAGGCATGGTCATGCCCGCCTCTCGCGCCAGAATCTCTACCGCTTCCATGAAGCCGACATTGCCGGTTTCCTTCACAAAGCTGACGGCATCGCCCTTGGCATGGCAGCCAAAGCAGTAGTAATAGCCCTTTCGGTCATCCACATGAAAAGACGCAGATTTTTCCTGATGGAACGGGCAAGGTGCCCACCAGTCACCCTTGCCCATGTTGGATTTGCGCATGTCCCAAGTGACCTTCTTTCCAACAATGGAAGAAAGCGACACACGCGTGCGCAGTTCGTCAATGAAACCGGGTGGCAGACTCATGCCTGCTATATTGGGCCGCTGCGCGATGATGTCGAGTCAGTGCAGCAGATCGGCCATCAATCGGTGAAACAGGCGCGCGCCGATGGGGATCAGCGCATCAGGGAAATCATAGTCCGGATTGTGCAGGGCGGGCAGGTTTTCGCCTGCGCCCAGCAGGATCATGCACAGATCGGTGCCATGCGCCCCGAAGGCCCCGAAATCCTCGGACGGGCGCATGGGCAGGTTATCGGCTGTGGTCGAGATGCCCAGTGCCGCCAGCGCTGCCGCCATCTGCTGCGCTGCCCCCGGCGTATTCACCGTTGCGGCAAAGATATCATGCACCTCGCAGGCATGGCCCAGCCCATGGCGCGCCGCGACCTGCCCGATCACATCCGCAACCTTTCCTTCCAGTGCGGCCATCGGGCCATCCGTCAGGGTGCGCAGGGTGACCAGCAGATCGGCCTCACCCGGTGCGATGCCAAAGGCCGGTTCGCCCAGCCGCGCGTGGCAGATTGTCACCAGCCGGAAATCAGGCGTCAGCGCGCCACCGGGGCCAAGCGCCGACAGTGCCGGGATCAGTTCAGCCAGCGCCTGCGCGGGCGAGATGCCGGTTTCGGGCTGCGACGCATGCGCCGTGCGCCCCGTCAGCGTGATCTTCACCCCGCGCGAGGCGCAGCTGAACACCCCATCCGTCAGCCGCGCATGGCCAAAGGGCAGCCCCGGCATGTTGTGCAGCGCAAAGGCGAAATCAGGGCGCAATGCCGCAAAGGCCGGGTCCGCCATCACCGCCCGCGCCCCGGCCCCCGTTTCCTCTGCCGGTTGGAACATCAGCACCACCCGCCCCCGCTGCGGTGGTGCCCGCCGGATCAGCCGCGCCAGCGCCAGCAGCGTCACCATATGCCCGTCATGCCCGCACAGATGCGCTGTGCCGGGGCTTTGCGAGACATAGGCAAGCGCGCCCGTTTCCGTGATCGGCAAGGCATCAAGCTCGGCGCGGAACATCACCGTCGGGCCGGGTTCTTTGGCTTGCCACACCGCGGCCACGCCATGCCCGCCAAGGCCGCTGATGATCTGATCGGGGTTCTGTTCAGCCAACAGCCGGGCCACTGTGGCAGCCGTGTGCTCCTCACGCCCCGACACTTCGGGGTGGCGATGCAGATCATGGCGCAGCGCCGTCAGTTCACCGATATCTGCATCAGTCAGCATCAGTGGCGGGCGGCCACAGTTTGCATCGCCTCGGTCAACTCATGCCATGCCGTGCGCGCCATCGACCGAAACACCAGCAACGCAAACCCGTCATCCCAACGCCACAGGACCATGTTCATATGGTTCAGTCCGGTGCGAATGCAGCGCCCCACAGGAAAACGGCTGTCGCGCAAATCCACCGGCACCAGCCGCGCCAGCACATCCGCTGCCCCTGCCCCGGTCAGCATCAGGCCGCACCAGCCATCCGTCTGATCCGTCAGCGCCGCCAAACCCTCCAGCGGTGCAGGGTCCGCGTCCAGCAGAAACGCCTGATTGCGCCCCGTCCAGATCAGGCAGCCCGTTCCCTTCGAGGTAACGGCCGCATTGGGCGCAGGAAAGGTCAGGCCCATTGTTTTCAATGCCTTGGCCACGGCCTTGTCTTGCCCCTGAAAGGGTGCCACCGAGGTGATGCGCGGCAAAGGCCATTCGGCCAGCGTGGTATGGCCATGGGTCACGGGCGCATGGCCCAAGGGCAGTTTGGCAATGATCTCAGGCACGCAGTTTCGCCCCCTCTTTGTCGTGGAACACAGGGTCCGACACCTGACACAACAGATCAATCCCGCGCAAATGGTCCACCAGCCGGATGCGTTCACCATGCCGCGCGCGGCCGTTGCGCAAGAACCCAAGGCCCAGCCAGCCGCCCAACGTGGGCGACGGGCCCACGGATGTGACATAGCCCTGGCTTTCCTCACGCCCGATCGCATCCCCCGGTGTAAACAGATGCGCCCCCGCCGTGATCATCGCATCGCCCAAGGGGCGCAAGCCCACCAACTGCTCACGCTCTGGCCCCATCAGCCCCGGGCGCTGGCTGGCCGCCTTGCCGATGCAGTCTTTCTTGGTGCTGACCATGCCCTGCATGCCAATATCGAACGCCGTCACCCGCCCATGAATTTCCGCATGTGTGATGAACCCCTTTTCGATGCGCAGCACGTTCAGCGCCTCCATCCCGTAGGGCCCACCCCCTAGAGTATCCGCCCGCGCCACCAGATCGCGGAACACTGCCTCACCATATCGGGTGGGCACGGCGAGTTCATAGCCAACCTCGCCCGAGAAAGAGATACGGAAGAGCCGCGCCCTGTTGCCGTTCAGGGTGATATCGGTGCAGCCCATGAACGGCAGATCGGGGATATCGGCCATGGTTTTCAGCAGGTGCCGCGCCATCGGCCCCGCCACCGCAAACTGCGCCCAAGCCTCGGTGACCGAAATGAACCGCACGTCCCAATCGCCACAAAACGCCTGATGCACGAAATCCAGATGCCGCATCACAAGGCCAGCCGCAGCCGTGGTCGTGGTCATCAGGAAATGGTTATCACCCAGCCGCGCCGTCGTGCCGTCATCCAGCACATGCCCGTCTTCGCGCAGCATCAGGCCATAGCGCACGCGGCCTACGGGCAGGGTCGAGAAGGTATTTGTATAGACATAATCCAGAAACCGCGCCGCATCGCGCCCCTGAATATCAATCTTGCCCAGGGTCGAGACATCGGCCACGCCCACGCTTTGGCGCACCATCGTCACCTCACGCGCGCAGGCCTGCTGCCATGTCGTCTCACCCGGTTTCGGGAAATAGCTGGGGCGGTACCAAAGGCCCGCCTCTATCATCGGCGCGCCCCTGTCGCGGCTGGCCTGATCCGATGTCAAAAACCGCTGCGGCGCAAAGCCAGCGCCCCTGCCGCCAGCCCCCATGGCGGCGATGGAGACAGGGCTGTAGGGCGGGCGGAACACGGTCGTGCCGGTTTCAGGAATGGTCTGGCCCGTGGCATCGGCCAGCACGGCCAAGGCCACCACGTTGGAATTCTTGCCCTGATCCGGCGCCATGCCTTGGGTCGTGTAACGCTTCATGTGCTCGACCGACCGGAAGCCTTCCTGCGCCGACAGGTTCACATCCTTGACCGTGACATCATTGGCAAAATCAATCCAGGCCCGCCCCTGATGCGGGATCTGCCACAAGGGCTGCAGGCGATAAGGGCTGTCATCTGCTTCGGGCAACGTGACAGGCGCAGCTTTGGCATTAAGTTCGATAAGTGCAATTTTTGCGGCTTCAGCCCCCGACTTCAGGCAAGTAAGCGTTGAAAAATCACCATTGGCCGCACCCGCAACAGTCATGCCCGGCACGGCACCTGGCGTGGGCACAAAGGCTGCAAGATCCTCGCGCCAGGTGGGCCGACCGTTCATGTGGCAGGTCAGATGCACTGCCGGGTTCCAGCCGCCAGATACGGCCAGGCAATCCGTTTCCAGCTGAAAACTGCTGGACCCCTGCTGCACTGTGACCGAGGTCAGCCCATGCCGCCCCTTTGTGTCGGCCACAACCGCCCCCCGGTGCACCGGGAAATCCTCATCCAGGCTGGCATCTTCGCGGCTGTCGATCAGCGCCGCAATCGTCACCCCCGCCGCCGCCAGATCACGCGCCGTGCGACGCGCATCATCATTATTGGCAAAGATCGCCACCCGCTGACCCGCTGCCACGCCATAACGGTTAAGGTAGGCCCGCACCGACCCCGCCATCATGATGCCCGGCCGGTCATTGTTGGCAAAGGCGATGCTGCGCTCCAGCGCCCCCGCACACAGGATCGCGCGCGCTGTGCGGATGCGCCAGAAACACTCGCGCGGCAAATGCGGCTGCGGGGGCAGATGCAGCCCCACCCGCTCCAACGCGCCATAACTGCCGTCATCATAGGCGCCCGTCACCGTTGTGCGCGGCATCAGGCGCACATTGGGCATTGCCGCCAGTTCGGCCAGCACGCCCGCCACCCACTCCGCCCCCGCCATACCATCCAGCGTGATGGTTTCCGCCAGCAAGCGCCCGCCCATCTGCGCAGATTCGTCCGCCAGGATCACATCCACCCCCGACCGCGCTGCCGTCAGCGCCGCCATCAGCCCCGCTGGCCCCGCCCCGATGATCAGCAGGTCACAATGCGCATAGGCCTTTTCATACACCCCGTCATCATGCCGCCCAGACAGGCTGCCAAGCCCCGCCGCGCGGCGGATGGCGGGTTCGTAGATTTTCTCCCAGAATGCACGCGGCCACATGAAGGTCTTGTAGTAAAACCCCGCGCTGAAAAACGGCGACAGCGCGTCATTCACGCTCAGCACATCCCAGCGCAGGCTGGGGAAACGGTTCTGACTGCGCGCCTCAAGCCCGCCAAACACCTCTTGCATCGTTGCCCGTACGTTCGGCGTTTGCTGGCCTGCCTCCAGCACCTCGACCAGCGCGTTCGGCTCTTCTGATCCCGCCGTCATCACCCCGCGCGGGCGGTGGTATTTGAAACTGCGGCCTACCAGTTTGACACCACTGGCCAGCAAGGCCGAGGCAAGCGTATCACCCTGAAACCCGGTATATTCGCGCCCGTCAAAGCGGAAACCAAGTGTGGTGTTGCGGTCAACCAGCCCTTTGCCTTGCACCCTCATGGCTGTAGCCCCGCCACAAGCTCTGCCTTTTCAATGGCATGGGTCACGGTGTTGCGCGTGACCGCCAGCCACTGCGTGCAGCCCTGTTCGTGATACCACAGATCGCGCGTGGGGCCTGCGGGGTTGTCGCGGTTATGCAGGTAATCATCCCAGGCCTTCAGGTCATCCGATGCCGGGCGGTGCAGGTAATCTGCCGCGCCGTAGTAGTAAAATTCACGCCGGTCACGCAGGCCGCAAAGGGGGCAAGGGATTTGCATCAGGCGGCCTTTCTGGTGATGAGGTTGCACAGGGGCGCTGCCCCTCGGCCTGCGGCCTCACCCCGGGATATTTGGACCAAAGTGAAATGGCCTTTCACGCTGGGATAAATATCCTCGCCGAAGGCATCCGAATGTGGGCGCAAGAACGGTCTTGTCATGGCTAGTGCAAATTATGCTGGCTGCCGGTGCCTTCTTCATCCAGAAGATGCCCCGTCGCAAAACGGTTGAGTTTGAAGCGCGCAGCCACCGGGTGGCTTTCCCCGGTCGCCATCAGATGCGCCATGCACCAACCCGATGCAGGCACGGCCTTGAAGCCGCCGTAGTTCCAGCCGCAATCAAGGAACAGCCCGTCGATATGGGTCTTGTCGATGATCGGGCTGCCGTCCGGCGACATGTCCATGATCCCGCCCCATGACCGCAAGACCTTGGCCCGCCCGATCATCGGCATCAACGTCATGCCTGCCTCCATCACATGTTCGACCATGGGCAGGTTGCCGCGCGCGGCGTAGCTTGCGTAGAAATCCAGATCACCACCGAACACCAATCCGCCCTTGTCGGACTGGCTGATATAGAAATGCCCCATGCCAAAGCTGACGACATGGTCGATCACAGGCTTCAGCCCTTCGGTCACAAAAGCCTGCAACACATGGCTTTCGATCGGCAGGCGCATGCCCGCCATCGCCGCCACCTGGCTGGACCGGCCCGCCACGATGATCCCCACCTTGGGTGCGCGGATGGCCCCGCGTGTGGTTTGCACGCCCACCACGCGGCCGCCTTCCACATCAATGCCGGTGACTTCGCAGTTCTGGATCAGGTCAACCCCGCGCCGGTCAGCCCCGCGTGCATAGCCCCATGCCACGGCATCATGCCGGGCCGATCCGCCGCGTTTGTGCCATAGGCCGCCATAGATGGGAAAGCGCGTCTGCTCGAAATCCAGGTAGGGCAGTTGCTCGCGCACGCCTTCACGGTCAAGCAGAATGGCGTCATCGCCCTGATTGATCATCATATTGCCGCGCCGCACAAAGGCATCGCGCTGGCCATCGGAATGGAACAGGTTGATCAGGCCACGCTGCGAATGCATGACGTTGTAGTTCAGTTCCGACTCCATCTGCTCCCACAGCTTCATGGAATGCGAATAGAATTCGGAATTGCCCTTGAGGAAATAGTTCGCCCGCACGATCGTGGTATTGCGGCCAATGTTGCCTGACCCGATATGCGATTTTTCCAGAACGCAGATGTTGGTCAGCCCGTGGTTCTTGGCAAGGTAGAACGCTGTGGCCAGCCCGTGCCCGCCACCGCCGATGATGATGGCATCATATTGCGCCTTGGGGGCGGGGTCGCGCCATGCCGGTGTCCAGCCCTTGTTGCCGAACAACCCTTCGGTGATAACTTTCAGCCCGGAATAGCGCATGCGCCAGCAACCCCTTTGACCTGCCGGGTTATCAAACCCCGCTGAGGGTGGGATAGCAAGTCAGCACTGGTGAAAGATGACCATCCGCGACAAATAGTGTCGCGGATGGTGGTCTGCCCTTACAGGCCCTTGGATTGGTAGGTCGATGCGACGCGGCTGATCGCCACGATATAGGCCGCGACGCGCAGATCTTCCACATCGGCGCGCCCGTGCCAGATTTCGCGCATGGCCTGATAGGCACCGCGCATCGTGTCATCAAGGCCAGAGCGTACCAGCTCCAGCTCCCCTGCCCCGCGCAGGTATTTGTCCTTGAAGTCGGGCGACATGGTCCAGCCAAGGCCCTTGTCGGCAGACAGGCGTTCCAGTTCGGCCACCAGCAGGTGGTGGCGGGCCTCTTCGGCGCGGCGCTGCATGCGGCCAAAGCGGATGTGCGACAGGTTCTTGACCCATTCGAAATATGACACCGTCACGCCGCCCGCGTTGGCATACATGTCGGGAATGATGACCGCGCCCTTGGCGCGCAAAATCTCGTCCCCGCCAAAGGTGATCGGGCCGTTCGCCGCCTCGACAATCAGCGGGGCCTTGATGTTGCCAGCATTGCCCTTGTGGATCACGCCTTCCATCGCCGCCGGGATCAGAATGTCACATTCGGCTTCCAGCAATGCCGCGCCGTCTTCGACATAGGTCGCCCCAGCGTAGCCCTTGATGCTGCCGTGCTTTTTCATCCATTGGTGAATGTCTTCAATGTTCAGGCCCTTGTCATTGACCAACGCGCCATCGCGTTCGATCGCGGCCGTGATGATGCAGCCGTCTTCCTCTGACAGGAATTTCGCCGCGTGGTAGCCCACATTGCCAAGGCCCTGCACCACCACGCGCTTGCCATCAAGGCTGCCCGAAAGCTTGGCCAGCGCCACATCTTCCGGATGGCGGAAGAATTCGCGCAAGGCGAATTGCACGCCGCGCCCCGTCGCCTCGACCCGGCCCTGAATACCACCTGCATGCGGGGGTTTGCCGGTGACGCAGGCCTTGGCGTTGATGTCGGTCGTGTTCATGCGCGCGTACTGGTCGGCAATCCATGCCATTTCACGCTCACCCGTGCCCATATCAGGTGCGGGCACGTTCTGCGCCGGATGGATCAGGTCGCGCTTGATAAGTTCATAGGCGAAACGGCGGGTGATCAGTTCCAGTTCGTGCACATCCCAGGCGCGCGGATCAATGCAAAGCCCACCCTTTGATCCGCCAAAGGGCGTTTCAACCAAGGCGCATTTGTAGGTCATCAGGGCGGCCAGCGCCTCAACCTCGTCCTGGTTCACACTCATCGCGTAGCGGATGCCGCCCTTGACGGGTTCCATATGTTCCGAGTGTACCGCGCGGTAACCCGTAAAGGTTTCAATCTTGCCGCGCAGGCGCACACCGAAACGCACCGTGTAGGTAGAGTTGCAGACCCGGATCTTCTGCTCAAGGCCCGGTGACAGGTCCATAAGGCCCACGGCCCTGTTGAACATCAGGTCAACTGATTGCCGGAAACTCGGTTCGCCTTGAATCTGCATGCCATTCTCCCTGTTTGGCGGCCCCTGCGATACGCGTGGACTGTCCGCTCCCTAACCGAACTTGGTAAACAGATCACGTCAAAACGACAGAAGTTGCCTAAATTTTTTGCAGTTTATGAACGATCCGAATCGCCTGCCCTGCCATCAGCCAACCACTGGTCTGCGGCCCCATTCCCCAGCTCTACAGGCATGTTTGGCCCACCGGTCGTTTCCCCGAACAACACAATCGCCGATGTACGCAAAGACTGTTTCGACCACTGCGTTTTCTCCGCCAACATTCATTAATCACGCCACACATTTGCCACAGCGATCAGGCTTTGCTGACCCTTGCACAAATGTATTCGCGGCCCGGCTGCCACCGGTCCGTGAAGAAGGGGATAAGTCATGTCGAAATCTGCTCGGACGATCGCTGCAAGATCCGTAAAGCGCTTTGTACGCAAGGAAGACGGGAACGTTGCCACGTTCTCGGTACTGTTGTTTTCGCTGATGGTCATGTGCGGCGGTCTTGCTGTTGACCTCATGCGCTACGAAAACGTGCGGACATCGTTGCAACAGACGCTTGACCGCTGCACCCTTGCGGCTGCGGCCCTGAAGCAGACGCTGAACCGCACGGCTGTGTGCCAGGACTATACTTCGAAGGCGGGGCTGACCATTCCGGCCAGCAGTGTCAAGGTCACAGGTGGCAGCACGACCGACACATACGCCATAGTTGAGGCCAGCGCCAAGATCAAGATGCCAACCATCTTTGCAGGCCTGCTGGGTATTCCCGATTTCGACGTGCCAGCCCGGTCTTCGGCCATGCAGGCCGTGACCAACGTGGAAATCGCACTTGTGCTTGACGTGTCAGGCTCGATGGTCCAGGCCCCGAACGAGAACCGCCTTCCCAGCATGAAGGCGGCCGCGAAAGCGTTCACCACGACGGTTCTGGCCAACGATACGGAAAACCGCACGTCAATTGCAATCGTGCCATACAACGGCCAGGTCAACCTTGGGCCCGTTCTGGCTGCAAAATACAACATCACCCATCAGCACGGCCAGGAAACCAATGTTGACTGCGTGGATCTGCCGCCCAGTGTCTATCTTACCAATGGTATTTCACGCACCCTTGGCCTGCCACAAACCGGCTTTGTCGATGCGTTCCAGCCAACCGAAGCGTCCTATAACGCGGCAGACCAGACAACCACTTATTTTTGGCGCAACCGTCATCGCGACCCTACCTCAACCGCCGGCGCAACCCCGATCAGCCTGTGGTGCCCCAAAAGCACCGGCAACATCGTGCGCCTGCCACACAACCGGAATGAAACCCAAAACGCTGGCACCTCAACTGAAGTCCGCGGCCTGCATGCAAATATTGATGATCTGGTGGGCACGGGTGCAACCTCGATCAATGCAGGCATGAAGTGGGGCATGGCCATGCTTGACCCTGCCAACCGGACGATGTTCACCCAACTCCGGACAGCTGGCCACATGCCCGCAGCACTGACGGGCCGGCCGTTTGACTATACAGTGGCGGGCACACCTGCCCAATCGATGAAGATCATCGTGCTGATGACCGATGGTGAAAACTTCACGGCAAACCGGCTGAATGATGACTACCGCACCGGAAATTCGGGCATCTGGCGTTCGTCCGAGGGTATCTATTCGGTACGTCACACCACAGGGCGCCCAAGCTTTGCTGGCACCAATCAGTACTTCATTCCATCCAGATGCTCTGCGCCGTCTAACGCAGTAACTGCCAACGTTTCCGCGACTTGTGCACCAACGGCCTGGACGGCAGGGCCACAGGGCACCAACCCGGTTCAGCTGACCTGGCCACAAGTGTGGAAAAGTCTGCGCGTATCCTACGTTGCCTGGCAGTTCCACGCCCGCGCCCTTGGCACAGACCACAATGACCGCGTTGCAAAGTTCAACACCAAAATGGACTTGATACGCACAATCACATCGGTCGAGGAAATGGATAGCCAGCTGCAGTCCGTGTGCAACCAGGCCCGTGAATTGAATGTGGTCGTATACGGAATTGCGTTCGAAGCACCCGTGAACGGCCAGACCCAGATCCGGAATTGCGCCACCAGCCTGACGCATTACTATGAAGCCTCCACGCTGAACGTTGCGACAGCATTCCAGTCAATTGCAGCCCGCATCAGCCAGCTGAGGTTGACCCAATGATCAGGTCCCTGTCCCGTCGCCTGCGCGCCTTCCGGCGCCAGGAAGATGGCAACATGACGGCGGAATTCGTGGTTGTGTTGCCGATGATCTTTGGCATCTTCATGATGTCGTTTGAATCCGGCCTGCTGATGATGCGCTCTGTGATGCTGGAGCGTGCCGTCGACATGACAATGCGCGAACTGCGTCTTGGCATGATCGCAAACCCAACGTCGGCCACGCTGAAAACGCGCATCTGCGGCGAAACCGTGATCATCAAGGATTGCGTATCCTCGATCCGGATCGAGATGCTGCCGGTCGACATGGCGGTCTGGAACATGCCGACCGGTGCTCCGGGCTGTGTAGACCGGACCCAAGCCGTGCAACCGCCCGAGGCCTATAACCCCGGCGGGCAGCACGAACTGATGCTGACCCGGGTCTGTGTGCTGCAAAAGGCCATATTCCCGACCCTGGGCCTGGGCGACACATTCATCGGCATCGGCAAAGGGCTGACCGACAATCAGCCGGGCACAAGCGGCGAATATGGTTTGATCGTCATGTCCAGTTTCGTGAACGAACCACGGTAAATGTGAAGGGGGCAATCCATGCTGCACTTGATGAAACGCATCCGCGCCTTCGGACGCGACGAACGTGGGTCAATCGTGGCCGAAACCGTGGTCATGCTGCCCTTGCTGATCTGGGCCTTGCTGGCCATGGTCGTCTATTGGGATGCATTCCGTTCAATCAACCGTCTGGACAAGGCCACCTACGCGCTTGCCGATACGCTAAGCCGGCAGCAGGCCCCTGTCGCAGCGGCAACGGTTGAACGCTGGGATGATTTCGTCCGCTACATGATGAACAATCAGCACACCGCCGAGGTGCGCGTCACATCCTACCGCTGGGTACCCGCCAACAACCGGTTCGAGGTGCTGTGGTCCCGTTCGCCCGGCAACGTGCGCCCGCAGCTGACCACCGCCAGCCTGCAGACACTGGC
The DNA here is from genome assembly GCA_046049665.1 of Pseudomonadota bacterium. GTDB lineage: Bacteria > Pseudomonadota > Alphaproteobacteria > Rhodobacterales > Rhodobacteraceae > JAAFHS01. Next base: position 6,584 of record JBJOQW010000007.1, on the reverse strand, counting down.
CCCGCGCCTGCCTATCATGGCCTCGTCCGAATACGGCATTCTGACGGAAACCTGGGTGAATTATGAACCACCATTGGCCGTGCCTTTCATGCAGGCCATTCAGGTGCAGGACATGACCTTGCAAAAGTTCACGCCCACCCCCACCCGTTTCAGCCCCCTTTGCATTGAAGGCTTGCCCGCAACCACCTGCACTGGCTAGGCTTTCGGTCCAGACATCCATTCTGCCCCGCGGCCCTGCAGCCTGTCTGCAGGGCCGCTTTCGCATGCAAGCGGCCTTGCCTTTCGCCCGCCAGCCCGCCTATCGTGCCCCCCATGTCAGACCCCCGCCCCCGCACCCGGTTCACGCCGCTGGCCCTGCCGTTCTGGCTTGCGCTGCTGCTGTCCCCGCTTGCGGCCTGCACGCCATTGCCTGACATTCCCCCCATCGCTGGCAACGCCGCACCCGCGCCTCGCCTTTTGCCGATGGATGACCTGCTTGCAGGGGTTGCCCAACCCCGTGCGACCGCGGAATCTGCCAATGCCCTTGCCGCCCGCGCCGCCCGCCTGCGGGCCCGCGCAGGTCTGATGCGCGGCCCCGTGCTGGCACCCGACACCCGGCAAAGGCTGGCCGCTGCGATCGCCCGCGGCGAAGCCTGACCCCACAAACCAACGCCGAATCAGCCCGTTGCGCGCGTGACGCAGCGGCAAATTCCGCCACAATCTGAATCGCATTTTATGCAGGTTTTTTGCGTCAGTCTGAACAATGGCGCAATTGCGGCGAAACTGTTTCAGTCCCTGTCGAATTAGACCTTGCTCCGGTCATAATTGCCACATTTTCGCCTTAAACGGCCAGCTTTGCTTGGGTCCGAACAAATTTACGACATTTTTCACCTTTGCCCCGACCGCCAACGCAGCCCCACACAACCAAACCCCAAGTGCCGCCCCAGGAGACCGGAATGCCATCGCAACTGCCCCGCATTGCCCAAACAGCATTTGCCCGCTTTGCCAAAGCCGAGGATGGCAACGTTGCCACCTTCTCTGTCCTGTTGTTTTCGCTGATGGTCATGATCGGTGGCTTTGCGGTTGACCTGATGCGCTCGGAACATACCCGCACATCGCTGCAACAGACGCTGGACCGCTGCACCCTTGCTTCGGCCGCACTGCGCCAGTCGCTTAACCCCGAACAGGTATGCCGCGACTATGTGCAAAAATCCGGGCTGGGGCCTTATCTGACAAGCGTGAACGTCGTGCAGGGCACGAACGCCCGCACCGTGCAGGCTTTGGCGACCGGGCAACAGGACAACATCTTTGCGCCGCTGCTGGGCTTTGAAACCTTTACCGTTGCGGCCCGCTCGGCTGCGACCCAGTCCATCTCTGATATCGAAATCGTGCTGGTGCTTGACGTCTCGGGCTCGATGAGTGGCACCAAGATCGACAACCTCAAGGACGCCGCCGCCGATTTTATTGACACCGTCACCGCCAATAACACCGATCAGCGCGTGTCGGTATCGATCGTGCCCTATAACGCGCAGGTCAACCTGCCCGACTACCTGGTCGCAAAATACAATGCGACCGGCCCGGTGACTGCGGCCAATGCAAACTGCCTTGAAATTCCCGCCAGCATGTTCGCCGTTCCGGGTATCTCCCGCACCGCCCCCATTCCGCGCGCTATCTTCGCAGATCCCGCCAATGGCACAACCGGCGGCAACAGCTACACCAGCCGTGCTACGCGCGGGAACGCTGGCGGCGTCAACGAGTTTCAGTTCTGCAACCCGCGCAACGGCGATGCCGAAACCGGCCCGCTGACCCAGAACCTTGTCTTGCCCGCCAGCTCTGACGCCACAGTCCTGAAGGCCCGCATCAATGCGCTTTACGCAGGTGGCAACACCTCGATCACGCTGGGCATGAAATGGGGCCTGGCCATGATCGACCCTGGCACACGCTCGGTTTACAACGAACTGATTGGCGAAGGGCATATTCCCAGCGCATTCAATGGCCGTCCCTATGATTACAACAGCCCCAACAAGATGAAATTCATTGTGTTGATGACAGATGGCGAACATGTGGCCCACCGCACAACCGCCCCTGCCTACCGCAGCACAACACAGGACAGCCCGGTCTGGCGCGGCACGGATGGCGAATATTCGATCCGCCACACCACCGGGCGGCCCGAAAGCGCTGGCACAAACGAATACTGGGTGCCCCACCTGAACGACTGGCGCGCCACCCCCTGGACCGGGGCTGCCGACGACAGTGGCCTGGCTGTGCAGCAATCCTGGATCGAACTGTGGCAAAGCCAACGGATGAGCTGGGTTGCATGGCAACTTTATGCCCGTGCCCTTGGCACCGACTACGACACGCGCTACACAGCCTTTATCGCCGCCATGGAAGATTTTACAGATGTCTACGCGTCTGTCACCAACATGGACAACAGCCTGCAGCAATCGTGCAATCTGGCCCGCGCCAACAACGTGATTGTCTATGGCATCGCTTTCGAGGCCCCGGCGAATGGCCAGACCCAGATCCGCAACTGTGCCACCACGCCCGCGAACTACTACGAGGCGAATGGTCTGGCGATCAACACGGTCTTCAACACGATCGCCTCGCAGATCACCCAGTTGCGCCTGTCACAGTAAGGCTCGCGCGCCTGTGCAGATGCAGCCCCCTGTTCCGGCGGGGGGCCGTTTTTGCATGTTGCACCGGGCGGTGATGTTGTGAACCGAAGCTGAACCCGCTAACAGGGCCTCAGTCCAGAACCGGAGTCGCCGTATGCCTGCCAAACCCCAGACCACCGCTCCCTTGCGCCTTGGCATTGCGGGGCTTGGCACCGTGGGGATTGGCGTGGTCAAGATCATCGCGCAACACGCCGACCTGATTGCCGCCCGTGCCGGACGCCCGGTGGTGATTACCGCCGTATCCGCGCGTGACCGCAGCAAGAACCGCGATGCCGATCTGTCGGGCTTTGCTTGGGAAACCGATCCGGTGGCCCTTGCCCGGCGCGATGACGTGGATGTGTTCATCGAGGTGATGGGCGGCCACGAAGGCCCCGCACGTGCCGCCACCGAAGCTGCCCTTGCCGCAGGCAAACATGTGGTGACCGCCAACAAGGCCCTGCTGGCCCATCACGGGCAGGCGCTGGCCATGGCGGCCGAGGCGGCTGGCCTTGCCCTGCGCTTTGAGGCTGCAGTGGCAGGCGGCATCCCGGTGATCAAGGCCCTGACCGAAGGTCTGGCAGGCAATGCCATGCGCCGCGTCATGGGCGTGATGAACGGCACCTGCAATTACATCCTGACCCGGATGGAAAGCGCGGGTCTGCCCTATGAGACGGTGTTCGAGGAAGCACGGCAACTGGGCTATCTGGAAGCGGACCCGAACCTTGACGTGGGCGGCATTGATGCGGGCCACAAGCTCAGCCTTCTGGCAGCCATCGCCTTCGGCACGCAGGTCAGCTTTGATGCGGTCGAGCTGGAAGGGATCGGGTCGGTCAGCATTGATGATATCCGGCTGGCGGCTGACATGGGCTACAAGATCAAGCTTCTGGGCGTGGCACAGATGACCGGCCGGGGGCTTGAACAACGTATGACGCCCTGCCTTGTGCCAGCCGACAGCCCCTTGGGCCAGTTGCAGGGCGGCACGAACATGGTGGTGCTGGAAGGCGACTCGGTCGGTCAGATCGTGCTGCGCGGCCCCGGCGCGGGCATGGGCCCCACGGCAAGTGCGGTGATGGGCGATGTGATTGATCTGGCGCGTGGCGTGCGGATTCCGGCCTTCGGGGTTCCTGCAGCGCGTCTGGCGGTGCCCGTGGCCGCGGCCACAACGGCACCTGCGCCTTATTATCTGAGGATGACGCTGCTGGATAAACCGGGTGCCTTGGCCAAGATCGCCACCTGTCTGGGCGAGGCCGGCATCAGCATTGACCGGATGCGTCAGTATGGCCATGCAGGCGCATCCGAGGCGCCGGTGCTGATTGTCACGCACAAGGCCACACGCGATGATATCAACCACGCCACAGGGCGCTTTGCGGCGACAGGGGTGATGGTGGGACAGCCGGTGGCGATCCGCATTGAGGAAGTCTGAAACGACGATCCCGTTAGCGCAAGCAGGCTTGCCGCATGTGCCCGGCCCGGCTAAGGGCTGGCGCAACCATAAGGGGACAGCATGACAAATCAGGCCGAATTTCAGGATCGTTTGCTTTCGTTGGGTCTGGCGCGGGTGTCAGAAGCCGCGGCCATTGCCAGTGCCGCGCTGATCGGTCGCGGCGATGAAAAGGCAGCTGATCAGGCGGCCGTGAACGCCATGCGCGATCAGCTGAACCTGCTGGATATTGCAGGCACCGTGGTGATTGGCGAAGGCGAGCGCGATGAAGCCCCCATGCTGTTCATTGGCGAAAAGGTCGGCACCGGCCAGGGGCCAGCGGTCGACATCGCGCTTGACCCCCTGGAAGGCACCACGCTGACGGCAAAAGACATGCCCAACGCGCTGACCGTCATTGCCATGGCCCCCGCAGGCACGCTGCTGCATGCGCCCGATGTCTACATGGAAAAGCTGGCCATCGGGCCGGGCTATGCCGTGGGCACCGTCACGCTGGCCATGTCGCCTGCCGAACGTGTGCATGCGCTGGCAGCCGCCAAGGGTGGCACCGCACGCGATATCACCGTTTGCATTCTCGAACGTCCCCGCCACGAGGAAATGATTGCCGAAGTGCGCAGCACAGGTGCCGCCATCCGTCTGATCACCGATGGTGACGTTGCAGGCATCATTCACTGCGCCGAAAGTGCCGTCACCGGCATTGACATGTACATGGGCTCGGGTGGTGCGCCCGAAGGGGTGCTGGCAGCCGCCGCCCTCAAATGCATGGGCGGGCAGATTTACGGCCAGCTTCTGTTTCGCAATGATGATGAACGCGCCCGTGCGCGCCGGGCCGGCATCACCGATCTGAACCGCATCTACACCCGCGATGATCTGGTGACAGCGGATGTGATCTTTGCAGCAACCGGCGTGACCGAAGGCTCGATCCTGAAGGGAATTCGCCAAGAGCCCGGCTGGATTGAAACCGAAACCATTCTCATGCGCTCAAAGACGCGCTCGGTGCGCCGCATGCACTATCGCGCGCCAGTCCGCTGACTGTCAGCGTCCGCCCACCGTCATGACGGCCGTCGGCCGACGCTTCCAAAGCGTCCGACCGCGCAAAGCCCGGATCGGCCACACTGGGGTGCGATGGCCCGCCGCGCCGCTGGCCTCAGGCCCTGCTGGCCGCAGGCGCAGGCTTGCCGCCCCATTCCCCCCGCAGACGGATGGCCGATGATGACGCATCATTCAACGGCATGTTCACGAAACACCATGCCGGCGGACGCCGCGCCCCAATCCCTTCGCCCTGTGCCACCCGGTCCACCCGGAACGCCCGCGCCGCCACACTCAGCCGGGCCGCCACACCAGACCCCGGCCGCGCCAGCACGCCCACCGGAACGCTGCGCAGAATATCGCGCCAGCGCCCCCAGCGGTGAAACTGCACAAGGTTGTCCGCCCCCATCAGCCACACGAAATGCACCCCCGGATAGATCGCCCGCAACCGGTCAATCGTATCCGCCGTGGCCACCGTGCCCAACTCTGCCTCCAGCCCCGTCACCTTCACACGCGGATGCCGCATCACCGCCCGCGCCTGCGCCAGCCGCACTGCCATCGGTGCTGGTTGCCGCGCCTTCAGCGGGTTTGCAGGCGTCACCAGCCACCACACCGCGTCCAGCCGCATCCGCTTGATCGCTTCCCGCGTCAGCTGCACATGCCCCCCATGCGCCGGATCAAATGACCCGCCCAACAGGCCAATGACCATGCCCTTGGCCGCAACCGGAAAGCCTTGACGCAACACAAGCCTCCCTTGCACCTCGCTTGCCCATCGTTTTGGCCCCCCGCCATTCTGCTGTAAAGCCGAAATTGCTTGACGCGCGCAGTTTGCTTGACTTAAGTCAAGTTATTTTCATGACCAAGGTCAACCATGCTGGACTCCATCGCCCGCCTGCGCCGCTTCAACCGTGCCGTCACCGCCGAGATTGGCGCACTCGACACCTCTTATCTCGGTCGCGGCCGCCCCCTTGGCGCGGCGCGCGTGTTGCAGCTTGTCCGGCCCGACGGCAGCGATATCGCCGATATCCGTGTGAAGCTGTCACTCGATGCAGGCCTTCTCAGCCGCATCCTGCGCGGCCTTGAAGACGAGGGTCTGATTGCACTGGACACCGATCCGCAAGACCGCCGCCGCCGCATCGCGCGCCTCTTGCCTGCCGGTCAGGCCGAAATGGCCGCGTATGAGGCCTTGGGCCATGCCAAGGCGCAAGAGGTTTTCGCCCGTGCAGGCAACCGCCAAGGCGAACTGATCAAGGCCATGGACCTGATCGCCACCATCATCCTGCAGGATCACGTGCAGATCCGCCCCGATGATCCTGATGCGCCCGCCGCACTGGCCTGCCTGACCCGTTACTACGCGCTTCTCTCTGCCCAGATTGACGGTGTCACCCCCCAGATGCTCACCCTTCCCCTCGCAGACGCCCCCAACTACCGCCCCCCCCTTGGCGCCTTCCTGATCGCATGGTCCGATGATCTGCCCATCGGTT
>JBJOQW010000006.1:0-3299 GCA_046049665.1 Pseudomonadota bacterium | reverse complement strand
GTGATGTCCGACATGGCGGCAGCGGCATCGGGGCACAAAGGCACCGACCACTTGCGCATCATCGCACTGGTCGAGGCGGCGCTGGCCTTTGCCTTTGACGTGCTGGATGAAGGGGGCACCTTCGTGGCCAAGGTGCTGGCAGGTGGGGCCGAGAACGAAATGCAGACCATGCTGAAGCGCAGCTTCCGCAAGGTGGCCAACGTGAAACCACCGGCAAGCCGGGCGGACAGTTCGGAAAAGTTCGTGGTGGCGATGGGGTTCCGTGGCACGGCTACTGCGGCCGATTAGGCAGGACGCAGAAACAATAAAGGGCACCCCTTGGGTGCCCGTTTTGCAGGAAAATCCCTAAAATGCGATGGGTCAGCCGCCCCAGGTGCGGACAGGGCCGCAATCCATGTGCACGAAGTTTGACCGCGAATAGCGTCCGACACCGCCAGCAGCACAGGCTGCGGCCGCACGTGCCATCTGGCCAACGGACCGGCTGTCAAGCCGCAGATCGGCTGCCTGACCACGCATGTGCAACGAATTGCGCGCAACGCCACCCGACTGCGACCGCAGCATGGCGTTGGTGGCCGGGCTGCGATAGCCCGACAGCAGCATATAGGGTTCATGCACATCCATCAGGCGGTGCGAGGCAGCCATGATATCAATCGTGCGCAGGTCCATGCTCACCGTATCGCCAGAGCGCCAGTCACGCATGAAGTGATTGATTTCCTTGACAGCTTCCTTGATGTAATCGCCTTCCAGCCAATAGATCGTATCGATGCTTTCACCGGTACGGCCCGAATACATCCGAATGCGGCGGATATCGCCTGCGCCACGCAGAAGGCCGAAAGCGTTGGAATATGTCGGCGCTGCGACCACAAATGTTGCCGCAAAGGCCCCCAGCAGACCACGCCGCGAGATGCCTGTCTTGGTGTCCGTCGTCATGTTACACGCCTGTCCCGATCGTTGGTATTCTACCGCCTGTGCCGACGGCTATGGTTCACTTCTTCCCCAAGTGTGACCTTGTTATGGCACAGTCAGAATCGAAGCCCAAGTAAAGATTGCCCGGCAAGGCCCTTTGGACCACGAATAGGCAAATTTTTGCTGAATGGCGCAGGGGGCAAGCGGGGGTGGATGCGGCACAAGAGCTGAGTTTGTTTCCGGGGCGTGTTCAGTTGCGGGGCTCTTTGGTCGCAGTTGCGTGATTTTGCTGGATCAGCATGGACAAAGGGTGTGATTTGCCCTGTATGTTGTATGTGACACTGAATTTGCGCCCATCTGAGGTTATGATGCTGCATTTGAAGACCTTTCCCACCGCGACTGGTGGCATTCTGAAAGGATTGGGTTTGGTTGCGGCACTGCTGCTGGGGTCGGTCAGCGCGCATGCGAATGTGACACCCTTCAGCCAGTCCGTGGCGATCACGGCCTCTGGCGATGATGCAACAGCGGCAATTTATGCAGCGCGCGCCTACATGCCCATCTGGACGACAGCGCAGGACGCCACGCGCCGGGCAGCCCTTCTGTCGGTTCTGGCTGATGTTGCGGACCATGGTCTGCCGGTTGCGCGCTATGATGCGGCGGCCCTGGCGCAGGCGTTTCAGACGGCGCGCACCGAAGGAGACCGTGGGCGCATTGATGTTGCCATGACGCAGGCGCTGCTGAATTACATGCATGACATGACCATGGGGGTGGTACGCCCGGATTCGGTTGATGCAACCATCGTGATCGCGCGTGAAGATCATGACGCGGTTGCAATGTTCGAGGCGTTTCTTGCAGCGCCGTCACCGGAAACTTTCCTGCGTGATCTGGCCCCCGAGGCACCGGAATATGCGCTGCTGATGCGCGAACGCCTGCGCCTGCAAAGCCTGATTGCGGCGGGGGGCTGGGGCAAGACGGTTCCGGCCGAGGCCTTGGCTCCGGGGGATGCAGGCGATGCGGTGGTGGCCTTGCGGGATCGTCTGGTCAGCATGGGCTACCTTGGGCGGTCTGTGACGGCTGTTTACGACGCTGAGATTCAGCGGGCGGTGCAGCGGTTTCAGCTGAACCACGGGTTGGAAGCGGATGGCGTGGCGGGTGCCAGCACGATCGCAGCGCTGAACGTGCCTGCGGACGCGCGGCTGCAATCGGTGATCGTGGCGATGGAGCGGATGCGCTGGATTGGCGATGCGCCGCGCGGAGACCGGCATATCTGGGTGAACCTGCCGGATTTCACGGCCAAGATCATTGACCATGGCCGCGTGACGTTCAGCACGCGCGCGGTGATCGGCAAGGATGCCGAAGACCGCCATACACCGGAATTTTCGGACATGATGGAATACATGGTGGTGAACCCGTCATGGTCGGTGCCACGGTCCATCACGGTCAAGGAATACCTGCCGTTGTTGCAGCGCAACCGCAATGCAGTGGGGCACCTGAGCGTGATTGATCGCAATGGGCGCGAGGTGCCGCGCGGCAACGTCAACTTTGCCAACTACACGGAACGCACTTTCCCCTATGCGCTGCGGCAGGCACCGTCAGACGGCAACGCGCTTGGGCTGGTCAAGTTCATGTTCCCGAATGAATACAACATCTACCTGCACGATACGCCCGCCAAGGACCTGTTCGCCCATGAAGTGCGCGCCTACAGCCATGGCTGCGTGCGCCTTGGATCACCATTCGATTTTGCGCATGCGTTGCTTGCAGCGCAGTCGGATGACCCGGAAGGCGAATTTGACCGGGCACTGAGGTCGGGCAGGGAAACGCCGATTTCGCTGGTTGAACCGCTTCCTGTGCATCTGGTCTATTTCACGGCTTGGCCGGGGTCGCGCGGGCAGGTGGGGTATCGCGGTGATGTTTACGGGCGCGATGCAGGCATCTGGCGCGCACTGAACGAAGCCGGGGTAGACCTTGCGGGCGGCGAAGGATAACCCTGCGCTGTTGGCAACCAGCCTGACGGGGTGAAACGCATGCGCCATACGATCCGTGACCTTGCGCAGGCAATTGGCGCTGATGCGGCAGGTGATCTTGACCTGACCATTGATGGTGCTGCCGAACCCGCTATGGCGGGCCCATCACAACTGGCGCTGGCCATGTCGCCTGCCTATGCCGAAGGGCTGGCCAAGGGGGCGGCACAGGTAGCCATGCTGTGGCCGGGGGCGGATTGGCAGGCGCTTGGGCTGAAGGCTGCGATCTTTGCGCCACGCGGACGGCTGGCCATGGCGGGCCTGTCGCGCCGGCTGGATGCGGGGCCGTTGATTGCGCCGGGAATTCATCCGACAGCGGTGGTGGACGGATCGGCGCAGATCGGAAGAGCACACGTCTGACCTCCAGTCACC
>JBJOQW010000005.1:0-13204 GCA_046049665.1 Pseudomonadota bacterium | reverse complement strand
GCCCTTTCCGCGCTCACTCCGCCGCCTCTTTGGCCGCTGCCTGCTGGGCCGCCGCCTCATCTGCAACGCTCGCCCCGCGGTAAAGCAGGCTGCCTTGATACTGTGTGATCCCGAACCGTGCGATCACCCCCACAGCCGCTGCCACGGGCACAGCCACCAGCATGCCCGCAAAGCCGAACAGCGCCCCGAACAATGACAGGGCAAACAGCAGCCAGACCGGGTGCAACCCCACGCTTTCGCCCACCAGCTTTGGCGTCAGGATATTGCCTTCCACAAACTGCCCGACCACAAAGATCGCCGCCACAATCCCGATTGATAGCGGGTCGCCCCAGAACTGGAACAGCGCAAGCCCAATCGCCAAAGCCCCCCCCACCAGCGAGCCGACATAGGGAATGAACGTGATCGCCCCGGCAATCGCCCCCACGATCAGCCCGTATTGCAGCCCCGCCAGCATCAGCGCCACGGCATAGAACGTGCCAAGGATCAGACAGACGCTGACCTGCCCGCGCACAAAGCCTGCGATGACCGTGTTGATCTCGCCCCCCAGCATCCGCACGGTGGGCGCGTGATCACGCGGGATCAGGCTGTCGATGCGGGCCATCAGCTTGTCCCAGTCAAGCAGCAGATAAAAGGCCACCACCGGCACCACGACGATGAAGATCACCGCGTTCAGAATGCCCAGGGCCGAGGTCAGCACGCCATTGGCAAGCTCTGCCCCCCGCGCCTGAATGGCCGATGCAATCTGCGCCAGCGTCTGGCGTGCGGTCGATGTGCTGTCAGACAGTTCGGGAAAGCGTTCCAGCAGGAAACTTTGCAACCGTCCGGCAATTTGCGGCGCGGCGTTGACCAGTGCTGTCAGCTGCGAAATCAGCGACGGGATGATGGACAGGACCAGCAGAACCACAACCAGCAGCGCAAACACGGTGATCAGCGCCGTGGCCGCCACACGGCTTAGCCCCAGACGCTCCAGCCGGTCGGCCACCGGGTCCAGAAAATAGGCAAGGCCCGCACCCACGATGAATGGCAGGATCACATCACCCAACAGCCACATCGCAACCAGAAAGCCAAGGGTTGCAATGCCCCAGTATTTTGCCTGATCGCGGATTGGCAGGGCCATGGGCGAGGTTCCTTTCATGCGGTCTTACATATCGCCTCTTGCACCCTGCGTTGCAAGAGGCCGGGCAAAAACGCAAGCAACCGGGCAGCCTGCGCCCCCCGGTTCCAACGGCAATGTGCCAACTGAAAATTTTAGTACTAAAATTTTCAGGCTGCTGGCGTGTCAGTGGCAGGCAGGCCGCGTACCGGGCAGCAGCACCTTGTCGATCACATGGATCACGCCATTGTCGGCCACGATATCGGCAATGATCACGGTGGCCACCTCGCCCGTGCCGTCGGCAATCGTCACGCCGTCCGCACCCGCCGTGATGCACAGACGCTGGCTTGCCAGCAGCGGTTTGAAATAGTTCGACCCTGCCGGGATCGCCGCGGCGGGCAAGTTGCGGTCATCCACGTGGTAGAGCAGCACATCCGTCAGCTGGCCCTTGTTTTCCGGCTTCAGCAACGTATCAACCGTGCCCGCTGGCAGTGCGGCAAACGCATCGTTCACCGGCGCAAACACCGTAAAGGGCCCCGGCCCGGACAGCGTTTCCGCAAGCCCCGCCGCTGTCACCGCAGCCACCAGCGTGCTGAACCGCTCATCCGCGGCGGCGATCTCAACAATGTTGTCGGCCTGGGCAAAAGTGGTCGAAAAGGCCAGAGCGGCCAGCGCAAGTTTCAGTTTCATGTGGTGTCCCCGTCAATGTGCGAATGGCGTGATTGCCAATTCTGCAAGCGTTTACGCGGGCAAGTTTCAACTGGACGAATTTGTTTCAGGCCAATGACGCAGCCGTCAGAATGCGTGAAAACCGGCCACCCTTTGTGTCAGGCCCGCAGCGTGAAGCCAGCCGCTAGATGCCGCCGCACCAGAAAGATCATCGCCACACCGGGGATCAGCGAGATGACGGTCATCGCCATGACCATGCCGATATCCGTCTGAAACCCGAACATCGCGTTGATCGCCATGGTAATCGGCTTGCCCGCCGTCACTGTAAGGATGCGCGCAAACACGACTTCAACCCAACTGAAGATGAAGCAAAAGAACGCAGCCACCCCGATGCCCGGCGCAATCATCGGGATCAGGTGGCGCAGAAAGAAGGATGGCCCCGAATGCCCGTCAATGAAGGCTGTTTCGTCAAATTCCCGCGGCACCGCGCGGATAAAGCTTTCCAGTATCCAGATCGCTACCGGCAGATTGAACAGGCAATGCACCAGCGCAATTCCCACGGGCGAATTCACCAGACCCAGCTTTGAGAACAGAATGAAGATGGGCAAGGTCAGCACCACCGGCGGCGTCACGCGAAAGGCCAGCATCACGAACAGGAAATGCCTGTCCCCCAGAAACCGGTACCGCGCCAGCGCATAGGCCGCAGGCAGCCCCAAGCCCAGACACAGGGCCACGTTCAACACCACATAGACCAGCGAGTTCACAATTGATGCCCGCAGGTCCGCATCCGCAAAGACCCCGGCATAGTTCATCAGGCCCACGGTCCCCTGCGGCAGATCGGCATTTGGCAGGGTGACCACGAAACTCAGGCCGATCGTCTGCGCCAAGGGCAGCAGCATGAAGACCGCAAGCCCCGCCAGCAACAGCCACCTCATGCTGCCCCCTCGCGCTTGCGCGTGATTGTCACAAAGGCCCAGACCGCGCTCAGCACGATCAGGAAATACATCACCGCCCGCGCCGCCGCCTGCCCATAGGAAAAGCCCTTGATCTCTTCGCCCAACTCAATCGACAGGAAGCGCGTTGCATCATCCGGCCCGCCCGCGTTGATCGTGAACGCCTCGGTATAGATCATGAATGTGTCCACAAACCGCAGCAGCAGCACAATCATCAGCGCCCCGCTGATGCGCGGCAGCTCGATATACCAGAACACCGCAAGCCGTGTTGCCCCATCAATCGCCGCCGCCTGCCGATAGGCCGCAGGAATGGCCGACAGCCCCGCATATGACAGGATCACCACCAAGCCCAGCCAATGCCATGTATCCATCACCAACAGCAGCACCCAAGTGTGCAGTGCCGTGAATTTGTAATCAAAACCAATGGCATCCATCAGCGGCCCCAGCAGCCCGCCACCGCCGACCAGTTGCAGCCACATGACCGGGATCATGTTCCACGGCACCACAAGCGGTACCGCACACAGCATCAGCCCCCACACCGCATGCCGCCCAAGGCCCAGCAGCCCAAGCGCCACCGCAATGCCCAGCGGCACCTGAATGGCCAGTGTCAGCGCCGAAAACAAAAGGCTGCGCGCGAAAGACGCATGGAATGACGGCGAGGTGACGATGTCCACATACCACTGCGCGCCAATCCAGTGGATGTTCTCCAGCGCAAAGATGTCGTGAAAGCCATAGTTGATGACCGTCAACAAGGGCAGCGCCCCAACGACGCCCAGCAGGGTGACAGCGGGCAGGATCAACAGCCACGCACGGTTGGTGTGGTGGGGCATGCAGCGGCCCTTTCGGCAGGCAGGTCACGTCATGCGTGGGGCAGGGCCGCGCAAAGGTCAACCCCCGCAGGGCGGGGTTCACCCCTCCGTGCCCGCAGGTGGCGGGGGCGGCACATACCCCGCCGGGTCCGCGAGCCATTTTGCGCATTCAGTGCCGATGGAATGTTCCCCCTCATCTGGCAAGGTCCACACCGGCCAATGCACAGGCCGCGTCAGCCCATCGGGTAACTTGCCATCGGTTGAGGCATCGGAAAATACACTGTTCAGCTGATCTTGCGCAATCGCCACCCCGCGCAGATCAACAAACCGCATCGCAGCACCCTTCAGCGTAGCACCGTCAAGTTTCGTTGCCGCATCCATCTGCGCTTCGCGCAGGTTTGCCCCCTCCATCTGCACCCAGGAAAGGTTTGCCCCCTCCATCCGCGCTTCGCTAAGGTTTGCCCCCTCTATCCGCGCCCTGAAAAGGTCTGCCCCCTCCATCCGCGCCCGGCAAAGGCTTGCCCCCTCCATCCGCGCCCCGGAAAGGAATGCCCCCTCCATCCGTGCCAGGGAAAGGTCTGCCCCCTCCAAACGCGCCTCGTAAAGGATTGCCCCCTCCATCCGCGCCCCGTAAAGGTTTGCCCTCTCCATCCGCGCCCTGGAAAGGATTGCCCTCTCCATCCACGCCCCGGAAAGGTGTGCCCCCTCCATCCGCGCCTCGAAAAGGACTGCCCCCTCCATCCGCGCCCTGACAAGGTCTGCCCCCACCATCCGCGCCCCGGAAAGGTCTGCCCCCCCCATCCGCGCGTCGACAAGGACTGCCCCCTCCAACCGCGCCTCGGAAAGGTTCGCCCCCTCCATCCGCGCCCCCGAAAGGTCTGCCCCCTCTATGCGTGCGCCGTTCAACAAGGCGCCGCTCAACACATTTCCGGCAAGGTCGGCCTTTTGCAGGTTGGTGTTGCGCAGATCGGGCCGATACCCCGCATAGCTTTCAATTTCGCTTTTCCATGCAAATAGCTTGCTTTTGTAGTTATCCAGCTCGGCCTTGGTCAGGGCAGCATCACCCGCGTCCGGCAGGCTTGGGCATTCCCGATCAAACACCCATTCCGCATCTGCGCTGGCTAGCTTGCCCCAGCGGGCCTCAACCCGCAGCTGCGCCTTGTCACGCCGCCCGATCACCTTCAACGCCTGCGCGATATCCTCGCGCGGGATGGGCAGGGATTCGGCCCACTCTCGGACAAGGCCTTTCCCAAACCGTTCCTGACGCTTCTCCTCATGCGCCGCTCGCTCCTCAGCCGTGGGATCATCCTTCAACGGCACCCATTCGCCAAAGTCGTGGTTTTTCGCCCCACTCGCTGGGGCATTCTCCCGCACATAGGCGCATAAAATCTCCATCACCCGCACATGATCGCGCCCCTTGTCATAGCGCGTGCTGTCTTGGGCGATGCGTTCCAGTGACAGGATCGCGCCGATCCGCACCTCGATATTGGGCTTTGTCTCCTCGGTCGTGATGTCCTTGCCATCACCGTCCTTGCCCCGCACCTTGACCGTCTTTTCCGCCCCCAACTGCTCCACCGCCTTTGATATACGGTCGGTGATATGCCCCTCTTTCTGGAAATTCAGCGTGGTCTGCTTGATGACCGTCGCCCAGATCAGGAAAGGCGCGCCCAGCAGGGCGGCGATCAGCGCGCCTGCGCCAAGGTTTGGTCCTTCGGCCTTCGGGTTCATGGCCTGCCCGATGGCGTGGACCATCACCAGCACTGCCGCGCCAAGGGCCAGCAGAAACAACAGGGTCAGCATAAAGCTGACACCTGCACCAATCCAGCGCGCCTTTGAAAAGTCGGGCAGGGCGCGCAGGCCCAGCCAATCCAGCAGGTCTTTGGGTTCGTGGTTTTGGTCGGGCATGGGGCACTCTGGTCAAATGGTGCCGCCACGATGCCCGAACCTATGCCAATGGGGAAGGTGGAAAGCGGTTTTGCAGGGTGGGGCCGGGTGGGTGTGGCCGGGCTGCCTGGGGGCAATCCCTAACATCTGGTAAATGTCAAACGCTAACCCGTTGAAATCATGTATGCCAAAACCTGTCCCATCATGGGACACCCCTCTTGCCTTGCCTGACTGGCCCGCAGCGGCTAGGAAGCGGGGAACCATTCCCGCCAAGAGGCCCCCATGCGTCTGTCCCGCTATTTCCTGCCCGTCCTGAAAGAAAACCCCGCCGAGGCGCAGATCGTCTCGCACCGCTACATGCTGCGGGCGGGCATGATCAAGCAGCAGGCGGCGGGCATCTATTCATGGCTGCCGCTGGGCTATCGGGTGCTGCGGCGCATCGAACAGATCGTGCATGAAGAACAGCAGCGCGCGGGCCATATCCCGCTTTTGATGCCCACGCTGCAACCGGCGGACCTGTGGCGCGAAAGCGGGCGGTATGATGACTACGGCCAGGAAATGCTGCGCATCAAGGACCGGCAGGACCGCGAGATGCTGTACGGCCCGACCAACGAAGAGATGATCACCGATATCTTCCGCGCGCATGTGAACAGCTACAAAGACCTGCCGCTGACGCTTTACCACATCCAGTGGAAGTTCCGCGATGAGATGCGCCCGCGCTTCGGGGTGATGCGGGGGCGCGAGTTCCTGATGAAGGACGGCTACAACTTTGACGTCGACCGCGAGGCGGCTTTGCACGCCTATAACCGTCACATGGTCAGCTACCTGCGCACCTATGAACGCATGGGGCTGACGGCCATTCCGATGCGGGCGGACAGCGGGCCGATTGGCGGGGATGACACGCATGAATTCCTGGTGCTGGCATCCACGGGCGAATCCGAGGTGTTCTTCGACAGCGCCGTGACTGAGTTGAAACTGGGTGACCGCGCAGTTGATTATGACAACCGCGAGGAAGTGGCCGCTGTCTGCCGCGAATTCACCACGCTCTATGCCCGCACCGATGAAACGCATGACGCAGCGCTGTTCGACGCCATCCCAGAGGAACGCCGCAAGGTGGCGCGGGGCATCGAAGTGGGGCAGATCTTCTACTTTGGCACCAAGTATTCGGAAAGTATGGGGGCCACGGTCATCAAGGCGGATGGCACCAAGGTGCCTGTGGAAATGGGCAGCCATGGCATTGGTGTGTCGCGCCTGCTGGGCGCGATCATTGAGGCCAGCCATGATGACAAGGGCATCATCTGGCCCGAAGGCGTGACCCCGTTTCACGTGGGCATTGTCAACCTCAAGCAGGGCGATGCGGCGGCCGATGCAGCTTGCGCCAGCCTTGAGGCCGCACTGATCGCAGCAGGGCTGGACCCGCTGTATGATGACCGGGATGAACGGGCAGGGGCGAAGTTCGCCACGATGGACCTGATCGGCCTGCCATGGCGTATCACGGTGGGGCCACGTGGCCTTGCCAACGGCGTGGTTGAACTGACCAGCCGTCGCACGGGCGTTTCGGAAGAGATGTCGGCCGAGGCGGCGGTGGCAAAACTGATAGCCATTTACGCGGTGCATAAGTGAGTGTCCCATCATGGGACACTTTTCGACCCAAATAAAATCAATGGGTTACAGATGTGTTTTCATGATTTGTAAACGGACGGCTCTGCGACACGGGGGGGCGGGCTGGCGATTGCGGGAATGGCGGGCCAGCCTTCGCGGTAGGCGCGTGTCAGAATAACAGTTGCAATGGCGGCAAGGCAAAAGCTTGCCAGCCAGAACCCGAATAAGCTGGCAACCTGCATCGGAACGGGCAGGGAATACAGCTTTTGCCAGCCCTGGCGAAAAAGGCTCAGGAACTGCAATGCACTGCCGGGAAGGATGACCAGCACAAGCAAGTGCTGCACTAGGCTGAACCATCTTTGCCGCGCCGCCTGCAACGCCATGAAAAGTGACGCCGGGCGATGGTCAATGACGGCGGGCAGGATGGTGCCAAAGAGCGAAAGAACAATCCATGCAAGGCCAAAAGCCGAAACCATAATGGCTGGCGTCACCTCTCCTGCGCGGTGGCGGGGGCCTGTGAAAGTGGCGGGGGCCTGTGAAATAGGCGACGCCAATAAGGAATGAGGGCAACGCGATGACGGCAGCAAAGCACAAGGCGACAAGACAGAATTTTCCTTGATTGTCGCTGGGCAGATGCCTGCCATGGTCTGTTTTCGGTTGCCCTGCCAAGGTCAGCGGAATGTCGTGCACGACAGACCGTATCATGGGATACGTGGCAAGCAGGGAAATACCGCAAGCTGTGCCGTTGTGCGAAAACCCTCTGCCGGCAAGCAAACGGGGCAGGATGGCGCATAAACCCGCCAAAATCAGCAGCATGGGGCCGGTTTATCGGCCTTGCCTTGCAGGCACTACATAGTCATCCTTTGGTCATCATTCTTTGCCACGCTTGGTGTTATGACCCTGCCTGCTGATCACTACCGCATCAACAAACGCCCTCTTTCGCTGGAGGAGCTGCTTGCGGATGGCATCGTGCATGCGCTGGCGTTGCTGGCGGGCATCATCGCGTTTCCGCTGTTGATGTATCATACGTTGCAGACGGCGGGCGTGGGGATCTTTGCGGCGGTAGCGGTGTATGCGTTGGGGTTTTTCCTGATGTGGGGCTTTTCCCTGGCCTATAACATGGCGCCGCCGGGCGCGCTGAAATGGCTGCTGCGCAGGTTCGATCATTCGATGATTTACGTCATGATTGCGGGCACTTACACGGCAGTCATCCCGCATCTGGATGCAGGCTGGGCCTGGGCTTTGGGCGTGATTGTCTGGGTGGGTGCGGCCATCGGGATTACGGTCAAGGTGGCATTGCCCGGGCGCTATGACCGATTGGCGATTGCGGCCTATATCCTGTTGGGCTGGGTCGGCATCATTGCGATCGGGCCGGTGTCGGCCGCCTTGCCGGGCCTGTCGCTTGCGCTTTTGGGGATGGGCGGGCTGATCTATGTGGCAGGCGTGGCGTTCTATGTTTGGGAGCGTCTGCCCTTTCAGACCGCAATCTGGCATGGGTTTGTGGCCGTGGCAGCTGGCCTGCACTTTGCGGCAATTGCGGTGACCGTGGCGTGAACCTGCAGGGCCAAGGGGCCCTTTGCTTGACGCCGGGGGCTGCAAGGGCCAGTGTGCGCCCAAAACGAGTGAGAGCAGCCTTGGCCACCCGCACAGCCCCCTTTGCCGCCTTTGAATGGATGATCGCCTGGCGCTACCTGCGCGCCAAACGCAGCGAAGGCGGCGTCAGCATCATGACTTGGATCAGCCTTGCAGGCATCACGCTGGCCGTCTTCGCGCTGATTGCCGTGATGGCCGTGCGCGCGGGCTTTCGCGAGGAATTCGTGGGCACGATCCTTGGGGTGGATGCACATGTCACTGTCTACTCCAGCACGCGGCTGGATGAAAACGGGCGTCAGATCAAGGGGTTCCCGGATACAGACCCCATTGCCGAACGCCTGCGCGCCATTCCCGATGTGCTGACGGCAGCGCCCCTGATCCGCGGTCAGGTGATGGCGACGTTTCAGGACACGTCGCGCGTGGGCGATGTCTATGGCATTGCGCGCGCGGACCTGGAGGCGATCCCGCGGGTGGGCACAGGGGCCGATGCCTATGGTGATCTGGCGCGTTTTGATGAGGGCGTGGCCATGGGGTCGGTCCTTGCGCGCAATCTGGGCGTGACGGTGGGCGACAAGGTGCGCCTGACCAACCCCAACGGCGCGCGCACGCCGATGGGCACATCTCCGCGCGTGAACGCCTATGAGGTGGTCTATATCTTTACTGCCGGGCGCTATGCCGTTGATGAAACACGCATTTACATGCCCATTGCCGAAGCCCAGCCCTATTTCAACCGCGAGGGGTTTGTGGATGAATTCGCCGTCACAGTGGCCGACCCCGAACAGATTGACAGCTTCGCCCCGGCCATCTTTCAGGCCGCCCCCGATGGCCTTCCCTGGACATGGCGCGATGCGGCGGGGGCGTTTCTGAACGCGCTGGATATCGAGGACAACATGATGTTCATCATCATGTCCATTCTGGTGCTGATCGCATCCCTGAACATCATTTCCGGCCTGATCATGCTGGTGAAAAACAAGGGCCGTGACATCGGCATCCTGCGCACCATGGGCCTGACCGAAGGGTCGATCCTGCGGGTGTTTTTCATCTGCGGGGCGTCAACGGGGCTGATTGGCACCACGCTGGGTGTCATCCTTGGATGCCTGTTTGCCATCTACATCGACCCCATCTTTGCCATGGTGAACACAGTATCTGGTGGTGGCATCTGGGATCCTTCGGTGCGGTCAATCTCGTTCCTGCCGGCCAAGTTACAGGTGGCGGATGTGCTGTCAGCCGTGGGCCTGTCGCTGGGCCTGTCGTTCCTGGTGACGCTGATCCCGGCGCGCCGCGCTGCACGGATGAACCCGGTGGAGGCGCTGCGGTATGAGTGACACGCTGGTTCTGGACAGGGTTTCAAAGACCTATAACGCGGGCAAGCCCAACGAAGTGCGCGTGCTGCAGGCGGCATCCATCACCGTGGCGAAGGGTGAGGTGGTCGCACTTGTGGCGCCATCGGGTGCGGGCAAATCGACTTTGCTGCACATCGCGGGGCTGCTGGATACGCCGGACACCGGCCGCGTGCTGATTGACGGGGTTGATCTGGCGGGCAAGGGCGACCGGGCGCGCACCGATCTGCGGCGGGGGACGGTGGGGTTTATCTATCAGTTCCACCACTTGTTGCCAGAGTTTTCTGCCTTGGAAAACATCATCTTACCGCAACTGGCCAATGGCGTGGGGCGGGTGCAGGCTGAGGCCCGCGCGATGGAACTACTGGGCACCGTGGGGGTGGCCGACCGTGCGGGGCACCGGCCTGCGGAACTGTCGGGTGGGCAGCAACAACGGGTGGCGTTCTGCCGGGGGCTGGCGAATGCGCCGCGTCTGCTGCTGGCGGATGAGCCGACGGGGAACCTTGATCCGGCGACATCGGATCAGGTGTTCGGGGCCCTGATGGCGCTGGTGCGGGCGACGGGGCTGAGTGCCTTGATCGCGACGCATAACATGGAACTGGCGGCGCGGATGGACCGGGTGGTGCGGCTGGAGGCGGGGCGGGTGGTGTGATTTTTGGTGGTGCGCTGGGGTGGCGGGCAGCGTGAAGATCGGGCGTTAACCGTTGGGATTCATGCGATTTTCGCCGTCTTCTTTGCGTCTTTATTGCGTCTTCTTTCCGTCTCTACGCGCGCAGGGGGAAGATGGCGTTAAGGATTGGGGTGAGGGGCGGCGGCGCTTGCGCCGCGAAAAGGGTCCAGTGGACCCTTTTCAGCCCCGAACGCCCGCGCACACCTGCGCGGGCCGGGCCGTTGATGCAGCAAACCTCTTGCGCCCTATCCCCCAAGTGCCACGACAGGGTGCAAAGCTGACCGCGCCCGGACCGACGGGGCCCTTGGGGTGCGACCCCAGTCGCGCCCGCCCCGTGGGGGCGGTTCGGGCGCGGTCAGATTTGCTTTGGGCAAATCTGACGTGGAGGGGGTGGGTGGTGCGCTGAAGCGCACGCTACGCTTTCTACTTTGCAAAGGTCCAAGTTTCATCTTTCTCTACGTTGAATGTTTTGTTGCCGAGTCTTGCCTTTACGCAATCAACATTTGGAAATTTTCGGATGATTGAAAGAATCAGGGTCTCATCCGCCGGATTTGAGTACCTTGCGCCAAATATCACTTCCTTAAGTTCAAGATGGATTCCAAACTTCATGAAAAAGTGACCAGACAGCAAATCTGGTTCATCGAGCTTGGTAAAGAACCGAACTTCATCCTCATATTTCCAATTTGTAAATTTCGTTGACAGTGCCCTTAATGTTAAATCCATTTTATCAGCAGTCAGTTGAGTCAAAAATTCTTTCGGAAACTTAATTAATTCACGTTGGTAAGTAACAGGAAGTGCCTCGGCCATCACATCAAATCCTAAGGCGACGCCTTTGTGTTGGTCAGCGTAATGGGACCAAAGCACTGGGTCTGACCAGTTCCGTGACGTGCAAATCAGGCCCTTTGTTTGACTCAGTGTAGCTATTGCCCTCTGCCAAGCATTCCTCTCAGCTTCGGATTGAAAAGACACAGCATGCCCATCCCAGGGATCATTCAGGCCGTGCAGCAAGCTAATCTTGAGACGACGCTTCACGATTGCTTCCTTGGCCCATTGCGCAGACAAAAATTTATAGACTCTCACACATCCAACTCCTCCACAAACCGCGCATTCTCCTGAATATACTGAAACCGCAGTTCCGGCTTCTTCCCCATCAGGCGCTCCACAAGGTCCCCCGTCTCACCCGGTGCATCCTCATCTATGCTCACCCGGATCAGCCGCCCTCCCATCACCCCAAAACCCGCCCCACAATCCCCGGCTCTTTCGCGATCAGTGCCAGCAGCACGCGCGCTGGGCCATCGGGCGTGCGGCGTTCCTGTTCCCAGTTCAGCAGCGTTGCCTTCTTCACGCCGATCGAGCGCGCGAAATCGGCCTGGGAAAGGCCGGTGCTGGCGCGGATTGCCTTCACGTCGGGGGTGGGCACGTTGATGTGGTGGACGATTGCACCGGTATCCTTGCCTTGGGCAAAGGCAATCGCCTCCAGCAGGCCCCGTTCGATGCGCTTGAATGCTTCGCTGGTCATGTCCTTTTCCCATAATGTGCGGCGAGAATGTCGCCGAGTTTCAGCAAGGTCGCAAGCTCCGGGACCGACAGGTTCGCCTTTTCGTTCTTGGCAAAAACCGCCAGTAGGATGACCGGGCCAGTTGTTGGTCGGTAGAAGTGGATCGACCGGAACCCACCGCTTTTCCCGGCACCTTTTCGGGCAAAGCGTAGCTTTCGCAGGCCGCCACCCAAGGCGATTCCTGCCTCTGGATGTTCAGCAAGGTAATCCACCAGTTCAACGCGCTCAGCTTCCGTCATCACGCCTTTGGCTTGACGAATGAACTCATCCAGTTCAATTACAGTCAGCATATATACGCCAATGACATATACGTCAATGACCTACACATCCAACTCCTCCACAAACCGCGCGTTTTCCTGAATGTACTGGAAGCGCAGTTCCGGCTTTTTGCCCATCAGGCGTTCCACCAGATCGCCGGTTTCGCCCGGTGCATCCTCGTCAATGCTTACCCGGATCAGCCGCCGGGTTTTCGGGTTCATCGTGGTGTCTTTCAAATCCTTCGCGTCCATCTCGCCCAGACCCTTGAAGCGCTGCACGTCGATCTTGCCTTTGCCGCCGATGCTGCCCTTGGCCAGCCATTTCTCTTTCGCCGCATCATCGGCCACATAAATTCGCTCGGCCCCCTGGGTGAGGCGGTAGAGGGGGGGGCAGGCGAGGTAGAGGTGGCCCTTGTCGATCAGCGGGCGCATCTGGGTGAAGAAGAAGGTCATCAGGAGGCTTGCGATATGGGCGCCGTCAACATCGGCGTCGGTCATGATGATGATCTTGTCATAGCGCAGGTCATCGACGCGGAATTTCGGGCCCATGGCCACGCCTAATGCCTCGCACAGATCACGCAGTTCGGCGTTGTCGTTCAGTTTGGCGGAAGCGGCGCCGAGAACGTTGAGGATTTTGCCTTTGAGCGGCAAAAGCGCCTGCGTTTCGCGGTTACGGGCGGCCTTGGCGGAGCCGCCGGCGCTGTCACCTTCGACGATGAAGAGTTCGGTATTGTCACGGTTGGTGGCGGAGCAATCGGTCAGCTTGCCGGGCAGGC
>JBJOQW010000004.1:0-43998 GCA_046049665.1 Pseudomonadota bacterium | reverse complement strand
CATCCACATCCTCGGGCTTGTAGGAACCGCCTTGGAATTCGTGGAAGATGGCGCGGTAGGGTTTGCCCATGACGTTGGCCAGCACCGACAGGCGGCCACGGTGGGGCATGCCGATGACGATTTCCTTCACGCCAAGGGCACCGCCGCGCTTGATGATCTGTTCCATCGCGGGGATGAGCGCCTCGCCCCCGTCAAGGCCGAAGCGTTTGGTCCCCATATACTTGACGTGGAGGAATTTTTCGAACCCTTCCGCCTCGACAAGTTTGTTCAGGATGGCGCGGCGGCCTTCACGGGTGAAGGCGATTTCCTTGCCATAGCCTTCGATGCGTTCCTTCAGCCATGCGGCCTGTTCGGGATCAGAGATGTGCATGTATTGCAGGGCAAAGGTGCCACAATAGGTGCGGCGCACGATATCCATGATCTGGCGCATGGAGGCGTGCTGAAGGCCAAGGACGTTGTCGATGAAGATCGGGCGGTCCATGTCCGCCTCTTCAAAGCCATAGCTGGCGGGGTCAAGCTCTGGCTGGTTCTTGGTGTCGCGCTGACCGAGGGGGTCAATATCGGCGGCAAGGTGGCCGCGGATACGGTAAGCGCGGATGATCATCAGGGCGCGGATGGAGTCGAGCACGGCGCGTTTGATCTGGTCTTCGGTCAGTTGAACATTCGCCTCGGCGGCCTTGGCGGTGATCTTTTCCGCCGTCGCGCGCCCCTCTTTCGCCGGGGCCATCGGCCATTCGCCGGTCAGGGCGGCGGTCAGATCATCCATCGGCTGCGGCGGCCAGTCGCGGCGCGCCCATGACGGGCCGTTGGCGGCACGCTTGGCATCCAGTTCGCTGTCACCCATGGCGCGGAAGAATTCGGCCCATCCGGCATCCACGCTCGCCGGGTCGGCGGCGTGTTTTGCTGCCAGCTGATCGATGTAATCGGCGTTGGCCCCGTCAAGGGCGGTGGCGTTGAACGGGGCGGGTGAGTGGTCGGTCATGGGGTTACCTCTGGTGGGGTAGAAGGCGCGAGAGTGGGGCAGTGCCGGATCATCGGCATTCAATCAGTCGGGAAGTGGCGGGATCGTGTTGCAATGATGCCTAGAACCGTCACAGGCTGGGCAAGGTCGGTCGCCATTTGGGCAAGCGTGCTGTCGGGAGCAAAGTTGTGAAAGCCGATGGTCCAAGGATCATCTGGGCCGCTTTCACCAACGCGCTTGTAAACTACGCTACTTTTCCCGCCTTCAGACGGCGGCCAGTAGCCGTGGCTTTCATCAAACCCACGGCTAGCAGACAGGCGCATGCGGGTGGCATCATCAATGGGCGAGGTCAAAAGCAAGGAGCATTCCATGGTCATCCGGTCGATACCGTTGCCAGCAAGAAAAACAATCAGGTGGGCACTTTGATCGGCCACAGACATCTGCACGCTAGCAGCGACCTTTTCCGCAAGGATGGGCTGCATAGCTGCAACCGTTAGCGTAGCATTTGCGGGCAGGCCTGCATCTTTCCTGTCGCGCAAGCCTGCTTCGAAGCTCCTGATGAATTCGTCGTATTTTGATGTTCCGGGCTGAAGAAAGGCGAATCGCTCTGCCGCAGCGAGGGCGCCGAATGCTGTTGGAAGTGGATCATCGGGTGCCACGTGCCAGCCTGCACCTTCGAGCAATGCAAAACGCGCACCGGCATCGCGACCCGGATCAGTGCACGCATCAAAAGCTGTTTCAACGGCGGGAGGCAAATTGGCTTCTTGACCAGCGGTCAAGCCCACGCCAAGCGCGAGCCATCCGCAAGCCATGACCATCAACGCTGCCGCACGCATCGGTTTCACCCCTTGATCGCCTTCATCACCGCTTCGCCCAAGCCCGCCGGGCTGTCGGCCACGATAATGCCCGCGGATTTCATCGCCTCGATCTTACTTTCCGCATCGCCCTTGCCGCCTGAGACAATCGCGCCTGCGTGGCCCATGCGGCGGCCGGGGGGGGCGGTGCGGCCGGCGATGAAGCCTGCAGTGGGTTTCCAGCGGCCCTTCTTTTTCTCGGACGCAAGGAAGGCTGCGGCCTCTTCTTCGGCCGATCCGCCGATTTCACCGATCATGATGATCGAATGGGTGTCAGGGTCGGCGAGGAACATCTCGAGCACGTCGATATGTTCGGTGCCCTTGATCGGGTCGCCACCGATGCCCACAGCCGTTGTCTGGCCAAGGCCCACGTCGGTGGTCTGCTTTACGGCTTCATAGGTCAGCGTGCCGGAACGGCTGACCACACCGACAGAACCCTTGGAGAAAATGCTGCCCGGCATGATGCCGATCTTGCATTCGCCCGGTGTCATCACGCCGGGGCAGTTGGGGCCGATCAGGCGGGATTTGCTGCCCTGCAGGGCGCGCTTGACCTTCATCATGTCAAGCACGGGGATGCCTTCGGTGATGCAGACGATCAGCTCCATCTCGGCATCAATCGCCTCAAGGATACTGTCGGCGGCAAAGGGAGGTGGCACATAGATGACAGATGCGTTGGCTTTGGTTGCATGGCGTGCTTCATGCACGGAATTGAATACCGGCAGGTTAAGATGTTCGGTGCCGCCTTTGCCGGGCGTCACGCCGCCAACCATTTTGGTGCCATAGGCGATGGCCTGTTCGGAATGGAACGTGCCCTGGCTGCCGGTAAAGCCCTGACAGATGACACGGGTGTTTGCATTGACGAGGACGGCCATGGATATGTTTCCTTTTGGGTGGGGACAGGCCCCGAACAGAGTGGTGTCAGCGTTCCGAGAGCAGTCGGACGGTGTAGTATTGCAGCCCGCCAACCTGCTGGCCGGGGCCATCGTAAAGAAAGATCGCAGCACGCCCGCGGTATTTGGTGGCAAGGCCGAGGGGTGTTTCCTTGAAGGCACCAAGGCTGCCGAAGGCGGATTTGACGGTATCGGGCGCGTCGGTCGAGGCAAAGGTCATGGCACAGGTCTTGCCATCACCGGGGCCGTCGGCAAGGCGGAAGGATACCTCTTCGCTGGCAGAGCGCAGGGTATTGCCACCGGTGGTGGCCACAAAGCCGCTGGCGCGGGCTGCAGCATCGACGGTGCCGAAGTTCGGCAGGGACGCACCGCAAACAGCATCCAGCAGCGCCACTGCACGGGACGCAGGTACCGGGGCGGGCGCGGCTGGCTGTGGGGCCAACGGCGCTGACACGGGATTGGCCGGTGTCAGCGTTGGCGGGGCCTCAACCCGGGGTTTTGACAACTGGCAGGCCGAAAGCGCCATGCCAAGCATCAGCGCCACCGGAACCGCGTGCAGGGGCGGCATGGGTGATCTCAGTTCTGCGGCAGGGGGCCGCGGTTGCTGGTATCCAGACGCGGGCCGATGTCATGGTCCGGGCAGGCGATGGATTGCAGGCCACCCGTGGTCAGGCCGTTCTTGGCCAACGCGTTCTGTTCGGCGCAAACCTCGGGGTGGTTATCGCCAGTGCCACCGTTGGCACCCACACCGCCGCCACAGGCAGCAAGCGCAAGAAGGGAGGTCAGGACAAGAGCAGAACGCATAGGGCGATTCCTTGGTTGTTGAGTCGTTACAGGTTACGGGGTCAGTTCAAAGCGCATGGTGGCGCCATCGTCTGAGGTACAAAGCGGGTCTTGGCCGGGGCCGGACAGGGTGGCGGTGACGCCTGC
The DNA here is from genome assembly GCA_046049665.1 of Pseudomonadota bacterium. Classification (GTDB taxonomy): domain Bacteria; phylum Pseudomonadota; class Alphaproteobacteria; order Rhodobacterales; family Rhodobacteraceae; genus JAAFHS01. Next base: position 40,363 of record JBJOQW010000004.1, on the reverse strand, counting down.
GCCAATTTCAAATACCTCACACCCTTCGGCGTTGATCGTGGTGGGGATCGTATGTGCGCCGAGGGCCATGAGGGCGTCGGAAAACTCGACTGTGCGAAGAGACGAGACTTCGGCCATACAGAAACCGGGGACGGTCCACATCATGATCAACGTGTTTTCGGACGTATAATCCCAGCTTCCCTCACCTTCGGTCTTTTCCCAACCGGCAGCCAGCAAGGCCGCATCGGCGGTGTCGGGGTCGATAACACCCGTTGCGCAAGCGGCGAGGGCGGCTTCGGGAAGGGCGTCGGGGTTAGCAAGCAGGGCCGCAAGATCTACATCGAGTGCTGTTGCAGGGGTTGCCAGCACAAGAGTAAGACCGACGGCTGCCAGTTTTTTCAATGGGCGGACGAATATCTGCTTCATGGCGCTGCCAACATCAGGTTGAGCGACATGCTGATCTGGCCCTGCCCAGTGCTTGCCTGCAAAAGCCGCTCCGGCGGAAAGGCATCTGGGGCCCAAAGCCAGGTCTCGCTTTCCAGCTGCATGTCCTTTGTCTGTCCGCCCGTTGGCTGCACTGCCGACCCAAACAGAACCGGTGTTGCTGCGCTGATTGCGTTCAGAAAGCCCGGCAGCATTTCGGCGGGCTTATCCCAATCGGTCAGCGTTGTTGAACATTGCGCCGTGACACCAGCCGGCAAGCGGTAGATGGTTGCACCGATCGTTCGGGTCGCGTTGACGGTGATGCCGTTCTTGTAGGGGTAGTTCATGCTGAGATGCGTGACCGAACCATCGGCATTTTCGGTGTAGAAACGTTGTCCTTCGGACGAAGGCAGGTTGATCAGCGCAGGATCGCCTGCCGCCTGCTCACAGAACGTTACAAATTCCTGTACGAATTTTTCCGCAGGGCCCGCATTTGCAAAGGCAGGCACCGAGGCCAAAGCGGCCAGCAAGGGCAGTTGCGTTTTCACCGGATGCGACAAGTTGCTATCCCTTGACCGCCTTGACTATTTTCTGCGCAGCATCGCTTAGGTTATCACCGGCGATCACGTTCAGGCCCGAATTCTTGATGATGTCCTTGCCCAGTTCCACGTTCGTGCCTTCAAGCCGCACAACCAATGGCACCTTCAGGCCCACCTCTTTGACCGCCGCGATGATGCCTTCGGCGATGATATCGCAACGCATGATGCCGCCGAAGATGTTCACCAGAATGCCTTTGACGTTCGGGTCTGAGGTGATGATCTTGAAGGCCTCGGTCACCTTTTCCTTGGTCGCCCCACCGCCCACGTCCAGAAAGTTCGCAGGTTCGGCGCCATAAAGCTTGATGATGTCCATCGTCGCCATGGCCAGGCCCGCGCCGTTGACCATGCAGCCAATCTCGCCATCCAGGGCGATATAGTTCAGGTCAAACTTTGAGGCTGCAAGTTCCTTTGGGTCTTCTTCCGTTTCATCGCGCAGCGCCATGATATCAGCCTGCCGGTACAGTGCGTTGCCATCAAAGCCCATCTTGGCGTCAAGGCAGCGCAGCGAGCCGTCTTTCAGTACGCACAGGGGATTGATCTCGATCATCTCCATGTCACGCTCAATGAACATCTTGTACAGCGTCTTGACCAGACCGACACATTGCTTGACCTGCGCGCCTTCCAGCCCAAGGGCAAAGGCCACGCGGCGGCCGTGGAAATCTGACAGGCCAGAGGCGGGATCAACGTCAAACGTCAGGATCTTTTCGGGCGTGTCATGGGCCACGTCTTCAATGCTCATCCCGCCTTCGGTGGAGGCCACAAAGGAAATGCGGCTGGTGGCGCGGTCAATCAGCACGGCCAGATACAGCTCGCGCGCAATGTCGCTGCCGTCTTCGATGTAGATGCGGTTGACCTGCTTGCCAGCTTCACCGGTCTGAATGGTCACCAAGGTGCGGCCCAGCATCTGGCGCGCGAATTCAGCGGCCTCACCGACCGAACGGGCAAGGCGCACACCGCCCTTTTCACCGGCCTCAGGTTCCTTGAAATGGCCTTTGCCACGGCCGCCTGCGTGGATCTGTGATTTGACGACCCAAAGCGGGCCATCAAGCTCACCTGCGGCGGTTTTGGCGTCTTCGGCGCGCGTGACGACGCGGCCATCGGAAACGGGGATGCCATAGCTGCGCAAAAGGGCCTTGGCCTGATATTCGTGAATGTTCATGGCGGTGCCCCTTGCAGCGGTTTCGATGCGTAGGGTGATGGCATATTGTTCAAGGGTTGCAAAATGACAAACGCTGAAAATGCCAGCCGGGCCTTGAAAAAGCGGCATTTGTGATCACACGCAAATTTTGTGTGATCACAAAAATGATTGCGACATAGGACTCAGGGCATTGCGGGCTTTGCAGCGCGTGCAACGATCCCAAGGCAAAGCTGCGTTGCCTGCGCCATATCCTGCACCGACACCCATTCCAGCGGGCCGTGGATGTTCTGCATGCCGGTAAACAGATTGGGGCATGGCACGCCCATTTCCGTCAGGCGAGAGCCGTCAGTGCCGCCGCGAATGGGCACGGAAACGGGGGTGATCCCCAGATCGCGCGCGGCGTCGCGGGCCAGTTCGACGGGGGTCATGTCATTTTCCAGCCAGTAGCGCATGTTGCGGTACTGTGGTGTGATCGTGCAGGAAAGCGTCGCACGCGGCTCGCCTGCGGCGATGGCTTCGACAGTGGCCTGCAGCAAAGCGCCCTTGGCGGCAAGCCCATCGCGTTCAAAATCGCGCAGGATGAATTTGATGGTGGCATCGGCCGAAGTACCCTTCACCTCATAGACATGGATGAAACCTTCGCGGCCATCGGTGACTTCGGGTGTCATGGTGGCCTGTGGCAGGGTGGCGATCAGCTTGGCGGCCAGATGCAGGGCGTTGACCATTTTGCCCTTGGCCAGACCGGGGTGGATGGAGACGCCTTCGATGGTGACGACTGCGCCATCGGCACTGAAACTTTCATATTCGATCTCGCCCACGGCACCGCCGTCAAAGGTATAGGCGAAATCGCAGGCAAGGTCGGCGGGCAGGCGTTTGTCAACGCCACGGCCGATTTCCTCATCAGGCGTGAAGGCAAGGCGGATGGGCGGGCGGGGCGCATCAGAGGTAAGCAGGGCCTGTGCGGCGGTCATCAGAATGGCGATGCCGGCCTTGTCGTCGGCACCCAGAAGGGTGGTGCCGGATGCGGTGATGATGTCATGCCCGATCCTTTGAGCGAGGTAGGGGTTATCCTCGGGTGACAGGGTCAGGGCCGGATTGTCGGGAAAGCTGATGGCCCCGCCGTTATAGCGGCGGATGACGCGGGGTTTGACGCCGGTGGCGTTGAACTGGGGCGCGGTGTCCATGTGGGCCAGAAATCCGATGGTCGGGCCGGGGGCGGTGCCGGGCAAGGTGGCGAGCACGGTGCCATAATCGGTCACGCGCACATCCGTGGCTCCAAGGGCTGTCAGCTCGGATTCCAGCAGGCGGGCCATTGTCCACTGGATGGCGGTAGAGGGTGCGGTGGCTGAGTTTTCGTCACTTTGGCTGTCGATCGCGGCGTAGCGCACAAGGCGGTCTTCCAGCTCGGCGTCGAAACTGGTCATTTCGGGGCCTTGGCTGCGGCCGCCGCCTTCATGCGGGCCAGCAGGGCTGCGGGCGTTTCGCGCGGAGGTTTGACAGACTGGGGCGCGCCCTTCTTGCCGAAATCAGGTGTGCGCGGGGTGTTCTTGGCGGCTTTGGGATTGCCGGATTTGCCGTAGTCCATAGTGCACCTTTCAGGTGTAGGATGGGCAATGGTGCCCATCCTGAAATCACGTCATGCCAGCGTCGGATCAATCGCCTTGCAGGCGGCCACAAGGCCCTTCACCGCATCAACCGATTTGTTGAACATGGCCTGTTCGTCCTTGTTCATCTTGATGTCCAGAATACGCTCGGCCCCGCCAGCGCCGATCACGACGGGCACGCCGACGTAAAGGCCATCAAGGCCGAAAGCACCCTTGGTATAAGCGGCCATCGGCAGCACGCGCTTCTGGTCCTTGAGGAAGGCCTCGGCCATTTCGATGGCTGCGGTTGCAGGCGCATAGAAGGCCGATCCGGTTTTCAGCAGGCCCACAATCTCGGCACCGCCATCGCGCGTGCGCTGCACGATCGCATCCAGCTTGTCCTGCGTGGTCCAGCCCATGGACACCATGTCCGGCAGCGGCACACCGGCCACGGTGGAATAGCGCACCAGCGGCACCATCGTATCGCCATGGCCGCCCAGAACGAAGGCCGTCACATCGCGCATCGAAACGCCGAATTCGACCGACAGGAAGTGCCGGAAGCGCGCGGAATCGAGCACGCCCGCCATGCCCACCACCATGTGATGCGGCAAGCCGGAAAATTCGCGCAGGGCCCAGACCATGGCATCGAGCGGGTTGGTGATGCAGATCACGAATGCGCCGGGTGCGTGCTTCTTGATGCCTTCGCCGACGGATTTCATGACCTTGAGGTTGATGCCCAGAAGGTCATCCCGGCTCATCCCCGGTTTGCGCGGAACGCCGGCGGTAACGATGCAGACATCGGCACCGGCGATATCGGCGTAATCATTTGCGCCCTTCATGACGGCGTCAAAGCCTTCGGACGGGCCGGATTGCGCGATATCGAGGCTTTTGCCCTGCGGCGTGCCTTCGGCGATATCAAACAGGATCACGTCACCGAGTTCTTTGATCGCGGCGAGGTGGGCGAGCGTGCCGCCGATCTGTCCGGCGCCGATGAGGGCAATCTTGGGTCTGGCCATGTGAAGCATCCTACCAACAGGTTGAAATTTGCGCATGGGGTAGCGGTTTCGCGGCCCTTGTGCAAGCGCGCTGCAGTGCAGCATGGTGCGCAACCCGCGTGCCGGGGCTGGTGGCGGTAACGGAAACTGGCTATGCGCGATGTCAGGGCAGGGGGGCACATGGACGGCACGTGGTTCTGGATTGCGGCGGTGACAGCGGCCGTGCTGGTGGGCATGGGCAAGGGTGGTTTGCCGGTGGTGGGCATGCTGGGCGTGCCGGTCCTGAGCCTTGTCATCTCGCCCGTGGCGGCGGCGGGGCTGTTGTTGCCGGTTTACATCGTGTCGGATGCCTTTGGGCTTTACGCCTATCGGGCGGCGTTTGACCGGCGGGTTGTGGGTATTCTGGCGATTGGCGGCACAGTGGGGGTGGCGATCGGCTGGGCCACGGCAAGCGTTGTGCCGGAAGATGCGGTGACGCTGCTGGTGGGGGCAATCGGGCTTGTGTTCGCGCTGAACCTGCTGCTGCGCCCCAGTTTGCCTGCGGCGCGTGAGGCAAGGCTGGCACCGGGGCTGTTCTGGGGGACGCTGACGGGGTTCACGAGTTTTGTCAGCCATGCAGGTGCGCCGCCCTATCAGGTCTATGTGCAGCCCCTTGGCCTGACAAAGACGGTGTTCGCGGGCACGACGACCGTGCTGTTTGCCTATATCAACGCGATCAAACTGATCCCCTACATTGCCTTGGGGCAGATCAACCTGGGCAGTCTGCAAATGGCCGCGATACTGGCGGTGCCTGCGGCTGTTGCGGTGCTGACAGGCGTCAGACTTGTGAAAATCCTGCCGGAAAGGCTGTTTTTCCGGCTGGTGACATGGGCGCTTTTGCTGATTTCGATCAAGCTGATCGGTGATGGACTGACAGGACTTTTATAGCGGGGCGCGACCTTGGGGGGCATTGAGCCCCCGCTGCGGCCGCATTGCCATGGCCCGGCTTTCAGGCGGGTTCGCCTTTTGCTGGCAGCTCTTCTGCCATTGGTTCATAGCCCTGACCGCTGGCGACCATGCACATGATGCCATCTGCCCGTGTCATGGTGATGGTCCATGTGCCTGTTTCAACCGAGGCATAAACCTCCATCATGGTGGACGGTCCGGCCACACCCATGCCTTGCCGGGTTTCGCCATATTGCTCGGTCAGGTGGGCGACAAGATTATCGCGCGGGGCACACTGCGCCCCCTGCGCAATAGCCGCAACCGACGTCAGGAATAGCCCGGCAAAGCCAAGCGATGCAGCGACAACTGGGTATTTCATGCTGGTCCTTTCCGGGCGGAACTGCCCGCTGATTGTGGTTGGAAGACTGGCCTGATCCCAAAAAGCTGCGCCTTAAGGCCAAAGAAGTGGTTAACGCTGGGTGCGATGCCGCAAAGGGCCTTGGCTGTTCCGGGGCGATTGAACTGGACAGGAATTGCGGGCAGGGTGCAGGCGGAAGCCAGAAGCGGGAGACGAGCGGATGACCATTCTGATCACAGGCATGGCCCTTTGGTGGGCCGCGCATCTGTTCAAGCGGTTGGCCCCCGGCCCGCGGGCGGCCATGGGCAATGCCGGCAAGGGCCTGATGGCCGTGATCCTGCTGGGGTCAGTGATCCTGATGGTGATCGGCTACCGCGGGGCCGAAGGACCGGTTTACTGGGGGCGCAGTCCGGCCCTGGTTGGTATCAACAACCTGTTGATGTTGGTTGCATTTTACATTTATGCGGTGGGCGGGCCAAAGGGCGCGCGCATCTGGCTGGGCACCAAGTTGCGCCACCCCCAGTTGACAGGTTTTTCCATCTGGGCGGCCGGACATTTGCTGGTGAATGGCGACATGCCTTCGTTTGTGCTGTTTGGCGGGCTGCTGGCCTGGGCGATTGTCGAGATCCTGCTGATCAACGCACAAGACGGTGCTTGGACACCGCCCGCGCGTGCGCCAAAGCGCAAGGAATTTGTCTATGTGATCGTGACACTGGTGGTTGTCGGCGTGATCATGGCCATTCACAACTGGCTGGGCGTGCAGCCCTGGGGCTAAGGAAATATAATGAAACTTTATCGCTTTCTTTCAGCAGATGACACATCGGAGTTCTGCCACAAGGTGACGGCGGCCTTGAACAAGGGCTGGGCGCTGCATGGCGACCCGACCTATGCCTTTGATGGTGCAAATGGTGTCATGCGCTGCGGTCAGGCGGTGGTCAAAGAGGTGCCCGGCACCTATTCCGCTGATCTGAAGCTGGGCGAATTGTAGTTTGCTCTTGCCTTTCGGTGCCTCCAGGCGAATCTCGCGCGAGGGTTTTCGTTTGGGGTATTGCATGAAGCCACTTCAGTTCGCCGCCGCATTGTCTTTGCTTTTCATGACCTCGGCCTGCGCGCAGGAAACCGGTTGCGCCTTTTCGGGGCAGACGATCTTTCCTGAACTGGAAGGGGCCGAGGCGGCCTTTCTGTCCGGGGATTTCGCGCGTTTTGTGGCGCTGGCCAGTGAAGGTATGCCCCAGCTTGACCGTGATGCACTGATTGCACCACTGGCCGAAGCCGTTCCCGCAGGGTTTGCAAGCTGTACAACCGTGTTGCAACGCGAAGATGTTGGCGGCCTTGTGCAAGAGCTGACCTTGTTCAGTGCTGCTGATGATGCAGGATTTGTGGTGCTGTACATGCAAAGCGCGCTGATTGATGGCAACCGCAGGGTGCTGCAATTTTCGTTTGACAGTGATCTCAACAAGATGCTGGCCCTGCTGAAATAGGGCATGCTTCATTGTGATCACATTGAAAAATCCCGTGATCACATCTGTCATATTTTTGTGATCTGCAGGCTTTCTTCATGCATCTGCGGCATCTGGGTGCGTGACATCGGTGCAAAAACCGTTAGGTAGCAGGCAGAACCGCTGGGCAGGGGCCGCTTGCGCCCCCACCGAAACGAAAGGGACGAACACATGGCCGAAACCCCGCGCGCCGCCCGACCGCTTTCGCCGCATCTGCAAATCTACCGTCCCCAGTTGACATCGATCACCTCGATCCTGACCCGGATTACCGGGAACGCGTTGATTGTGGGTGTGATGCTAGCGGTCTGGTGGTTGCTGGCCGCCGCCACGTCGGACCGTTATTTCCAGATGGCAAATGCGGTGGCCACATCCTGGTTCGGTGATCTGGTCTTTCTGGGGTCGGCCTGGGCGGTCTGGTATCACCTTCTGGCCGGGGTGCGGCACCTGATTTACGATGCTGGACGGGGGCTTGATATCCCGACGGCGGAGAAACTGGGGTGGGCCTGCATCATCGGGTCAGTCGTGCTGACGGTGCTGACCGTCGTGATCGTGTAAGGGGGCCACCATGCGCTATATGACAGACCGCAAGCGGGCGATTGGCAAGGGGTCCGCGCATGCGGGCGCGCACCACCATTGGGCCATGACGGTGTCATCGGTGGCTTTGCTGGTGATGGTGCCGATCTGGGTGATCATTTTTGGTCGTGCGTTGGGGCAGGACAGGGCAGCCGTGGTTGACGTGTTCGGGCATCCGTTTGTGGCCATTCTGACGGCGCTGATGCTGGTTGTGGGCATGCGCCATTTTGCCATGGGGGCTACGACAATGATCGAGGATTATGCCCGCGGCAGCACCCGCAAGGCGCTGGTGATCGGCGTGCAATGCCTTGCATCGGTTATTGCGGCAACCGGGCTGTTTGCCCTTGCTCGCATCGCACTTTGAAGGACGCATGATGGCTGCTTACGCATACGAGACGCATGATTATGATGTGGTGGTTGTGGGGGCGGGCGGTGCTGGCCTGCGTGCCACGCTGGGCATGGCCGAACAGGGCCTGCGCACGGCCTGTGTGACCAAGGTGTTCCCGACGCGCAGCCATACGGTGGCAGCACAGGGCGGCATTGCGGCAAGCCTTGGCAACATGGGCCCTGATAGCTGGCAGTGGCACATGTATGACACGGTCAAGGGCAGTGACTGGCTGGGTGATACGGACGCGATGGAGTATCTGGCGCGCGAGGCGCCCAAGGCGGTGTACGAGCTGGAACACTACGGTGTGCCCTTCAGCCGCACGGAAGAGGGCAAGATCTATCAGCGCCCCTTTGGCGGCCATACGACCGAATATGGTGAAGGCCCGCCGGTGCAGCGCACCTGTGCGGCGGCTGACCGGACGGGGCACGCAATCCTGCATACGCTGTACGGCCAAAGCCTGAAGCAGAAGGCGGAATTCTATATCGAATACTTTGCGCTTGATCTTGTGATCACAGATGGGCGCTGCACGGGTGTGGTGGCCTGGAAGCTGGACGATGGCACGATGCATGTGTTCAACGCCAAGATGGTCGTCCTGGCGACGGGCGGTTACGGGCGCGCCTATTTCAGCGCAACCAGCGCGCATACCTGCACGGGTGATGGCGGCGGCATGGTGGCACGCGCTGGTCTGCCCCTGCAGGATATGGAGTTTGTGCAGTTTCACCCCACCGGCATTTACGGGTCAGGCTGCCTGATCACCGAAGGCGCGCGGGGCGAAGGCGGGTATCTGACCAACAGCGAAGGTGAGCGTTTCATGGAACGCTACGCGCCGACATACAAGGATCTGGCCAGCCGTGATGTGGTGTCGCGCTGCATGACGATTGAGATCCGCGAAGGGCGGGGCGTGGGGCCAAACAAGGACCATATCCACCTGAACCTGAACCATTTGCCCAAAGAAACGCTGGAACTGCGCCTGCCGGGCATTACGGAATCTGCGCGTATTTTCGCAGGCGTTGATCTGCTGAAAGAGCCGATCCCGGTGCTGCCGACGGTGCATTACAACATGGGCGGGATCCCGACGAATTATTGGGGCGAGGTGCTGAACCCTGTTCCGGGCAACCCCGACAACATCTTTCCGGGCCTGATGGCAGTGGGTGAGGCGGGCTGTGCTTCGGTGCATGGGGCGAACCGTCTGGGATCGAACAGCCTGATTGACCTTGTGGTCTTCGGGCGCGCAGCGGCCATTCGCGCGGCCGAGGTGGTGAACCCGAAATCAGCCGTGCCCGCCACGAACAAGGCCGAGGTTGACCGTGCGATGGGGCGGTTTGATGCGCTGCGCCACGCGAAGGGGGCCATCGGCACGGCAGATTTGCGGCTGGAAATGCAGAAAACCATGCAGGCCGATGCGGCGGTGTTCCGCACGGACAAGACGCTGGCCGAGGGTTGTGTGAAGATGGCGGCGGTGGCGGGCAAGATGGATGATATCCGCGTCACGGACCGCAGCCTGATCTGGAACAGCGATCTGATGGAGACGCTGGAACTGACGAACCTGATGCCGAACGCGCTGGCGACCATCGTGGCGGCCGAGGCGCGCAAGGAAAGCCGCGGCGCGCATGCGCACGAAGATTACCCGAACCGCGATGACGCCAACTGGCGCGTGCACTCGCTGGCCTATGTGGATGGGGCGAAGGTCAAGCTTGGCACGCGTCCGGTTCACCTTGACCCGCTGACGAAAGCCGAAGACGGCGGGATTGATCTGAAAAAGATCGCTCCAAAGGCGCGGGTCTATTGATGCGCGTTGTTCCGGTGGTTCTCTTTGGCGTGCTTGCTGCCTGTTCGCCGCAGCAGTTTGCGGATGATGTGACACGTCAGGCTGCGGAAACGGTCGTCAGACCGGTGTTGGAAGATTATATGCCGCCGGCGCAGGCCGCAGGGGCAACGGCATGTGTGCTAGACAATGCTGCACCCGAAGAAATCCGCGCGCTGGCGCGGGATGTGGCGGTTGAGGCGGGCACGCAGACTGTGCAATCGGTGCTGAACATCGCCACCCGCCCGGCGACGATCACCTGCCTTGCCTCTGTTGGCGCGCCGCGCCTGCCGGGGACGCTGTGAGGCGCGGGCTTGCCTTTGTGCTGGTGCTGGCCGCCTGCGGCCCGGTGTCTGTGCAGCAGGCCGAACAGGAATGTCTGCCAAAAGCGCGGCTTGCCCAGCAACCGCGCGGTGAGGTGGCCGTGGGTGTGAATTCCAACGGGCAGGTGGGCAGCCGGGTTGAGGTGAACGTCTCATCCGATTTCCTGCTGGGTCGCGACCCCAATCAGGTGTTTGAAACCTGCGTCATTCAGCGGTCTGGCGAATTGCCCAGCCAACCGTTCTATTCGTTCCCGGAAAGATAAGGCGAGATCATGGTTCAGTTCACCCTGCCAAAGAATTCGAAAATCCGCACCGGCAAGACATGGCCAAAGCCGGAAGGCAAGAACGTGCGCAAGTTCCAGATTTACCGCTGGTCACCGGATGATGGCGAAAACCCGCGGGTAGATACCTATTTCGTCGATCTTGATACCTGCGGTCCAATGGTGCTGGATGCGCTGATCAAGATCAAATCCGAGATCGACCCGACGCTGACCTTCCGGCGGTCCTGCCGCGAAGGCATCTGCGGGTCTTGTGCGATGAACATTGACGGGACCAACACATTGGCCTGCATCCGTGGCATTGATGAGGTGAACGGCGATGTCCGAATCTACCCATTGCCGCATATGGCGGTGGTCAAGGACCTGATACCGGACCTCACGCATTTCTATGCGCAGCACGCCAGCATCATGCCCTGGCTGGAAACCAAGACGAACACGCCTGCGAAGGAATGGAAGCAATCGGTTGATGACAGGGCCAAGCTGGACGGGCTTTATGAATGTGTGATGTGCGCGTGCTGTTCAACGTCCTGCCCGAGCTACTGGTGGAATTCGGACCGGTATCTTGGCCCGGCAGCACTGCTGCATGCCTACCGTTGGATCATTGACAGCCGTGATGAGGCAACGGGTGAGCGGCTGGATGATCTGGAAGATCCGTTCAAGCTGTACCGCTGCCACACGATCATGAACTGCGCCAAGACCTGCCCCAAGGGGCTGAACCCGGCAAAGGCAATTGCCGAGATCAAGAAGCAGATGGTCGAACGGGTGGTCTGAGACAGGGCAACTACGAAGGGGCTGCATTGCCCCTTCGTGACCCGCGGCTATCAATCATCGTCGCCGTCATCACCATCGTCGTCGCTGTCGTCACTGTCGTCGCTATCATCGCTGTCATCATCATCACGCGATCCGCGATCGTTGTCGTCACGATCGTCATCCTCATCTTCATCGTCGTCGTTATCATCATTCCAATCACGCTTTGCCGGTTGGTCGCCCTGCAGCAACCACAACAGGTTTGACAACAGCGGATCACTCTGCTGGGCCAGTGCAGGTGCGGGCTGGCTGGTCATGGTGGCCAAGGCCAAGGCAGCGCAAAGGGCGTAGGATGCAATTTTCATTTTCAGTCTCCTGTTTACAAAGGGTGGTGACCAATGGTCAGGTCAGCAGGAGAACGCCTCGGCACGGGGTTTATTCCCGGCTTCTGGATTTTTCTGTGTGAGGGTCGATTCTTTTAAGCCCTGGATCAGGCCACCGGCAGACCCTGCGCCGCCAAGTGCGCATTCGGTCAGGTCAACCGGTGCTTTTGCGCAGCGTTACAGGGCGCGTACCCGCCCGCCAACCTGCACCGGATCGCCCGGGCGGCCTGTGACCTGAACGTTCAGCACGCAGGGCACGTCCATATCCTCGCCCTGACGGATGGTGAAGCGCCCGCCGGTCAGCGGCCAGCCCTGATCTACCAGAAGGCCACCAAGGGCCGCTGCTGCGGCACCTGTCGCCGGGTCTTCGACAACGCCACCCACGGGGAATGCGTTGCGTGCAATGATCAGGCTGGGGCTGGCGAACCAGATCAGGCTGATGGTGGTCAGGCCCATGGCGACCATCACATCGCGCAGATCGTCAAACGGATAGTCCATGTCCGCCAGGCGCCCCCGGTCGCGCAGTGCGAGCACGCCGTGCAGCACACCCCCATGTGCAAGCTGCGGGCCAAGTCGCGGGTCAAGATCGTGCGCTGCCAGTTCAAAATATTCGCATAGCACCGCAGACAGGCTGTCAGGCATCACGCGTGACCAGGTGGGCGGTGATGTCAGCCTGGCCTGCCAGCCATCGCCATCGCGCGCAGCATCGACGTTGATGGCAGATTGCGACAGCGTCAGATCAAAACGGCCGGGCCCGTGGCGTTGGCCCAGGGCGGCCCCCAGTGCAATTGTTGCATGACCGCAAAAGGCCACCTCGGCCACCGGGGAATAATACCTGACCTGCCAGCCTGACCCTTCGGGCGCGGCAAAGGCAGTTTCGGAATAGCCAACCTCTTTGGCAACGCGCTGCATCGTTGCCGCATCGGGCAAGACATCGGAAATCACCACCCCTGCCGGATTGCCGCCTTTGGCCCCATCTGCAAAGGCCGCAAGTCTTTCGATCTGCATCTGCATCTCCTGTCCCGCGATGTCTGATCATGCCTGCGAAGGCCCTGCCGGGCAATCGTCAAAGCGGGATTGACGGCCTCCCGAAAGATGAACGATCAACCCAGCTTGCGCAGCCCTTCCTGGCGGGCGGAATCCATCTGTTCCAGACCATCGGTCAGGTCATGAATTTCAGTGATCAGGCGGCGCGCCGTTTCTGTTTCTTCTGCCGTGAAGGGTGCGGATTTGGTGATCGATCCAATGGTGCGTGATGTGGTTGGCCCGATCGCAAAGGAAATACCGTTTTGCAACCCATGTTCGTCCGCACTGGCCACCACGCCGGCTGGGTCGTTGGCGGCAAGATCTGCCCAGCGGGCAAGGCCGTTGCCGATGTCTTCAGCCATGGCCCAGCGCACAACAGGATCAACCATCATCATCCCGCTGCCGCCGTAATGTTCCAGCCAGACCTGCGGGTAGGTCGTGTACATCAGGGTCGGACGCGTGTACCGGATGTGCACGGCAAGCAGATAGCCCGTGTCGCTGATTTTCTCCAGCGCCTTGAGGTTTTCCTTCACTTGCTTCACTGTGTCGATGTCCGGCATCTTGCATCCATTGGGTTAAAGGTGCTTACCTGTTGCCACCTATGCGAGTATCATGAACAGGCCCAAGCCCTACGGTATCCCCCAACGCAGATTACAGCAACAGTCTCAAACGCTCATATGTCTCGATTGAATGACTATACTGATACGGTACTTCGCATGTCACCGGCGGGATTTTATCTGGCTTTGCGGGTTGGTTTTACGTTTCCGGAAGACGAATTGAACCGGCTGCCCGACGCATGGGTCGAATATTACACCCGTCACGGTCTTGTGGTGCATGATCCGCTGATGAAATGGGTCTATGCCAATCAGGGTGCGGCGCGGTGGACTGATCTTGATATTCCGGATCCCCAGGACGTGCGCCTTGCCGCACAGGTGCATGGCCTTGGCTATGGTGCGGTTTCCAGCGCGGTGACAGCAAGCGAGCGGGGAAAGCGGTCGTATGGGTTATTCTTCCGGTCGGATCGTGATTTTAACGATGGTGAGCTGGCGAACCTGCGCATTCTGCTGGAAACCCTGCACAGTGGCGCCAAGCTGGAGCGGAACCTGACTGCGAACGAGATTGAGGCCTTGCAACTGTTGGCGTCAGGCTTGCGGCTGCAGCAGATCGCCGACCGGCTGAGCATTTCCGAAAGTGCGGTCAAGGCGCGTCTCAACAATGCCAAGGTGAAACTGGGCGCACGAACAGCCTCGCAAGCGGCGTCGGTGGCCGCAGGAAGAAGGCTTTTTTAGGGCAAGACTGTGCTCAATTGCAGCCTCTGCGTTCATAAGTGAATAAAAATCAACTTAAAGTATATTCCTCGCGTGTCCCTTACGTCACAATCAAGGCGTTGAAGGAGACTCATCATGCAACCAATACAGTTCGATTTCTCGTCACTTCACCTGCACGGCACCGCGTTCTTTGACTTTCTGCGTCTGCGAAAGCGCATGTTCGTCGATGAGATGAAGTGGGACATCCCGCACAATGACGTGATGGAGATGGACCAATACGACACGCCCATGGCGCAATATGCTCTTGTGCTGCGGGATGGGAAAGTTGTGGGCGGCGCGCGCGCTATGGCCACAACAGCGGTCTGGGGCAGCCATACCTATATGCTGCGCGATGCCTTTTCAGGCAAACTGCCGCATATTCCACCCGAGGTGATGACTGTGGAAATCGCAAGTCCAAAGGTGTGGGAATGCACGCGGATCGTGATTTCGGATGAGCTGACAACCCATGACGAACGTCAGGAGTGTATGGAGCACATCATTGACGGCGTGGTCAGCCTGACACTGAAGCACGGGGCAGATCAGGTGATTGGCCTGTCAACCGTAGCGCTGATGCGCTGGCTGCGGGGGCTGGGCTACCCGGTAGGGCGGTTGGGTGAGCCGTACCGCAACCGGGAAGACGGGCGGCAATATGCGGTGCTGCACATGCCGGCAGAATACTCGCGGGCGTGGAAGGAAAGGGCAGCCATGGCGCAATCATTTGTGGCGCGTATGGATGATGGGCTGGCGGGGCACCTTGTTGCAGCAAATGCGCGGATGGTGCCGATGCAGCAAGCACAAACCTACGCGCTGTCTGCGTAATGGTTTGCTTGCCCACACCGGGCCCGGACGTCACGTGGGGTGGGCGTTCGGGCAGGTGGGCGGGCAGGTGGGCGGGCAGGTGGGTGATTTGCTGTGCGCCAGCATCGGCGCGGGTCAGCAATAG
Source organism: Pseudomonadota bacterium (assembly GCA_046049665.1). Taxonomy (GTDB): domain Bacteria; phylum Pseudomonadota; class Alphaproteobacteria; order Rhodobacterales; family Rhodobacteraceae; genus JAAFHS01. The sequence goes on along the minus strand of JBJOQW010000004.1, from coordinate 25,093 downwards.
CGTTCGACCGTGGCTGCCTGTTCGTGGCTGTAGCGGTCACCATAGGCCCAACCGGCTGGCATGATCCGGTCAATTTCTGCGTGATCTTCGGGCGTCAGTGCCAGCTCTGCGGCACCGGCCCAATCGGCCAGATGGCTGGCAGAGCGCGTGCCGGGTATGGGGATGACATGGTCGCCCTTGGCCAGAACCCAGGCCAGTGCAAGCGCGGGCGGGGAAACGCCACGCGCGGCAGCAAAGGCGCGGAAGGCGGCGATGGCGGGTTGGTTCCGTTCCCAGTTGCCCGGCTGAAACCGGGGGATTTGCAGGCGAAATTCATCCGGGGGCAGGGTTGCGGGGTCAGGCACATGCCGCCCGAACACACCGCGCGCCAAAGGCGAGAATGGCACGAAGGCCACGCCAAGTTCGCGGCAGGCCTGGATCAGGCCAAGTTCGGGCTGGCGCGACCAAAGCGAATATTCATTCTGAACTGCAGTGACGGGATGCACGGCATGAGCGCGGCGCAGCGTGTAGGGGGCGATTTCCGACATGCCGTAGCCGCCGATTTTGCCCTCGGCCTGCAGGCGGGCCATGGTTTCGGCCACATCTTCGATGGGGCGGGCCTCTTCGTGGCGATGGATGTAGAACAGATCAACGAAATCCACGCCCAGCCGCCGCAGCGATCCGTTCAGTTCCTGGCGCAGATAGGCTTCGGAATTATCAATGCGCCGGTTAGGTCCGCCCACGATACCCGCCTTGGTGGCAATCACCGGGCGGTGCTTGCGGCTGCGCATCCAGTCACCGATCACGGTTTCAGAGACGCCAAGCCCATAGATATTTGCCGTGTCCAGAAAAGTGATCCCAGAATCCCATGCCGCATCCAGACAGCGCAGGCTTGTGTCGGTATCAGTGGCCCCGAAGATGCCACCAAAGGACAAACACCCCAGCCCGATGGCCGAAACCATGGGGCCCCTCTTGCCAAGCTGTCGTTGCTGCATCAGCCCCTCACATAGTGCATGCCCTGAAACCCGGCCCGCAGCGCTGCCGTGCGCGGTGCCACCGATGCCGGGTCATTTGACCTTAGCCCTTCGGCAATCAGCGCCGCAAGGGCGGGGGCATCCGCAGGCGTCACGCCGCGCCGCACAAGTTCTGGTGTGCCGATGCGCAAACCGTTCATGTCGCCCGCGACCTCGGGCAAGGGAAGGCCGATGCCGCAAGCCAGAAAACCTGCCTTGCGCAAGGTCTTGCTGGCTGCTTGCCCCCCGCCAAAGGCCGCCGCTGCAATGGCAAACTGGTGGCTTTGCGTGGCGCCCTTGTCGGTCGTAAAGACTGGCAGGCCAAGGGCGGCCAGTTCCGTGGCCAAGGCGCTGGCCAGATCGGCCATGGCTGCCGCATAGGCGCGGCCAAAGTCGCGCCAATCCAGCAGCGTTATGGCCAGGGCCGCCGATTTTGCGGCATCAAAGTTGGCGGTCATGCCGGGAAAAGCGATGCTGTCCAGCCGTTCGGCAATGGCCGCGTCATTCGTAACAATCAAGCCGCCCGCCGGGCCGCCAAGCGATTTATAGGTGCTCATCGTCATCAGATGTGCGCCCTGCGCCAGAGGGTCGGGGAAGACGCCTCCGGCAATCATGCCGCACTGGTGCGCAGCATCAAACAGCACATGCGCCCCCACGCTGTCGGCAATGGCGCGCACTTCGGCCACGGGATGCGCGAACAGGTTCAGGCTGCCGCCAATGGTGATCAGCTTGGGCCGCACCTGCTGCGCCAGTGCCGCAAGCCCTGCAAGATCAACGGTATAGCCATCGGCATTGACCGGGGCGGCATGCGTTGTCAGCCCGTACAGCCCCGCGCAACCCGCTGCATGGTGCGTGACATGGCCGCCAATCGTGCCGGGGGGCGCGATGATATGGTCGCCCGGTTTCGTCAACGCCATGAAACCATAGAGGTTGGCCATGGCCCCCGATGCGCAGCGAATTTCAGCATAACGCGCGTTGAAGACTTCGGCAGCAAGTTCGGCGGCAATCACCTCGATCTCTTCAATCGCCTCCAGCCCCATTTCGTATTTGTCACCCGGATAGCCCAGCGAAGGACGCGACCCCAGACCCCGGCCAAGGGCCGCTTCGGCGCGCGGGTTCATTACATTCGTGGCAGGGTTCAGATTGAAACAGTCCCGGTCATGGATCTGCAGGTTGGCCTGTATCAGCGCCTCGATCCGCGCACCCACAGTGGCGCTGTCTTGTGTGGTGTCATGAGCAAGGGCCTGCACGCGCGCTTCGCATGCAGCGGGCACCCAGGGGCGTGGAAAAAGATGAGTCATGGCGGCGTCTCCATTTTCTGGCATCTGGCCTGACCGAGCCATTGCGCGCAAATCAGTTTTGCGAAATTCTAGGCTAAGAAAAACTGAGGCTGATATGGCTGTGCTGCCACCCACCCCGCGCGATCTGCCGCTGAACGCCCTGCGCGCGTTTGAGGCTGCGGCGCGGCTGGGTGGATTCGTGCCTGCAGCGGCAGAGTTGGGCGTGACGCCGGGGGCGGTAACGGCGCATGTGAAAACGCTGGAAGCAATGCTGGGGGCCAAGCTGTTTGACCGGGTGTCCAAAGGCGTGGTCCTGACGCCAGCGGGGCAGATGGCACTGCCATCGCTGACAGCGGCGTTTGATCAGATGGCACATGCCGCGCGTGACCTGCGTGAAGCAGCCAGCCCCCGCGTGGTGCATATCGCAACCCTGCCCGCAATTGCGCAACTTTGGCTGGCCCCGCGGATGCCTGCCCTGCGGGGGCTGTCAGCGGATATGTCAATTTCGATTACAGCGATGGAACAGCCACCAAACCTTAAGCGCGCGGCCTTTGACCTGTGCTTGTTCTTTGGCGGATCGGAAGGCGATGTTGTCGCTGTGGACGACCTGTTTCCGGTTTGCGCGCCCGCACTTGCCGGACGTTTGCGCAACCCGGCTGATCTGGCGCAGGTGCCCTGCCTTTCGGATTCCGTCTGGAATCAGGATTGGGCCTGCTGGCTGCAGGCTGTGGGCGCAAAGACCGCCGTGAAGGGGCCGGTGTTTTCGCTGTACGCGCTTGCGGTGGAAGAGGCCACGTCCGGCGCAGGTGTGCTGATCGGACATGCGCCCCTGGTGGCTGCACATCTGGCGGCAGGGCATCTGGTGCGCCCCTTTGCCGAAAGCATTACCTCTGCGCGCGACCTGCGCCTGTGGTCAGCGCGCCCTTTGCGGCGCGGCAGTGCTGCCGATCAGGTGGCGCGCGCTTTGCGCGGTCAGGCAAACGCCGCCTGAAGCGCCACTTCGACCATGGCGCCAAAGCTGCGTTCGCGTTGGTCGGCGGGTAGGGCTTCATGCGTCAGGATGTGATCCGAGATTGTCAGCACAGCCAGCGCGCGGCGGCCATAGCGGGCGGCAAGGGTATAAAGTTCCGCCGCCTCCATTTCCACGCACAGGGTACCGTGGCGTTGCAGCTGATCGGACAGGTCCTGCCGTTCGTCATAGAACGTGTCCGATGAATAGATGCCGCCCACATGCACTGGCACGCCAATGCCTTGGGCCGCCGTATAAGCCGCTGACAGCAGGCCGAAATCGGCGCAAGGCGCAAAGTTCAACTCGCGGAAGATCGACCGGGACGGGCTGCCATTCGTGCTGGCGGTTTGCGCCAGCACCACATCGCGCACCTTGACATGGGGCTGCAGGGCGCCCGCGCTGCCGATGCGGATCAGCGTTTGCGCGCCATAATCGCGGATCAGCTCATTAGCGTAAATCGACAGCGAGGGCATGCCCATGCCTGACCCGTGGATCGTGACGCGGTGGCCGTTCCATGTGCCGGTATAGCCCAGCATCCCGCGCACTTCGTTCACCAGAACGGCGTCCTTCAGATAGGTCTGCGCGGCCCAGCGGGCGCGGTATGGGTCACCGGGCAGCAGCACGGTTTCGGCAATCTCACCCGGTTTTGCCCCAATATGAAACGTCATGTCCCCCTCCCGTCCTTGCTTGTTCGGCCATTCATGCGGGCTTTGCGCCGGGCGGGCAAGGGGGCGATTGACACAGGCAAAGGGCTGGCTAGACTTTGGGCCATTCAATCAAGACTTTCCCCGGTTTTCGGAGCGTTGCCATGCCTTTCATTTTGTTTTCCGTTGGTCGCGGCGGTGTGAACCTGCCTGCAGATGTCATGGCTGTTCATGCAGCCCTTGATCAGTTTGATCTGTGGGATGCCTCTCAATCATCCTTGTATGCCAAGCCACAGATGAGCGTGATGCTTGAGGTGCGCATCGCAGCATTCCAGCGCCGCTTTGCACCGTTTCAGTTTAATGCAGGCCTGTTAGAGCCGAATTCCATGGCCGCCAACCTGTTGGCTGGCTATGCCTTGGCCAAAGGGCCGCTGGTGGAATATGGCGATGGGGTCGATCAGGAATTGCGGCTGGTCAGCACCTACGCCAAGGGCGTTGTGAAAAAGGCCCTGACTGCCGCGAAGATGGATGCTGCCGTCATCACCTCGACCCTGCGGCTGCCTGCCAAGCAGGCCGAGATCATGTATGGCAACGCGGTGATCAACCTGCAGGGCCAGAAAGACCTTTACGGCGCCACAGGGGATGCTGTTCTGAAGGTGTACGAAGATAACAAATCCAAGCCAAAGGCCGAGGTTGTCAAGCTGATGACCGAAAAGATCGAGGCGCAGCTTGCGCAAGGCAAGAAGGTGTCAAACCACGTGTCAAGCGCAACGCAATATTCCACCTACAACGTTTTCGATCTGGGCGTGAACAGCACAAAGAAGAAAGCGGGCAAGTCTTTTGACATGGCGGCGCTGACCAAGGCGTTTTGGGCGCTGAAGAAAGAGGGCTACATCGCCACTTTCATTGATGAGACGGCAAAATCAAACAGCTGCTGGCATCTGGAAATCGTGCCGGACATCAAGCCTTTGTAAATGAGTGACCCTGAAAGGGGGAACTCATCAAGCCTTGTCAGGCTTTCTTCGTGGGGCCTGCGCGAAGAGAGCCCGCACGGGCTTGATGAGCGCGTGCTTGCAGGGTTTCCGGGCAGGGTTTCGGACAAAGCCTACTGCGCTGCTACCGCGCTTGGGTCGGCCAATGACACGATATCCAGCATGATGCGGTTCAGTTCGAAATCCTTCGGCGTGTAGACCGCAGCCACGCCCATGGCCCGCAAGGCATCAGCGTCAGGTTCGGGGATGATCCCACCCACAATCAGCGGAACATGCCCCAGACCCGCTTCGCGCATTTTGTCCATCGTCTCGCGGATCAAGGGCAGGTGGCTGCCCGACAGGATCGACAAGCCCACCACATGCGCGCGCTGGTCACCTGCAGCGGCCACAATTTCGGCGGGGGTCAGGCGAATGCCTTCGTAATGAATGTCCATGCCGCAATCGCGCGCGCGCGCCGCAATCTGCTCGGCACCATTGGAATGCCCGTCAAGCCCCGGCTTGCCCATCAGGAACTTCAGCGGCCGCCCCAGTTTGGCCGCCACCATGGCCACCGCCTCGCGGATCGGCTCCAGCCCCTCGGTGCGGTTGGACGGGTTCTGTGATACGCCCGTCGGCGCGCGGTACTGGCCAAAGGCCGCACGGATCACAGCGCCCCATTCACCTGTGGTCACCCCAGCCTTGGCTGCCGCAATCGATGCCGGCATGATATTCTCGCCACCCTGCGCGGCACTGCGCAGCGCAGTGAGCGCGGCCTCGACGGCCGCCGAACTGCGGGCCCCTCGCCAGGTTTGCAGGCGCATGATCTGGTCCGCCTCGGCCGCAGGGTCGGCCACCATGATGCTGCCATCGCCTGTTGTCAGCGGGCTGGGTTCGGTTGTGGTGAACCGGTTTACCCCGACAACAGTCGTCTCTTTGGTTTCAATCCGTGCGATGCGGTCGGCATTCGCCTCAACCAGACGGCCCTTCATGTAGGCGATGGCCGCCACAGCCCCGCCCATCTGGTCAATCAACGCCAGTTCCGCGCGTGCACCCTCTTTCAGCGCTGTCACCTTGCGGTCAATCGCCGGGTTGCCGTCAAACAGGTCGTCATATTCCAGAAGGTCCGTCTCAAACGCCAGAATCTGCTGCATCCGCAATGACCATTGCTGATCCCACGGGCGCGGCAGGCCAAGCGCTTCGTTCCAGGCGGGCAGTTGCACAGCGCGCGCACGGGCGTTCTTTGACAGGGTGACGGCCAGCATTTCCAGCAAGATACGGTAGACGTTGTTTTCGGGCTGCTGTTCGGTCAGGCCCAGCGAGTTGACCTGCACGCCATAGCGGAAACGGCGGAATTTGGCATCGGTGATGCCATAGCGGTGTTCGCAAATCTCATCCCACAGGTCCACGAAGGCGCGCATCTTGCATAGCTCGGTCACGAAACGGATGCCTGCGTTCACAAAGAACGAAATGCGCCCCACCATGGCGGGAAACTGGTCCGCCGGCACCTTGACGCGCAGATCGTCCAGCACGGCGCAGGCCGTGGCCAGCGCAAAGGCCAGTTCCTGTTCGGGCGTGGCACCCGCTTCTTGCAGGTGATATGAACAGACGTTCATCGGGTTCCACTTGGGCAGATGCTGCTGCGTATAGGCGGCAACATCGGTGATCATGCGCAAGGATGGTTCGGGCGGGCAGATATAGGTGCCGCGGGACAGGTATTCCTTGATGATGTCGTTCTGCACGGTGCCCTGCAGTGCGGCAATGTCAGCGCCCTGTTCCTCGGCCACGGCGATGTACAAGGCCAGCAGCCAGGGCGCCGTGGCATTGATTGTCATCGAGGTATTCATCTGGTCCAGCGGAATATCGGCAAACAGCGCGCGCATGTCGCCCAGATGGGCCACAGGCACGCCCACCTTGCCCACCTCACCGCGCGCGAGTTCATGGTCGCTGTCATAGCCCGTCTGCGTGGGCAGATCGAACGCGACCGACAGGCCGGTTTGCCCCTTGGCAAGGTTGCCACGATAGAGGGCATTGGATGCGGCGGCAGTCGAATGGCCCGCATAGGTACGGAACAGCCAAGGATCATCTTTCTGGGCCATGACGAATCTCATTGCGCAATTTCGTTACATTGGTGGGTGTATTGGGGTAATTTTATGTCTTTGTCAATTCGCTGCATTGCGGCATGGCAAATTGCTGTTGCGTCGCAGGCCAAGGGGTGGTTCCCTTCCGACATCGGTCTTTGCAATGGATGAGTTGAACATGAAGCACCTTGTTCCGGTTTTGATGGCTGCTGCCATGATCAGTGTTGCGGCACCTGCCTTGGCGTTGGACCGCAAGGTGACGATCGTGAACAATTCTGGCTTCACGATCAGCTATTTCTACGGGTCGAACGTGGGCACGACGTTCTGGGAAGAAGATTTGCTGTCCAGCGATGTGTTGTCCAACGGCGCATCAGTTGTCGTGAACTTTGACGATACCACGGGCTATTGCCGTTTCGATCTTCGCGCGATCTTTGATGACGGTACCGAGATCGTGCAAAAGGACGTGAACGTATGCGAGATTGCTACCTTCACGATCAACCCCTGAACGGCTTTTGACGCAGGCAAGTGCCTGCCTCTTGGGGCGTGAAAATATATATTTTCAGCCCTCACATTTTCGTTGATTCAGGGCCGAAACGGTGCCTTTCATTGCAGTTACCGCGCTTTTGCGGGCTTTTAATCGAAAGGATAGATCATGTTCAATTTCACCAAAGCCGCGTTTGCAGTTGCGCTTGGCCTGGCCCTTGCAACGCCTGCTGCAGCACTTGATCGGCGGGTAACGATCATCAACAATACCGGCTATACCATCGTGAACTTCTTTGGATCGAATACGGGCACCTCATCCTGGGAAGAAGATATTCTTGGCAATGATGTGCTGCCTTCTGGGTCATCCGTCGTCATCAACTTCAATGATGGCACCGGCTACTGCATGTTTGACTTTCTGGCGATCTTTGATGATGGCGAACAGCTGATCCGCGAAGGCGTGAACATCTGCGAAATCTCGACCTTCACCTACAACTGACGCTTTACAGAACGTGCCTTCCGGGGGAAGCCTGTGGTCATGACGACTGTCGCGCTTCCCCTTTGGCTTTTGGTGCTGATCCTGATCTTTGCGGCAGGCACGGCTTTGGACCGGGTGCTGAAGCCTGCGGTGCGGTGGTTCTTTCGCCACAGGATCGAACGGGTGGTGGCGCAGGTCAACACGCGGCTGGATCGCAAGCTGCAACCGTTCCGCTTTGCAGCGCGCAAGGATATGGTGTCGCGCCTTGCCTATGACCGGCAGGTGCTCGAGGCGGTGACGGAGCACGCGGCGGAAACGGGCGTGCCGCCGGAAGTGGCGTTCGAAGAGGCACGGCGCTATGCGCATGAGATCGTGCCGTCCTTTTCGGCCTATTTCTACTTCGGCTTTGGCGCGCGGGCGGCCAAGTGGCTGAGCCGTCTTTTGTTCCGCGTGCGCATTGGCAAGGTTGATGCGGCACTGGTGGAAATTGATCCGAAGGCCACGGTGATTTTCGTGATGAACCACCGCAGCAATATGGATTACGTGCTGGTGACCTGGCTTGTCTCGACCCGTTCGGCTGTGTCTTACGCAGTGGGGGAATGGGCGCGGATCTGGCCGCTTAGCTGGTTGATCCGCAATATGGGGGCCTATTTCATTCGGCGCAAATCGCGCAATGCGCTGTATCGGCGGGTTCTGGCGCGCTATGTGCAGATGGCCACGGATGATGGCGTGACGCAGGCGATGTTCCCGGAAGGCGGGCTTTCGCTGAACGGTGAGGTGGGCCCGGCCAGGATGGGGCTTTTGTCCTATATCGTGGCGGGCTACACGCCGGGTGACAGGGATGTGCTGTTCGTGCCAGTGGGCCTTGGCTATGACCGCGTGCTGGAAGACCGGGTGCTGACGGTGGCGGCCAAGGCGGGCACGCGGCAGTTTCGGGCGCGGCCCCTGGCCATTGCGAAGGCCACGCTGCAAATCCTGTGGGGCCGGATGCGTGGCACGTTCAAGGGTTTTGGCACGGCGGCGGCCAGCTTTGGCAAGCCTGTGTCGCTGAAGGCATTTCTGGCCACAGCTCCAGATGACGCAATCGAGGCGCTTGGCGCGCGGCTGATGCAAGAGATTGCGCAAGTGGTGCCCGTGCTGCCCGTTCCGCTGATTGCCGCAACCCTGATGCAAGGGCCTGTCACACGGGCCGATCTGCCCACGCGGGTCGCGGCGATGATCGATGCGTTGCAGCAACAGGACGCGGTCCTGCGCCTGCCGCCGCAGGGCTTTATGCAAACGATCACCGAGGGGTTAGACCCGCTGATCGCGCGCGGACTGGTGCAGGAAGGCGCTGATGGTTTGACCGTGGCGGATGCAGAGATTGTCGGGTTCTATGCGGCTGCCGTCGCACAACGGGTAAGGATTTCCGATAACCGTATCGACAGTATTGATCGCTCGCCGACATCGCCATAACCTTGCGTCATCCGGGCGAAACCGGAGCCAAATAGGGGACAGAACTCGTGAACATGCGTCATTCTTTTATGCTGGGGTTGACCAGCCTGGCCTTGGCGGCCTGCGTTGAAACCACCACTACAACTTACACAACCGGTTCTGCCAACCGGAACGTGACCATTGTCAACAACACTGGGCAGGACATCATCCGTTTCTACGGATCGAATGCCGGCACAAGCTCTTGGGAAGAAGACATTCTAGGAAACGATATCCTGCCGCGCGGTCAGGCTGTGAACATCAACTTTGACGATGGCACGGGCTATTGCACCTTTGATTTCAAGGTCGAACTGGCCAGTGGACGTGAGCGTGAATACTACGGCATCGACGTGTGCCGCATCTCCAGCTTTACAGTCAACTAATGGCTGCGACATAAAATTACAAAATCGCGCAAGAAGGCATTGCTTTCTTGCGCGCAACTTTATATCTCAAGCGAAGAAGCCGGGCGATTCTGCGCTGCGGCATTTGCTTGGGAGGCTTTGAATGGCGTTGGACACACAAAACGGGATTGCTCCTTACGAAGCCGCTGTCAAAGATCTGTATGAACTGGGTGAGATGCCACCCCTAGGCCATGTGCCGCCCAAAATGTACGCCTGGGCCATCCGCCGCGAACGTCATGGCGAACCGGATACGGCCATGAAGGTTGAAGTGGTGGAAACCCCCACCATCGACAGCAACGAAGTTCTGGTGCTCGTGATGGCCGCGGGCGTGAATTATAACGGGGTTTGGGCCTCACTCGGGCAGCCGATCAGCCCGTTTGATGGGCATGGCATGCCCTATCACATTGCCGGATCGGATGCGTCAGGCATTGTCTGGGCCGTGGGCGACAAGGTAAAGCGCTGGAAGATCGGCGACGAAGTTGTGGTGCATTGCAATCAGGATGATGGCGATGACGAAGAATGCAACGGCGGCGATCCGATGTTTTCGCCAAGCCAGCGGATCTGGGGATATGAAACGCCGGACGGGTCTTTCGCGCAGTTCACGCGTGTGCAAGCGCAGCAATTGATGCGCCGTCCAAAGCACCAGACATGGGAGGAAAGCGCCTGCTACACGCTGACGTTGGCCACGGCCTACCGCATGTTGTTCGGGCATGAACCGCATGATCTGAAGCCGGGTCAGAACGTGCTGGTCTGGGGGGCGTCGGGCGGCCTGGGGTCTTATGCCATTCAGCTGATCAACACGGCCGGGGCCAATGCGATTGGCGTGGTGTCCGAAGAAGACAAGCGTGAATTCGTGATGGGCCTTGGCGCAAAAGGCGTGATCAACCGCAAGGAATTCAATTGCTGGGGCCAGATGCCAAAGGTGAACAGCCCGGAATACAAGGCCTGGTTCAACGAAGTGCGCAAGTTCGGCAAGGCGATCTGGGATATCACGGGCAAGGGCAACAACGTGGACATGGTGTTCGAACACCCGGGCGAAAGCACCTTCCCGGTGTCGAACTTTGTGGTCAAGCGCGGCGGCATGGTGGTGATCTGCGCAGGCACGACCGGCTTCAACCTGACGCTGGATGCGCGCTATCTGTGGATGCACCAGAAGCGCGTGCAGGGCAGCCATTTTGCGAACCTCAAGCAGGCCAGTGCGGCGAACCAGCTTATGATCGAACGGCGGCTGGACCCGTGCCTGTCAGAGGTGTTCCCATGGGATGAAATCCCTGCGGCGCACATGAAGATGCGGCGGAATGAGCATAAGCCGGGGAATATGGCCGTGCTGGTGCAGGCGCCGCACACCGGGCTGCGCACCTTTGACGACACGCTGGAAGCCAGCCGGAACCGCTAAGCGGCTCTGGCCCTTGGGGCGGCCCTGCATTAGGGTCGCCGCATGAATATTCCAATGATCCTGTCCGAAGATCAGGCCGAAGCGCATGACCGCGTTTCGGCCGAACTCATGTCTGTGGGTATTGATCTGGGCGAAGGGACAACCGCCCCTGCGCCCGAGGGCAAGGCTTCAGTGTTGGCTGTGGTGGGCAAGGCGGGGTCAGGCAAGACGATGCTGCTGGCCAGTCTGACCAAGGCGCTGGTGGCGGCAGGCGTGACGGTGGTTTCGGGCGATTACGAGGGCAAGCGAAAGAAAGACCGCCGCACGCTGGCGGTGCTGGCCCCAACGAACAAGGCGGCATCGGTGCTGCGCCTGCGTGGCGTACCGGCCACGACGATCCACCGTATTCTTTATACACCGGTCTATGACCCCGAATATGAAAAGATCGCGGAATGGCTGGCGGGCAACGGGCCAAGGCCGGCGGTCGAAGGGTTGACAGATGTGGCGCTGGACCGGGCGCATGCGTTCTATCAATCCGTGGCGTCGATTCCGGGGGCACTGGCGGCGGCGGGGCTGAAGGGCAGCGATTTCATCAAAGGCTGGAAGCGGCGGGAAGAGCCGCTGGATGTGGGGTTCGTGGACGAATCCTCGATGCTCGATGAACGGCAGTTCGAAGACCTGCGCGAGATTTTCCCAACGCTGGTGCTGTTCGGTGATCCGGCGCAATTGGCGCCGGTGGGGCAATCAGGCGAGATGGTGTTCGACAAGATGGGGGGCGCGCGCAGGCTGGTGCTGAACCGCATCCATCGGCAGACGGCGGATAACCCGATCCTCGACCTTGCACATGCGCTGGCGGATGACAGGCTGGGCTATGACGCGTTCGAGCGGATGGTCGAAGATGCGGCGCGGGGTGACGACCGGGTGGTGATTGCAGAACGGGTGGACAGTGATCTGATGGCGCGCTCGCCTGTGCTGGTCTGGCGCAATGCAACGCGGGTGCGGCTGATCACGGCGTTCCGGGCGGCGCATGGGGCGCCAGAGTTTGAATTGCTGCCGGGCGAGCCCTTGATCTGTGACGGGATCGAGTTGCCACTAAAGCACCGCAAGAAGCGCATTGATCTTGAGGCGCGGGGGCTGATCAAGGGCGCGCAGGTGATTTATCTGGGGCCAGGCAACCGCGATGGCTTTGCCAAGCTGCATGTGGTGGGGGCGGAAGAGCCGCAGGTTTCGGCGGCAAGCATCATCAAAATTGAAAAGCCGGATGAGGCCGAGCCCTATATTCCACACGCGGCCAAGATGGGGGCGGCGTTCCTGCATGGGGCGGCGGTGACGATTCACAAGGCGCAAGGAAGCCAGTGGCAGGACGTGCAGGTCTTTGCGCCCGATCTGTTCGCGGCGGCGCAGTCAGGGCGGATGGAGGCGGGGCTGCCCTTGTGGAAGCGTCTGGCCTATGTGGCGATCACGCGGGCGGAAAAGCGGCTGCTTTGGATCACACGCTACCGGCTGGGCAAACCGGTGGCAGGGCTGACGACCGCCGATCTGCCGCGCGCGGCGGCACCGTTGAGCCTTGATGCGACCGAACCGCAGGTCTAGGCTACGGATCAGGAGGCCCGCCCATGAATTGCGTTTTCGTTCAGTTCCGTTGCTCCCCCGGCCAGACCTATCAGGTGGCCGATGCGATCTATGACCGCGAGGTGGTCAGCGAGTTATTCTCGACCAGCGGGGAATATGATCTGCTGGCCAAGGTCTATATCCCCGAGGGCGAGGACGTCGGGCGGTATCTGTCAGACCGGCTGTTTGATATTCCGGGCATCGTGCGGACCCTGACAACGATGACGTTCAAGGCGTTCTGAACCGCTGTCCCATGATGGGACACTTCTTGACCCCAATGAAATCAATCACTTGCGGTTTCGCTTTCATGCGTTGTTAAGAAATGCCCACAACGTTGGCCGACTGAAATTTTCAGCTTTGAAAATTTTAGTCTGCGCGGTCAGAGCCAGTTGGCGCGGCGGGTGCCGATGGCTGCGGCAAGGCTGGCGTGGCCGTCTCTGGCAAGCAGGCTGTCCAGATCGCGGGCGATGCGGGCAGCAAGGCTGATGCCGTGGTAGACCATCGCGGTGTATAGTTGCACAGCCGAGGCCCCGGCGCAGATCTTGGCATAGGCCTGTTCAGCATTGCTGATACCGCCGACGCCGATAAGGGGCAGCTTGCCATGGGTCAGTTCCGACAGGCGCGCCAGCACGCGGGTAGACTTTTCGAACAAGGGCGCGCCGGAAAGGCCACCTGTCTGGCCAGCACTTGCACTTTTCAAACCATCACGCGCCAGGGTGGTGTTGGTGGCAATGATCCCGGCAATGCCGCTGGCAAGGGCCACCTCGGCCAGGCTGGCCAGTTCATCATCCGTCAGATCAGGCGCGATTTTCAGAAACACGGGGATCGGGCGGGCAAGGCTGGCACGGGTGTCCATCACGCGGGCCAGCAGTTCCGTCAGCGCGGCAGGCCCCTGCAGATCGCGCAAGCGTTCGGTATTGGGGCTGCTGACATTGACGGTGGCGAAATCGACATGCGGGCCGCAGCTGGCCAGCACCGATGCAAAATCGGCGGCCTTGTCGGTGCTGGTCTTGTTGGCGCCAAGGTTCAGGCCCACGGGCACAGGGCCAGCGGGGCGGGCAGCCAGACGGGGGGCGATGACGGCCATGCCATCGTTGTTAAAGCCGAAACGGTTGATGGCGGCCTGATCTTCAGTCAGGCGGTAAAGGCGGGGTTTGGGGTTACCCTCTTGCCCGACAGGTGTGGCGGCCCCCACCTCGATAAAGCCAAAGCCCGCGCGGGTCAGCGGGGCAATGGCGGTAGCGTTCTTGTCATATCCTGCGGCAAGGCCGACAGGATTGGGCAGGGACAGGCCCGCCAAGGTGGTTGCAAGGCGCGGCGAGGTGACCAGACCGGGCAGAGGCGCAAGCCCGGTACGCAGGGCCAGCAGGGAAAGGCCATGCGCGCGTTCAGGATCGAACCGGCGCAGCAGGGCAAGACCTGCGCGTTCATAAAAGCTCACCAGACACCCTCGGGGAAAATATGGCCCGTGGCGCCAAGGGGCAGGGATTTATCCCAGATCACATCATCAAGGCGCAAGGGGCGGTAGAGATGCGGAAACAGCGCGCCACCGCGCGAAGGTTCCCATTTCAGGCTATCGCCCAGGGCTTCGGCGTTCAGGGCCAGCAGCACCAGATCGCTTTCGCTGCCAAAATGCTTGGCGGCGGTTTCGGCAACCTGTGCTGCGGTGGAAAAATGGATGTAGCCATCGGCAACATCAATGGGTGCGCCCGTGGTTTCACCTGCGGCGCGGAAAGCATCCCATTCGGGGCGGCGGAAGATTTTGTAGATCAGCATGGGCGTGATCCATGCACTGTGCCCATGAAATGGTCAATGCCAAGCACTGTCATGCCGATGTCGTAGGGAGGGATACAAAATAGGTTTGCAACTTTGGCAGGTTGATTTCAATCTGCAGACTTCAACCCGTAATGGAGTTTTCCGATGAAGCGCTTTTTCCTGACTACGGCGGCCGTTCTGACACCCATGGCGGCGCAGGCGGATTTCACGCTGCATGTGCTGCACACCAATGATCTGCACAGCCGGATTGAGGCGATCAATGCCTTTGATTCAACCTGTTCTGCCGAGGACGCTGCAGAAAACAAATGCTTTGGTGGCGTGGCGCGTTTGGCGACCAAGGTAAACGAAGTGCGGGGTGCGCTGGAGGCAGCGGGGCAGAATGTGATTCTGCTGGATGCGGGCGACCAGTTTCAGGGCAGCCTGATGTACACGTTCTACAAGGGCGCTGTTGAGGCCGAGTTCATGGAGGCCATGGGCTATGATGTGATGGCCTTGGGCAACCATGAGTTCGATGATGGGCCCGAAGGCTTTGCGGCGTTTCTGGACAAGGTGAGCTTTCCGACCATTTCGGGAAATATTGATGTGTCGGGGTCGAACGTGCTGGCAGGCCGGGTGCAGGACCATGTGGTGCTGGAGGTAGGCGGCCAGAAAGTTGGCATCATCTCGGCACTGGCAACGGATACGCCGGAAACATCCAGCCCGGGGCCGACGGTCGTATTCGCGGATGACATTGAAAGCCTGAAGGCGGACGTGGCAACGCTGGAGGCGGCGGGTGTGGGCATGATCATAGCGCTGACGCATGTGGGCTATGCGCGCGACATTGAAATTGCAGCGGCGGTGCCGGGGATTGATGCGGTGGTGGGGGGGCATTCGCACACCTACCTTTCGGCCACGGACCCGGCGCGCAAAGGGCCCTATCCGACATGGGTTTCGCAGGAAGGGGGTACCTTGGTGCCGGTGGTGCAGGCCTATGCCTATTCCAAGTATCTGGGGCATCTGGAGCTGATCTTCGATGATGCGGGCAAGCTGAAATACGCAGGGGGCAATACGCTGGTGCTGGATGCTTCGGTGGCACCTGATGCGGCGGTGGCGGCACGGGTGGCCGAGCTTGCAGGGCCGCTGGAGGAGATCCGGGCGAAGGTGGTGGCAGAAGCAACGGGGGTCATTGAAGGCAGCCGCGAGGTGTGCCGGCAGATGGAATGTGCGATGGGCAATCTGGTGGCTGATGCGATGCTGGCGCGGGTGGCGGATCAGGGTGTGACGATTGCGGTGCAGAACGGCGGGGGCGTGCGGGCAACGATTGATGCAGGGCCTGTGACGATGGGCGAGGTGCTGTCGGTGCTGCCGTTCCAGAACACGCTGTCGACGTTCACGGTGACAGGGGCAGATCTGGTGGCGGCCTTGGAAAACGGGGTGAGCGATCTGGAAAACGGGGCGGGGCGGTTCTTGCAGGTGGCAGGCATGCAGTACACGTTTGATCCGGCGGCTGCTGCGGGGGCACGGGTCAGCGATGTGATGGTGCGGGTGGGGGGCGATGCCTGGGCACCGATTGACCCTGCGGCAGAGTACTTGGTGGTGTCGAACAACTATGTGCGGGGTGGGGGTGACGGGTTTGCGATGTTCGTGAACGCCAAGAACGCCTATGATTTCGGGCCGGACCTTGCGGATGTGGTGGCGGAGTACATGGCGGACGTCGGGCCCTATGCGCCGTTCACAGACGGGCGCATTACGCGCAAGTAAAAGCGCGCGAAGGGCGCAGGGTCTGATCCTGCGCCTTTTGGACAAAGGGCGGTTGACCGGGGGCGTATCGGCGCAGATACCTGTAGAACAAGGCGGGGGGTGACATGTCTGATCACGATCATGATGGCTATCTTGGTGCGGTGTATGCGGCAAAGGCGCCTGAACAGGTGGCGGCGGCCTATGACCAATGGGCTGAAACCTATGAAGCCGACATGGCGGCATCGGGCTATCGGCATCCGAGCATTGCTTTGGCGCTTTTGGCGCGGCATTTGCCAAGCGGGGCGGGGCCGTTGCTGGATGCGGGCGTGGGCACGGGGCTGATGGGCCAATGGCTGCCGCTGGTGGGGTATGACGTGGTTGACGGGTTGGACCTTTCGGCGGGAATGCTGGCGGTTGCGGCCCGGAAAAAGGTTTACCGCGCGCTGCATCAGCTGGCCCTTGGCGGGCCACTGCCCTTTGCAGACGGGGCCTATGCGGGCATCGTATCGACGGGTGTCTTTACCACCGGGCATGTCGGGGCCGAAGCTTTGCCGGAACTTCTGCGCATCTGCGCGCCGGGAGGCGTGATCGTGCTGACGGTCAAATGCACGGTCTGGGATGGCGGTTTCAGTGCCGCGATTGCAGATTTGCTGGCGGCCGGGCGCATTCGTGTACACGAACAGACGGTGCCCTATGTCTCGATGCCTGGTGACCCGGCTACCACACCGGGCATCGGTCTTGTGTTCAGCCCCACGTGAAGGCCTGCGCAGTACATGTGTGGCCGCATGACATTGACCCACCCGCAAGAGGCCTTGGCGGCGCTGTTTGATGCAGTGCTGGGCAATGACCTGCCTTTGGGGCCGAATTTCAATGTGTGCCCAACGAATACGGTGGCGGTTGTCACGGCGGATGGCGGGCGGCGGTTGCGGGCGATGCGTTGGGGGTTTGTGCCTGCTTGGTACAAGGCCACGAATGACGGGCCGCTGATCATCAACGCGCGGTCGGACACGATTGCCACGAAACCCGCCTTCCGCGATGCGGTGCGGGCGCGGCGCTGCATTGTGCCTGCAAGCGGGTTTTACGAATGGGAAACCGGGGCGGATGGGCACAAGCTGCCGTGGTATTTCACGCGCACGGACGGCGCGCCGATGGCCCTGGCTGGCATCTGGCAGCGCTGGCAGGATATGGACACGGTAGCGATTGTGTCAACCGAAGCAGGGCCGGGCATGCAGGGGCTGCACCACCGCGAGGCCGTGATGCTGGAGGCAGCCGATTGGCCCTTGTGGCTGGGCGAGGCAGGGCATGGGGCAGCGGTGCTGATGAAGCCAAGTGCGCCGGGCCTGATGGCGGCGGTGCGGGTAGGAACGGCAGTCAATTCCAACCGGGCGGCGGGGCCAGAGCTGATATTGCCCATTGCGGCTTGAGCGTGGCGCGCGAGGATGCTATCTGACAGGCAGCGCGGGCGTTGTGTAATGGTAAGACCTTAGCCTTCCAAGCTAAAGACGCGGGTTCGATTCCCGCCGCCCGCTCCACCCTAACCCATCCCGTCCCATCGTGTGAACAGTTCGTCAGGTTGCCAGAATCGGCGGGTTGTGCTGGGCTGTTCCAGTCAATGGGCGGGGGCAGCAATGGCTGAACATGATCACGGACTGGCGCAGGACATGGCTGTGATGCGGCGGCGCAAGGTGATTGGCGGGCTTGCCCTGCTGGGCGCAGGCGCGGGTGCCGCACTGTGGGGGCGAACGGCCTTTGGCAGCGAAGGCGAAGTGACGGCAACCGGGCCGGATGGGATGTGCATCAAGGCCACTGCAGAAACGCAAGGCCCGTTCCCGGCAGATGGCAGCAATGACATCGGGGGCACAGTGTCGAACGTTCTGGCCGAGGCCGGGGTGCAGCGTAGTGATATCCGGCCCAGTTTCGGCACCATGACAGCGGTGGCCGACGGGATTGCGCTGACAATGAAATTGCAGCTGGTGGATGTGGGCGGGGCCTGCGCGCCTTTGGCGGGGCGGGCGGTATATCTGTGGCATTGCGATGCGTCGGGGAAGTATTCCCTATACGAGGCGACAGAGGCGAACTACCTGCGCGGCGTCGGGGTAACGGATGCGCAAGGCCGGGTGACGTTTACCACAATCCTGCCGGGCTGTTATCCGGGCCGCTGGCCACATGTGCATTTTGAAGTCTTCAAGGATATTGCCACTGCTACGGCGGGGTCGGCTGCGGGTGTGGTGTCGCAGCTGGCTTTTCCGGGTGAAGCACTGGCAGGACTTTACGCGGCCGACGCGCGCTATGCCGCGAGTGTGGGCAACCTTGCAGCGCTGTCATTGGCTACAGACAATATCTTTGCCAACAATACGGCGGCACAAATGACGGCGCAGACGCTGACCCTGGGCGGTGATACGAACGGGCTGTTGTCAGCGGCCATCATCGGGGTTGCGGCCTGAAGCGTGGGTTTAATGGCGCGGTCAGAAAAAGCGCAACAGCAGGCGCCAGCCGACAGTGGCGAAGGCAGCCATGGTGGCAACATAGGCGGCAGTTGCCCATAGGCCGCGGGCGGGGCCCATGCGGCGCTGCACTTGATTGAGCATGATGGCCTGTTGCACGCTGGACAGGCTGAAAATCAGAAAGGCCAGCAGGAACCACGACTGTGTGGTGACAGCGATGGCGATGGCAAGGCCGGTCATGGCCAGGGTCAGGTTGCGCACATGCTGGGGGGCGTAAGTGTTGCAGATGATGGCAATGATGCGGCCTCCGTCCAAAGGCCAGAAGGGCAGCAGATTGAAAAAGTTGATGGCGCCCATGACCGTGGCAAAGGTAAACAGAAAATCGACGACCATGGGATAGTCGTAGATCAGATAGCCAGAGGCAGCGCTGTTCATGTAATCCGACAGGGCATAGGCAAGCACCATGGGTGCAATGCAAATGGCCGGGCCCAGCAAGGTGATAAAGAAATCCTTTTCCTGACTGGCGGGGTGCTGGTTGGAAATGGCAACGCCGCCAAGCAGGGGGATCAGGCGGAACCGGGCATCGGAATGGCCGCAGACGCGGTAAGCTGCGACATGGCCGAATTCATGGATCATGACGGCAAGGATGATGGCGGCACCGAAAAGCGGGCCGAACCAGTAGCCGGCCACAGCAATGGCAAAAAGGCCAAGGCCAAGCGATTGCATGTCAAACCCGGCGATGGTGACAAACCGCCCTTGCGCGCGCAGCCCGCCACGCAGGGCGTAAAGGGTGGCGGCACAGAACGCCAAGGCAATCAGGATGAAAATCATGGCGCACCGCAGGCTGAAACTGCTGTCACATTATCCGAAAGGCACGGCAGGAACAGGGCGAAAGCGCGGCCGGGGCGGGCGCAAAATTCTTTTGAAGAATTTTGGCAAGAATTTTCTGAAAATTCTTGGCTCTCTGCCCCGCCGTTCGGCCTAAAGATTTTCGGCCTGCGGCATGCCCAGCACGTGATAGCCGCCATCCACGCGCACGACCTCACCGGTGGTGAAAGCGCCGTAGTCGGATGTAAGCCAGACGGCAGTGCCGCCCACGGCTTCCAGAGTGGCGTTTGATCGCAGGGGGGCGTTCGCCTCGGTATGGCGGAAGGTGGCGCGGGCACCGCCGATGGCCGCACCGGCAAGGGTTTTCATCGGGCCGGGGGAAATGGCATTGACGCGGATGCCCTGGGGGCCAAGGTCATTGGCCAGATAGCGGGTGGCGCTTTCCAGTGCGGCCTTGGCAACGCCCATGACGTTGTAATTGGGTGTGACGCGGTTTGAGCCCTGGAAGGTCAGGGTCAGCAAGGTGCCGCCATTTGGCATCAGGTCAGCGGCGCGGCGCGACACGTCGATGAAGCTGTAGCAGGAAATGGCCAGCGAATTGGTGAAATTGGGCAGTGATGTATTGATGAAACGCCCGGTCAGTTCGTTCTTGTCGGAAAAGGCAATGGCGTGAACAACGAAATCAAGGCTGCCCCAGCGGGCTTTGAGGGCGTCAAAGCAGGCGTCCATCGACGCGGGGTTCATCACATCAACATCAACAAGGAAGTCTGACCCGACGGATGCAGCCAGCGGTTCGACCCGTTTGCCGAAGGCCTCACCCTGATAGCTGAAGGCAAGTTCGGCGCCCTCGGCTGCCATGGCGCTGGCAATGCCCCAGGCGATGGAGCGTTCGTTGGCAACGCCCATGACAAGCCCGCGCTTGCCCTTCATCAGATCGGCCATCACTGTCCCCTTTTTTAGCCCTGGTATTTGCTCATCACCAAGGTTGCATTGGTGCCGCCAAAGCCAAAGGAATTGGACAGCACGGAATCGAGTTTCACATTCTCGCGCAGTGTCGTCACGATTTCGCCTGGATCAAGTGCGGGATCGGGTGTGATGACATTGGCCGAAGCGGCGATGAAATTGCCGTTCATCATGATCAACGAATAGATCGCCTCCCACACGCCTGCGCCGCCAAGGCAGTGGCCGGTCAGCGATTTGGTGGATGCGATGGGGGGCGTGGTGCCACGGCCAAAGACGCGGCGGATGGCCTCGACCTCGGTCACGTCGCCGACCATGGTGCTGGTGCCGTGGCTGTTGATATAGTCGATGCGGCGGTCAGATGGCAGGGTGGACAGGGCCAACCGCATGGCGCGTTCGCCACCTTCGCCGGAAGGGGCGACCATATCGTGCCCGTCAGAGGTGGCTCCATAGCCGGTCACTTCGCCATAGATCTTGGCCCCGCGGGCCAAGGCGTGGTTCAGCTCTTCCAGCACGACAATGCCGCCACCACCGGCGATGACAAAGCCATCACGGTTGGCATCATAGGTGCGCGAGGCGGTTTCGGGAGCGTCATTGTACTTGCTGCTCATGGCGCCCATGGCATCGAAGAGGCAGGAGAGCGTCCAGTCCAGTTCCTCACCCCCGCCGGCAAAGACGATGTCCTGCTTGCCCATCTGGATGAGTTCGGTGCCGTTGCCGATGCAATGGGCGGATGTGGAGCAGGCAGAGGTGATGGAATAGTTCACGCCCTTGATCTTGAAAGGCGTGGCAAGGCAGGCCGAGACGGTAGAGGACATGCCCTTGGTAACCGAGAAGGGCCCGATGCGCTTTGGCGCGCCGGTTTCACGCACCATGTTATGGGCGCGGAAGAAGGCCTTGGTCGAGGGGCCACCGGAGCCGACGATAATGCCGGTGCGGTCATTGGAAATGTCGGCGTCGGTCAGGCCTGAATCAGCGATGGCTTGCTGCATGGAGAGAAAGCAATACCCGGCGCCATCACCCATGAAACGCCAGTCGCGTTTGTCGATATGGTCTTCAAGCACGATGTTGGGGGCGCCATGGACGCGGCAGCGGAAGCCGTGTTCGGCATAATCAGGGGCAAAGACGATGCCGGACTTGCCGGCACGGAGCGATGCCTCAACCTCGGTCACATTATTGCCGATGGATGAGATGATGCCCAATCCGGTGATGACGACGCGACGCATGGTGTGCCCTCCTGACGCAGTTAGGCCTGTTTACGGCAGGGGGGGGCGGGGGGCAAGGGTGGGTAAGGTGCGCCGCGTTTGGCCTTCGCCCGGAATCAAGGCGCTTGCGCCGCCGGGCAGCGTCCGACCGCCCCCTCGGGCGGACGCTTCTTTGCCCTCAAAGCCTAGAACTGCCATCAGAAGTGTTTGGACCATAAAGTGCCTAGAACTGGCGCTGTTGCGTCCACCCGGCGGTCAGACGCCACCCTCTGACAGCCTTAAGCCTCGGACAACGCCACCTTCATGTCCTTGACCAGATAGATCACCTCGCCATCCGCCTCGACCCGGCCGTCGGCCACGCCCATCGTCAGGCGGCGCGACTGCACCGCCTTGGTGAAGTCGACGAAATAGCGGATCATCTTGCGGTCAGGCCGCACCATGCCGGTCAGTTTCACCTCGCCCACACCCAGCGCGTATCCGCGCCCCTGCCAGCCGCGCCAGCCCAGGTTGAACCCGGTCAACTGCCAAAGGCCGTCCAGCCCCAGGCAGCCGGGCATGATGGGATTGCCGGGGAAATGGCAGGAAAAGAACCACAGGTCCGGTGTGATGTCGAATTCCGCCACCACATGGCCACGCCCATGGGCGCCGCCGTCTTCGGAAATCTCGGTCACCCGGTCCATCATCAGCATGGGCGGTTCGGGCAGTTGCGCATTGCCGGGACCAAACAGCTCGCCACGCGCGCAGGCCAGAAGGCCCGCCTTGTCGAACGAAGTGGGGTAGGGCGACATGGGGCGGGGATCCTGACCAGCGGTTTTGACACTGATGTAACAGACCGGGCCAAAGATGGGCAAGCATGGGGGTGCCAGAGATTTGCGATTGAAAAGCGGGCGTTTGACGGGCTATTGACAGGGCCAGACAACGGAAACGGGCCGATGCAGGACGAACAGATTCAACGCGGGGCGGACTGGCTGGACCGGGCGGGCGTGCGCCCGACGCGGCAGCGGCTTGCGCTGGCGGCGCTGCTCGTCGGTGATGGGCAGGACCGGCATGTCACCGCAGAGAGCCTGCATGACGCCGCGCAAAAGGATGCCGAACCTGTCGCGCTGGCCACGGTTTACAACACGTTGCGCGCCTTTTGCGATGCGGGACTGCTGCGGGAAATCACCGTGGACGGATCGAAAAGCTATTTCGATACGAACATGACGAACCATCCGCATTTCTATTGGGAAGACAGCGCCAGCCTGACCGATGCACCGGCGGCGGAACTGGATATCCGGCGCCTGCCGCAGGCCCCCGCCGGGGCCGAGATTGCGGCCGTGGATGTGGTGATCCGCCTGCGACGGATCTGATCAGACCGGCAGGCCGCTGTCGGGTTTGACCCGGTCCAGCACGATCTGGCTGTGCACGCGGGCCACGGCAGCATGGGGCAGCAGGACAGACTGGATCAGCCGGTTCAGCGCGGGCAGGTCCGCGCAAAAGACGCGCAGCAGATAATCGGCCTCGCCCGTCAGGGTCCAGGCGGCGACGATTTCGACCTGGGTGCGCACCAGCCGCTGAAAGTCGCGCGCGTTGGCATCGGTATGCGCGGCCATCACCACCTGCACCAGCGCCTCGACCCCCAGGCCCGCACGGGCAGGGTCGATCACGGCGCGATAGCCGATGATGGTGCCGTCCTGTTCCAGCCGTTGCCGCCGCCGCCCGGCCTGACTGGGCGACAGGTTCAGCGTGGCGCCCAGCGTTTCCGTGGTCGCCTGCCCGTCGCGTTGCAGGGCGGCCAGCAGACGGCGGTCAGTGGGGTCAAGCGACATGCGGAATCCTCGCAGACGGAATGATATTCATGCGAATATCATGCGCGTCATTCAAGGATTTGTCATCAATTTGCGCAAACGCGGACAAAGCTTTGTTCTATCCTGCGGATGTTCAGCCAGAGGTCTGCCATGGGTCCCTTTCCGCACGATGCCGCGCCGTCCACCATCAATCCGGACAATCCCGCCGGGTTGGACGGGTTCGCCTTTGTCGAATTCGCACACCCCGAACCCGATACCCTGCGCGACCTGTTCGGGCGCATGGGTTATGGTCTGACCGCACGGGGGGACGGTGTCGAACTGTGGCAGCAGGGGGAGATCACCTATGTCCTGAACACCCGCGCGGGCAGCCATGCCGCCGACTTTGTGCAGGCGCACGGGCCTTGCGCGCCGTCGATGGGCTGGCGCGTGGTGGATGCACAGGCCGCGCTGGCGCATGCGCTGGCCAGGGGGGCCGAGGAATATCGCGGGGCCAGGACCTTTGACGCACCCGCGATCATCGGAATCGGCGGGTCGCTGATCTATTTCATCGACCGGCCATTGACCGAAGGGCTGGAGGTGCTGGCCCCGGCGCCCGTCGGCGTGGGTTTCCATTACATCGACCACCTGACGCACAATGTGCACAAGGGGAACATGGACCAATGGTTCCGGTTCTATGGCGAGATCTTCAATTTTCGCCAGATCCGGTTCTTTGACATCGAGGGCCGGTTTTCCGGCCTGCACAGCCGCGCCCTGACCTCGCCCTGCGGCAAGATCCGGATTCCCGTGAACGAAGATCGGGGCGAGAAGGGGCAGATCGTGGAATATTTGCGCCGTTACAAGGGAGAGGGTATCCAGCATATCGCCGTCGGCGCGCGGGATCTGTATGCTGCGACCGATGCGATTGCCGCCAATGGCATCCGGTTCATGCCCGCCCCGCCCGCCGCTTATTACACGCAATCGCAGGCCCGCGTTCCCGGCCATCAGGAACCGCTGGACCGCATGGCGCGGCACGGCATCCTGATTGATGGCGAAGGTGTTGTGGATGGCGGCGAGACGCGGATCCTGCTGCAAATCTTCAGCAAGACAGTGATCGGGCCGATCTTTTTCGAATTCATCCAGCGCAAGGGCGATGACGGATTTGGCGAGGGCAATTTCAAGGCCCTGTTCGAATCGATCGAGGCGGACCAGATCGCGCGCGGTGTGTTCGCGGCAGAATAGTCAGCCGCCCGGCACCTCGAGCACGACATTCCGGCCGCGCACGACATAGGTCAGGTCACCATCCCCGATGGCCGCCACCTGACCGCCGTCCAGACTGTCGCCAACTGTCACCCGCACGAACCGGCCGTTGCCCATGCGGACCAGCGCCTCACGCGCGTTGTTCGGGCCATAGACGCCAATCAGGTTGATGTCGCGCAGGCGGATTGCGTCCTCGAATGTGGCAGCCTGGGCCACGCCGCCGGGGACGGCCCCATCGGGCGCCAGGACAGCGTCGCTTGCCGCGTCGGGTTCATCGCCGCCGCCATCATCGGCCAGCGCGGCGGTGCCGACACCTCCGGCGCCGGTATCGGCGGGGGCCGCCGCGCGG
>JBJOQW010000003.1:0-3748 GCA_046049665.1 Pseudomonadota bacterium | reverse complement strand
GGCCGTTTTTCACCTCGCAATAAGTGGGAATATTCTCCATCGGGCCGGGGCGGTACAGGGCGACCAGCGCCACGATATCTTCGATACAGGTGGGCTTCATGCGGCGCAGCGCATCCATCATGCCGCTGGATTCCACCTGAAACACTGCCGTTTTCTTGGCGCTGGCATAAAGCTCATAGGTGGCCGGATCATCCAGCGGGATGGCGCTGATATCCACCGCCACCCCGCGCAGCCGAAGGAGGTCAATCGCGTTCTGGATGACCGTCAGGGTTTTCAGACCGAGGAAGTCAAACTTCACCAGCCCCGCAGCCTCGACCCATTTCATGTTGAACTGGGTGGCGGGCATGTCAGAGCGCGGGTCCTGATACAGCGGCACCAGTTCATCCAAGGGCCGGTCACCGATCACCACGCCTGCCGCATGGGTTGATGCGTTGCGCAGCAGGCCTTCGATCTGCTGACCATAATCCAACAGACGGCCGACCACCTCTTCCTTCGCCGCTTCGCGCAAGCGGGGTTCATCGGCCAGGGCCTTGGTGATGGACACAGGCTTGACGCCTTCGACCGGGATCATCTTGGACAGGCGGTCAACCTGACCATAAGGCATCTGCAGCACGCGGCCCACATCGCGGATGGCGGCCTTTGATAGAAGCGCACCGAAGGTGATGATCTGGCCCACCTTGTCACGCCCGTATTTCTGCTGGACGTAGGTGATCACCTCTTCCCGGCGGTCCATGCAGAAGTCGATATCGAAGTCGGGCATGGACACGCGTTCAGGGTTCAGGAACCGCTCAAACAGCAGGGCATAGCGCAAGGGATCAAGGTCAGTGATCGTCAGGGCATAGGCCACGAGTGAGCCTGCGCCCGATCCGCGACCGGGACCAACGGGAATGTTGTGGTCCTTGGCCCATTTGATGAAATCGGCAACGATCAGGAAATAGCCGGGAAAGCCCATCTTTTCGATGATCGACAGCTCAAAATCCAGCCGGGCCTGATATTCCTCGGGTGTGGCGGAATGCGGGATGACGGCAAGGCGCGCCTGCAGCCCTTCATTGGCCTGACGGCGCAACTCGTTCACCTCATCATCGGCAAACTTGGGCAGGATGGGCGCGCGTTTCTTGGCGGCAAAGGCGCAGCGGCGGGCGATTTCGACGGTATTCTCCAAGGCCTCGGGCAGATCGGCGAAAAGCGTGGCCATTTCGGCTTCGGACTTGAAATAGTGCTGCGGTGTCAGGCGGCGGCGGGGCTGGCTTTGGTCAACATAGGCGCCGTCGGCGATGCAGATCAGGGCATCATGCGCCTCGTACATGGTGGATTTGGGGAAGTAGACATCATTGGTGGCGACCAGCGGCAGCGCCATGTCATAGGCAAGCTCAATCAGCCCGCGTTCCGATGCGGCCTCGGCCTCGGGCAGACGGCCGCCTTCACCGGGATGGCGCTGCAGTTCAACGTACAGGCGCTGCGGAAAGGCTGTGGCCAGCGTTTCGGCAAGGGCGCGCGCCTTGGGGTGCTGGCCTGAGGCGATCAGGCGGGCGAGGGGGCCTTCGGGGCCGCCGGTCAGGCAGATAAGGCCGCTGGAATGGGCGCAGAGTTCATCGAGAGTAACCTGTGGCAGTTGCCCGCCCTTATCAATGTAGAGGGCTGAGTTCAGCTTCATCAGGTTCATGTAGCCCGCCTCGGACTGGGCCAGCAGCACGACCGGGGCGGCGGGGCGGGGCCGCTCTCCGGGGGCTGCGGGATCATGGGCAAGGCTGATCTGGCAACCGACAATGGGTTGGATGCCTGCGCCAAGGGCTGTGACGGAAAACTCCAGTGCTGCAAACATGTTGTTGGTATCTGTCACGGCGACGGCAGGCATGGCTGCGGTCTTGCACAGATCAATCAGCTTTTTGACCGGAACAGCGCCTTCCAGCAAGGAATGCTCGGTATGGACGCGCAGATGAATGAATCGCGGTGATGAGGTCATGCTGGCAGCCTATCTGCCCCACCCAGCGGGGGAAAGGGGGGCAGGAGCGGCTTGGCCATGCGTGGCGCCTGCTGCGCAGGATCAGCGCGAATACATGCCTTCGTAGATTGGCACGAGGGTTTCAACCTCGAACAGCGAAGAGACACTGGTGCCGTTCCAGATGTTCAGAATGGCTTGGGCAAACATCGGGGCGGTTGGCACGATGCGAATGTTCTTGCAGGCGCGCACGGCCTCGGTCGGTTCGATGGAATCGGTGATGACAAGGCTTTTCATGACCGATTTGCTGACCCTTTCGACCGCAGGGCCAGAAAGCACGCCATGGGTGATATAGCTGTGCACTTCGGTGGCGCCATTTTCCATCAGCACTTCGGCTGCCTTGCACAGGGTGCCTGCGGTATCACAGATGTCATCGACGATGATGCAGGTCTTGCCCGTGACATTACCGATCACGGTCATTCCGGCAATCTCACCAGCCTTTTCGCGGCGCTTGTCCACAATCGAGAGCGGCGCGTTGATCCGCTTGGCCAGTTCGCGCGCGCGTGCCACGCCGCCCACGTCGGGCGACACCACCATCAGGTCAGCCATCTTGCCAGCAAAGTGATGCTCGATATCCAGTGCAAAGACCGGGCTGGCATAAAGGTTGTCGACCGGAATATCGAAGAACCCCTGAATCTGCGCGGCATGCAGATCAAGCGTCAGAACGCGGTCAACGCCCGCTTCGGTGATCAGGTTTGCCACCAGCTTGGCCGAAATCGGCGTGCGGGCCTTGGCGCGGCGGTCTTGCCGGGCATAGCCGAAATAGGGGATGACGGCAGTGATCCGGGCGGCTGATGACCGGCGCAGGGCATCGGTCATGATCAAAAGTTCCATCAAGTTGTCATTGGCCGGGTTCGACGTGGACTGGATGATATACATATCCTCGCCGCGAACATTCTCGAACACCTCGACGAAAATCTCTTGATCGTTGAAGCGTTCTACCCGTGCATCGACCAGACCCACATTCATGCCCCTGTGCATCGACATGCGCCGTGCAATGGATTTGGCAAGCGTCATGTTGGCGTTACCGGCAATCAGCTTGGGTTCGGTCAGTGCTGGCATGGGCGATTCCTGTGGTGTGCGGCGTTGACACCGCTTAGCACCGGGTTACCGTCTGCTCAAACTGAAAGGGGGGCGCCATGGCCCATATTGACTACTACTTTGCAGCAATCTCGCCCTTTACTTATCTGGCCGGGCAGCGGCTTGAGGCGATAGCGCTAACGCACGGCGCCACCATCACCTACAAGCCGCTGGACCCTATGGCGCTGTTTCCGCGCACCGGCGGGCAGGTTCCCAAAGACCGCCACCCTTCCCGAATGGCCTACCGCGCGCAGGAACTGCGGCGTTGGTCTGCTGTTCTGGGCATGCCGCTGAACCTGAAGCCCGCCTTCTGGCCCACCAATCCGGCACCTGCCAGCTATGCCATCATCGCCGCGCAAAAGGCAGGTGGGGGGGATCTGGGTGGCTTTGTGCATGCCGTCACCCGCGCCTGCTGGGCTGAAGAACGCAACGTGGCCGAGGATGACGTGATCCGCGCTTTGCTGACGGCCCATGGTTTTGACCCCGGCATTGCCGACCGCCACATGCTGATGGCCGCCGAGACCTATGCCAATAATCTGGAAGAGGCCGTTTCGCGCGGCGTGTTCGGCGCGCCCACCTACTTTGTGGGCAATGAGGTGTTCTGGGGCCAGGATCGCCTTGATCACCTTGATCTGCATCTGGCGGGCAAGCTGTGATCCACCGCTTTGG
>JBJOQW010000002.1:0-12982 GCA_046049665.1 Pseudomonadota bacterium | reverse complement strand
AGGCCTGTCGATTGACGACGGCAAGACCATCTTGGCGTCACTTCAACGGTTCCTCATCGAGCAGCAGTGCGCCCTCTATGTTCTGTTCCGACGTCATTGCCAGGGGTGTGGCGGAACGCGGCCGATCAAGGACTATTCGACCAGAACGATCCAAACAGTTTACGGCGCTGTCACCGTGGAGAGCCCGCGGCTATACCCCTGTCGCCGCTGCATGCCCGGCGTTGATTTCACAATCATCCCGGTCTCCGAGCTCTGCCCCGACCGTGCGACCGCTAAACTAATGACGCTGACAGCAAAGCTCGGCGCACTCATGCCCTACCGGGCAGCGGCTGAAGTCCTTGCCGACTTTCTGCCTGGGCAGATGCCAACTCGGCACACGACGCTGCGCAATCGCACCTTAGCAGTTGGTAAGCAACTGGAAGAAAAGGAAGAACAGCGCATGTTCGTTGAACAAGTTGACACACGGGAACGTCGTCAGCGCGAACTGCCACTGCCTGGAGACCTGGAACGGGAGTTTGTCCTCAGCATTGATACTGCTCACGTCCCACAAGTGAGTGGACGTCAGACGCGAAGTTTCGAAGCGGTCATCTGCCACGCAAGCCGGGGCGGGGTCGGATCCGACCGAGGAATCTTGTTCGCGTTTTCGGGCACTTCGCGAAAACGAATGCGTGCAGAAGGGCTGCTCGCTCTCAAACGTCTCGGATACGACGGCAAGGGCGATATCACCGTGATTTCTGACGGTGAGGACTGTTTGAAGCGCTTGAAATCAGCACTTCCGCAGCCGGCCAAGCACATCCTCGACTGGTTTCACATTGCCATGAAGCTGCGTCCCATCGAGCAGACTGCCGAGTGTTGGGCGCGCCGACTGCCGCCGAACGAGCGGAAGGAGCTTCTGGAAGACATAGCAGCGGTGAGATGGCGTCTCTGGAATGGTCAAACAGACAGGGCAATTGACCTTGTCGGTCGACTGTTTCACGACCTGAAGGCAGATGAACAGGGCAGCTCCGCGATCGTCATGCTACGAGGCGGTCTGTTGAACTTGCGCACCTACATCGAGCAGAACAGGGGTTCGATCGCCAACTACGGTGCAAGATATCGCGAAGGGAGGCGGATCGCCTCCACAGCCGCTGAAGCGAACGTCAACAATCTTGTCGCAAGGCGGATGGTCAAGAAGCAGCAGATGCGCTGGTCGGAACGCGGGGCAAACCTGCTCCTTCAAGTTCGGGTGGCCCTTGCCAATGGCGATCTTGCCGAACGTCTCGCCTACCGGCCGCCCATTCAACCAAGGCAGACTATCATTTCGCCATTCGTGCCTTTACCGCTCTTTCAGCGTGCCGCATGACCCCAGGTAGATGAACGGTCCCAAGCATACCCATTGATTTTGTTGAACTCGTCATCTCGCCTTAAAAGGCAAAGCGACACTGCCGATGATCGTCGCCGCCGTCGCACCTTCAGGCGCGCTAACGGTGGCTGTATCGTCGCTGAAGTTGCGCAGTTCCGTTGCCTCTGCCGATGATCCGCCGCCAGTCCAAAAGGTCGCACCGCTGTCCTGATCAGCCTGTTGCTGCCACGATCATCATGCCAGTGTCCGCACAGGCCCGGCCGCCCCCCAGCAGGCTGGGGCGGGCCTGCGCGGTGCGGAAAGTGCAGCGAATTATCCGGCGCGATCACGATGAGAATGAGTGGTCTGCGGGATGGTGCTGTCTGCCGCCGGGTCAGTGAGGTGCTGGTGATCGGAAAGGCTATGGGAAATGCGCGCCGCCGGTTTGAGGTTTAACATGATGATGGCAGGGACAGCGCCCGTTGCCGGATCGTTCAGCCTGTGATCCCGGTATTATTCCGTTCTGGCGGTATGTGTTACTGTCCGGATCGCGGTGGGATGCGTTGCGGCAACGCAGATGTTGCCGGACCGGTCGCACCATTCCCGCCGTCCCGGCCGACCGTGAGCGGGCCGCAGCCCATTCCAGCACCGCCCAAAGGGGGCAGCAAGCCCCAGCCCGCCCCCTCGTCGCCCACATGGCGCGGGCAGGGGGCAGCCCGGGGCGCTGAAACCTTCAGGGCTGCTTTGACCGCCAGACAGCCCCCGCCGCGCAAGCGCGCCAATCCCCGCCCGTGACCGGGCCGGAATTGGTAAAGCATGTGGGGGCCGTCCAGCCGTCAATCCGCGCTCCGCACCACCCGGCCGGGAAGGCGCGCCGCGTCAGCGTAAGGTCGATCCGGCAAGTGCCGGATCGTTGCTGAACTGGTCAATTCTGATCTGTCGATCCGGGAAGCGGGCGACAATATCAAGCTCGCCACCCATAGCCTGAATGAACCGGCGCAGCGTTCCGATATACATGTCGGTGCGCTTTTCCATCTTGGCGACAGACGCCTGATTAATCTGAAGGATTGCCGCGAGTTCTTCCTGCGACAATTTCATGGCGCGGCGCACTTCGGCCAGCGCCATCTCTGTCTCAAGGGCGTCAGACTTAGCGCGGGCACGGCCCTGCGCCTCCGGTGACATCCGGTTGCGCAGCGTCGAAAAAGCAGTTCTTCCGGTCATTTCTTGATCAATCCTTCTGCCTTGAGGCCCTTGATATGCTGATCGTAGAGATCATCAGCTACCGGGATCATGTCTTCGTAGAACCTGTCGTTCCCTGTCTTTTCACCTCCGATCAGGAGGATCGCTGTCCGTCGTGGATCGAATGCGTAGAACACCCGGAAGGGGTCTCCATGGCTCTGCACCCGAAGCTCGCGCATGTGGTCGTGACGGCTGCCGTTTATCCCGCTTGAATGCGGGTAAGGCAGATTCGGTCCACGAACCTCAAGGCGCTGGACATAAGCGTCCACGTCCTCCTGTTCCGTTTCGGTGAGAGTTCCCCACCAATCCTCGAACTCGTCGGTAAATTCCACGTCCCATGTCATGTCACCATATTATGCCTTCTGATGCATAATTCAAGAGGGGTCGATTGCTGTCTGCTGTTCTTGCCGAAATGCGTGTCTCACGCGCGGGGCTCCACGTCCTTCCAGTGCTTGTTTGGTGGCATCTGCTTTGCG
Source organism: Pseudomonadota bacterium (assembly GCA_046049665.1). GTDB lineage: Bacteria > Pseudomonadota > Alphaproteobacteria > Rhodobacterales > Rhodobacteraceae > JAAFHS01. The sequence continues at coordinate 9,946 of JBJOQW010000002.1, read as the reverse complement.
CGTTGTGCCGCCTCGCGGTATGTCACCGGGCCGTAGTCCCAGACGTCCACCCCGACATTGACCGCGTTCGCGCTGCCGCGCCAGTTTCCGTGTGTGTGGCCGAAGAGGTGCAGTGCGCCCTTGCGGGCGTGGTTCCAGGTCATCATGGGATAGTGGCAGAGCGTGACCGGCTGGGTTGCGTCCGGATCATTAACCTCGATCATCCATGACAGGCTGTCCCACGGCAGGGCTTGCGTCAGCGGGCCATCATGATTGCCGACGATCAGATGCTTGCGCGCACCGGGGAGTTGGCTGAACATCGTCAGAAGCCAGCTCGCATCCTTCGCCTTAGGGCCAAAGGCAAAGTCGCCGATGACCCACAAATCATCCTCTGGCCCGACCCTTGCCCACAGGCTCTCAATCAGCACCGCATCCATATGCGCTGTATCGCGGAACGGGCGGTTCGCCTTCGGGATGATGCTGTCATGGCCGAGGTGAAGATCGGCTGTATACCAGTGGGTCATGGGTCTGTCTTTCTGCTTCCGTTTCCGGCATGTCGCTGCAGATCATCGAAAGGCGGCGGCGTCCTGCAGGTCGAGAAGTGCGTAAGGGTTGCTGATGATCGCGTCCAGCAGGGCCTGTACGGCCTGTCCGACGGGCGAGCCCGGTGGCAAGGCCTTGTCCAGCTGGCTCAGGGTATCACACAGCTCGTCCATACGGGTCAGGTAAGCTGCCCGCGCCTCGCACTGCCGGATCGTGTTGCCGAACATCTCCAGCACATCGCCAAGGTCTTCTGCTTCGCTCATGTCTTTGCCCTTTCCGGTTTTTCTGGTTGCTGTTGTGCTGCACGCTCAAGTGTCTTGGCCAAGTCATCACGCACCTGTGCCAGCCGGTGCACCTCTGCCCGGTGCCAGCGCGCGGGGATGGCAAACCCGGCAAGAATGACGGCTGCGTAGCACAGGGTTGGTCCCAACTGTGCCCACAAGGTATCGCGCGACCGGGGTTCGCCGAAGGCGATCATCGTGACAAACCAAGTGACACAGCACACCGCCACGATGAGGCAGATGGTTGCGCCAAGGCCGACAGGTTCCGGGTCCAGCAGCTGGCGGGCATGCCATGCCCCGCCGGTGGTCAGGTTCTGCATCCCCAGCGGTTCGCCGCTTGCGGCATCCGTGGCGATCACGACTTCATGCCCGGTGCGGCATTCCGTCAGAAAATGCGCGCAGAAGCGCCGCTCGCGGCCATCGGCTGTTGCGATCCAGAGCTCGGGCATCGTGCTGATCGAAGCGACCATCCCTGTGCTTGTCGCGCCCTGAACCCTCTCGCGAACAGAGACGACAGTTCCTTTACAGGTCTTGAACCGAACGGGCATGGAGACATTCCGCCTGCACCGGCAAGCCCGGTGGGTTGAGGTCAGTGATGTTGTGCAACGGCCTCGGGCCCATGTCGGGGGTGCAGCCCCTTACGCAACTCCACATATCTATTTTTTAGATAATCTGGCAAGTAGATTAGCGCTGCTGCGAAAAGGATCGCAGCGCGTGGCCAGAACCATCCGAAGCCCCGGCCATGAGGCGCTCTGTCAGGCCCTCATCGATGCCCGACATGCCGCCGGGCTGACCCAGGCCGATCTGGCCGTGCGCCTGCATTGTCATCAGTCCTTTGTCGCCCGCGTGGAAAGCGGGCAGCGGCGGATCGATGTTGTGGAGCTTGTGGTACTGGCGCGGGCGCTTGGGATGGAGGCAGGGCGGGTGCTGCAGCTGGTGGAAGCGGCAACGCCGGGGGAGCATCGGATTTAACTCAGCCAGCCTACGGCTTGGACAGATCAACACGTGCCCTGAGGTAGGCAAGTTGTTCCGGATCTTCGACAAAAATCGCCTCGCCGTCCAGCATGTAGGCGCGCAGTAGCATTTTGGTCGCCGCATCATGAGAACCGCTGCTGGCGTAGATCTTACCCAGCTGCAAAAGCACGTAAGGGTTCAGGTGCCCGTCGGGGCAGCGGTATGCGGCTTCAAAGGCATCTTGCGCCTGTGCCAGATCAGGCGCATCCAACCAGGCCGTCCCGATAGATGCATAAAGCCATAATGCGGCCGACCAATCAGTTTTGGGTTCGGGAACAAGGGCAAAGGCGGCCTGCCATTTTGCGATGGCACCCTTCCAGTCACCGTCGTCTTCAAGAAGGACGTTCCCTTCCTGCGACAAAACTTCAATCTGCGCAAGGATGGCGTCAGTCAGCTCTGCTGGCTCCGTCATGATTTTTCAGCCATTTCAAGATAGGGCCGATAGTCGCCCATGAACCACTTTGGACCGTGATGAGCCAGAACGTGTTTGAACAGCACAATAGCTTCGCTTTTTCGATTACATTGGTAAAGCGCGTGACCAGCAATGAGATTGGTATATTCCGACTGCCGCGCCAGATCAAAATGTGTGGCATACATGCGGTCTATCCACACATCTAACTGATCGCAAAGACCAAGACCGGGGACCGTCTCTACCGCCCCGCGCGCCATTGTTTGAGGGTGAAAGTCCCATTCCGTCTTGGGCTCGGGTAGCAGGTCCCATGCTCTATCACGAAGGGATAGCCATCGTAGACCATCTCCAGCCCGCCTCGCCTGTCCTGCTTCCGTCAAAATTCGCGTGATTTCGGCTTCGATTTCTGGTGCGAGAGGCTGCTTGCGGTTGTTCAAGTTCAAACTCCTTATCAAGGAACCGGAGGAAGATAAGTCGACCTTGTCGCTCCGCCTCGTGATGAATTAAGGGGACCGTATTCAAACCTATAGTTGTTTGAATCCAACATCCAGTCTCTGACTGTCTGTGATCTGGCACCAGTATAGCGACCTGTGCTGTTCCACCAGTCGACAGCATCGACAGGATGATGGCCCATATGCACGTCAGGACGGTTAACCGGTCGCCAACCCCCCCGCCCGGACCGCTGCCGTTGTCCGATCCGAACCGCCGAGGCTACCGAAACCCCAAATCGCTTCGCCGCAGCCCGAACCGTCTCGCCTTCCTCCAACGCGGCCGCAACCCGCATCCGAAGGTCCATTGAAAGTGGTACCACCATGTCACACCTCACCATCTGGTGGGTAAAGTGAATCACGAAACAACAGCTTCGGGAATCCACATTCCGATTCAATCAAATGCAGACATGCTCTAGGTGGATACTCTGCGGGTTGAGTGGCTGTATGGGTCAGTGATCAGGGGGCAGAGACATGACGTTGATTGCGGAGCCGCTACCTTGTGGTGAAATCAACTTCTATGAAATTTCTATCGAGGTATTTTTCGACGTTCTCAGGGTCGAAAAGTGTGACGAAACGCGCCCCGAAAAAATCATCAGTGTTTGTGAAATAGCGCCAAGCCCCAGAAGCATTTTGATAGTGAAACGCGGTTAGGCGAATTCCAAGTTTTTCATAAATAACGTCAAATTCGTTTGCAATCGCTCTGCCGTTCAATTGCTGCAAGAAAAACAAAGTATTACGTGGTTCTGTATTGAAAATGTAAAAGTCTTGAATGCGTAGTTCAATACAGTCCATATCCACTGTAAATGCTCTAAGATTGCCATGCCAATAATCTAAGCGAAGGTAACATCCCGGATTGCGTGTTTCTTCCACAAGGCCCGCTGTTTCAGTATCAAATTTGTTTGTGTCATCCAAAGCTAAAGTCTTAACGGCATCCGAGAAGAAATTTGCAAAGGGGCCCAGATTTTCGAGAATTGTATCAGCACTTTTCCCATAGGTCTTTGTATTCACAGAGTTGCCATACAAGTGGTCAAATGCTTTTGCATCCAGTTGGTTCATTCCAAACCCAAGATAACCAAGGCCTTTACCTGGCTTCATTTCCCACTGTTCTTTGCTCATTTTCCAGAACCTTCTCCATTAAGGCAAGTGGCATAAGCTAGCATCATACCAATCGCAGTATCATATTTCGTGGGGTCACCTGAGGCTGCCGCAATTGCTCTAACATCCGCAACATCGCTCAGGATGGCAGCCATGAAACCTGCTTTGCTGCCGTTCGCAAGGGTTCGTTGTCGTTGATTCCCTGGTTTGTTGTCAAAAGTTTGCGTTGCTTGGTGGTCTGTCACATCCATCTGGATCGCTGGGCCTTTCCCAGCCGTATATCCGCCAGTCTGCCTCGGGGGAGTATGGTGAGATTCATAGCCTGGGGCGCGAACACCATTATGAGGGCCTCCAACATATTGCACGCCACTCGCCCGAGCAACCGCAATGGCTGCCATTGCAATCGAATAACAACTCCCAGTTACCCGCGCGGTTCTTTCTGCGGAAGCTTCGGCGGTTTCTCTTGCTGTACGCTCAGCCGCTTCCTCCGCGCCCTCCCGGACCAGCCGTTCGCCGCCCTCCTTGGCAATGTTTGCAGGGTTTCCGACAGCGCCTGCAACACCCTGCAGGACACCGATGGTTCCCTCTGATGCTCCCAAGACTTGGCCTGCGCCGGCGACGGCCCGATCCAGATATGTATCGGTCACATTTCCGGTCCAAAGCGTCTGAAGGCCCGCCCAGACATCGTCTGCGCCTTTCGCCGCAAGAGCGCCGCCGCCGATTGCTGTAGGTACGCCGACAACTGCACCGGCCCCTGTTGCGCTTGCCCCAACTCCAGCAGCCACGGCAAGACCGCCCGCGACTGCTTCGAGCCCACCTCCTACAACTTGCAACGCGCCGACGCCGCGCTGCATGAGTTTGTATTCTTCGTTGATGTCTTTTGCACCCTGCCAAAGCCCGGCCCAGAACCCCGGCTCTTCTGCTGGTGGTGCAGGACCATTGACAACCGTGCTGCCTTCCAGCCGGGCTACGCCCAGGTTGTTGCGGTTGTTCATCCAGACGGCATCACCGTCACGGATGACATAGGACCCCTCGGCGCGGACCGTGGTGGAATGGTCAAGCGGCTGCACCGGGCCCATGATGGTGCCGGAAACTACGCCAAGCGCCACGCCCTGTTCGGCACCAAATGTCAGCATTTCCTGCGACCGCAGCACCATGACATCCTGCCCGGTTGCACGCACCGAACGCGGAAACTGCAACGGGTGGGTCGGGCGCGCCCACGTGTCATAAGGGATCGGCGGCACCGCTGACCCGCGCGGTGTCAGCGCCACATCTGGGGTGGTCGAGGTGTAGATCGGTCTTGCTCCATCGCGGATCATCTCTCGGGGGGTGGTTGTCCAGACAGCAGCGGGGGGCTTGCGCGCCTCTTGGGCACGGACGGCGGCGGCCAGTTCGGGATCGTCAAAATTTTCGAACTGCGCATTGTCGTTTTCAAGCCAGTCTTTGCCAAAATAGGAGAAGTTGTCGCCGCCGTTCCATTGAATGTTTCCGGCCGGATCAAGCCCAAGACGTGCAAAGGCACCCGTTGAATTCGCCAAACCGTTTACCGGCAGCGACGGCGTGACCGTGATACGGAGTGGTTCATCCTGTGGCATCAGGCATCTGCCCCGGCCTGTTGCGACCGCTGAAACTCCAATGGGCCGATGTCCATGGTGTTGATCCCGTCGCGCCACGGGAAAGATGTTCGCCAGGTCAGACGCACTTGTGGCACAACCCCGAGCAACTCAAGATGGACGCCGTCCAATGCTAAAGGGGATCTGACGGTCAGGCCGCTGCCATGTGTGGCGACCGCACCAAAAGCGATTGCTGGCAGATAGAATGCAAGATCAGGCCGTCCGGGAAACATGTTCGCTGTCCTGATCAACTCATCACCGCGCAAAAATGGTGCGAACCTCATCTGTGGGTGCGCCACGTTGTAAAATTGCGGGTCGAAATCTGGTGGCAGAAAAGGATGCTGTGTTTTGATCCAGGTTTCATCATAAGTGCCGGCATATTGTTCCCGATGCCGCCAAACCGGTGCAATCGGCGCAAAACTTTGCGGTTTGTAAGCCTTGAACGGGTTGATGATCGGATCATCGGCAAGTTCGATCTGCGGGGCGGCAACAGGTCGGTCAGTTGGCGTGTCTGCGGTCAGAACGCCGGGCCCGATGGGATTCCAGATATCGACTTCACCTGTCTTTGGATGCCCATCCGGCACAACGAACGGTCCGCCATAGGCCGCGCGGTAATCAAGCATGACCGAAGTCGCCGGTTCCGGTTCTGACAACTGCCAACCATGCCAGCGACTATGATGCCAATATCTTGGGCCATGCACGCGCAAGACCAATGTTTTTTGTCCAACCATCAGGCCTACCAACCAGCTTGTGCTAGGCTGATCTGACAGTGCAACAGCACGGGCAAGCGCTGTTACATCAGTCGCGGGGCGGTAAGGTGCAAAATCCGCAGTGCGGACCAGCGCGGGCGGTGCCCCATCGTCGGGGCTATACTCGTCCGAAAGCTGGATAGGGCGTTGCGTTGGTGCATCGCGCAGAACACCTTGTTCGTCCACGTCAAACAAGGCTGACGTTGTCACAATGCCCAACAGTTCTTTTCGACTGTTGTATTTCTGAAAGCAGAACGCCGGGTAGGCTATGTGTGACCGGAGCTTCATCGGCTAGTTCAGATCAATTACGGAACCGTTAATCTGCACGGGCCCGCTCATGGTGATGTTGAGATTGTCACCAAGCAGTCTGATCGTCCCGTCGGCTTTCATCACCAGCAAGGATTTGCCGACTTTGACTGTCAACTCTTCGCCAACTTCGACCAATCGCTTCTTGCCGACTTTGACAATCGACTCTTCACCAACATCCAGAACCGATTTCTTGCCGACAAAGTTTGTCTGGATCATCCCTACCATCGTGTTTTTGAACAAGCCAACCTGTTCGGTGCTGACCAGACCCACAGTTTCAGATTTTGCTTTCTCGACAATCGAATTCATCACACCAGTGATCGGCATGATCGTGCTGAGCAGATTTCCAAGAACCGACGCCGCACCCGTTTGGGCCAGACCCGCGATCTGGCGGTGCTGCCCTGCGGCTGTAAACGCCGCGTTTCCGCCAAGGGACACGGCTTCTGCCGCAACGCTCGAAGCGGCCAGGCCACCGACAAAGCTTGTGATCGCCGCATTCCCGACCTCGGATGCACCTTCGGCCATTTTCGCTGCGGCCCCGCCAAGCAACCCGCCAAGCGCGCTGAACAATGCCCCGTTTGATGCGCTCCCGACGGATTGATTGTAGGAGCCGCCATATTTGACTTGATAGTTGTTGCCAATCTCAATGGATTTGTTGTTTCCGATGCTTTCGACATCATCGTTCTCAACACGTTTGGCATGGTTGTTCAGAACCTTCAGCGTCATGTCCTTTTGTGCGTGAAGGCTGATATTCTCAGCACCTGTCGCATCTTCAAATGTCAGTTCGTTAAAGCCACCGGACCTGTGGCTGTCGCTGCGGAATACCGATTTCGTCTTATGGTCCGGTAGCGGGTATGGCACGTCGTTCTTGCCGTTATACACGCAGCCTGTCACCAGCGGTTTGTCCGGATCGCCCTCCAGAAACTCAACCACCACTTCCATGCCGATCCGTGGGATCACCATGCCGCCCCAGCCCTTGCCCGCCCAGTTCTGGCTGACCCGGCAGCGCATGGAATGTCGCGCGTCCAGATCCCAGTGGAATCGCACAAGGATGCGGCCATATTCGTCGCAGTCGATCTCACCCTCACCCACAACCACCGCCGTCTGTGGCCCCTGCACCAGCGCGCGCGGGGTTTTCAGCTCGGGGCGCATGGGGCTCGTGTCCGGCATCAGCACATAGCTGCCCTCATAGATCGGCGCGCTGTCCGCGCCTGAACCCCCTGATCCATAGGCGTTGGACTGGAACCGGTGCCGCGCGGTCAGGCACACAGACCCGCCCACACCCGGCACGCCATCGCCCACGGCCGTCACCCGCCCGCCTGCCCGCAATGATGCACAATCGCCCGTGGCGTGATGGCGTGCATCCTGCCCGCGCGCGCGATCGGCACCCAGACGCGCCACACGCTTGCCCGCTGCCTGCGCCAGATAATCGCCCGGATAGTCATAGCTTTCGATCTGGCCATGCGCATGGTCCACTGCCGCCAGATGATCCACTTCCATCGCCGCCGTCGGCGTTTTGAAGTTGTAATCCGTCAGCCGGATAGCCCCCGTCGTAATCCGCCGCACCGGAATGATCGCGGTGAAATGTTCTTCATCGGCACGGTGGGCCACGGTCACGCCCAACAGCTTGCGTGTGCTGCCGGGAATGGCATCATGGACCGTGATATTGTCAGTCAGGATCAGGGTGTGCACCCCGGCTTTGTGCACAAAATGGTAGGAAATGCCGAACCGCTCCATCATGCGCGTTGCAAAGGCAAGGTCGGTTTCGCGGTATTGCACGGTGTATTCCAGCACCGGATAGCTGCCCGACAGCCGCAGCTCAAACACCTCACCATAGGGCGCGAAGACCTCGGTCAGGATGTCAGCCACGGTTTTGTTGTGAAATATCTGTTGCTTGCGGCGCAGTGACAGCAGCCACAACCATGGCCGCAGGATCAGCTCATACCGCCAGCCGTTTTCACCCGCGCCCAGCATCTGCGCCTCGGCCACAATGCCATCAAACGCCACCTCAGGCAGATCAAAGCTGCCCAGCATCACGGTCGCATGCGTGCCCAGCAGCGCGTCAAAATCCAGATCATCGCGCGCAGCCAACGCGTCAATCCGCCACGCGAACAGATCATTCAGGTGCTCTGCACCGTCAAACCGAAGCAGGCTCAGAACATCAGCACCCAGAACAGTAACAAGCCGCCCCTGACGGGTGGCCTGCTTGAACAGACCATTCATGCAATATTTCCAATGACAAACGCTAATATTGCTGAAGATAACGCAACTCTTTGGAATAGCAACTGGCGGTTGTCGGGTGTCATGCAAAAGCGCAGTGCCAAAGCACCCGAGGGTGTGTTTCCAAAACGGTCGTTTTTGGCAGATCGTGCGCCCGGCACTATTGACGCCGCCAAAAATCCCGTTCAAAACTATTTTTGTTGTTGAAGGTTTTTGGAATGATCCTAGGATATGCACGGGTATCGACAGAAGACCAGCATCTCGATGCTCAGATTTCTGCCTTGGAAGCCGTTGGCGCGGAGCGCATCTGGTCCGAAAAGGTATCTGGCGCGAAGGCTCAACGGCCTGAACTGAAAGATATGCTCAAGCAGATTCGTCCTGGCGACGTCGTGACAGTCACGAAGTATGATCGCCTGAGCCGGTCTTTGCAGGACTTGTTGAACATCGTCGAGATCATCGGGGAAAAAGGCGCTGGTTTCCGGTCCCTAGCCGAAGACATTGATACGACGACCCCTGCTGGGCGCTTGGTGTTTCACGTCTTCGCCTCCATCGCCCAGTTCGAGCGCGAGCGGATTTCCGAGCGCACCAAGGAAGGGCTGATAGCCGCGCGCAAGCGTGGCAGGATCGGAGGCAGGCCCCCTGCCCTGTCGCCAGAACGCAGTGCCGAGGTCCGTCGGATGCGGGATCAGGATGGGCGCACCATCGCTGAGCTGGCCCGGTTGTTCAAGGTCAGCCCCAACACTATTCGGCGTGCATGATCCCTTACCCTGTCGCGCATTCAGAACAGCCTTAGCTCTTTGGTGGGGCTTTAAGTCTGGCACTTGAATGCTCTAGAACCTGACCCCGCCGCTGATGAGTTGGGGTGCCAGCGGAATTGAATTTTCGTTGAGGCGTTTGCGAAGTGTTTCGCGATCTGTAGGTGCGTAATCGTAAGGACTAGCCAGTTCGCGCTCTACGGCTTGGGCCAGGTCCGTCAATTCACTGGACAGCTTCAGTAGCCCTTCCCACTTGGCAGTTTCGTCCAAGATGCGTCGAGTTCCATCCGGTGTCATGTAAGAAGAAGCCCGTTTGTAGTCGCGGGACAACTCATCAAACCAACGCTCTACGCCCGACAAAATCATCAGATTGGACCTGTCGCGGTTTGGTGCCGCTCCTTTGAGAGCGTAATGTGCAGCAAAGGAGATGATTCATGGGCACAGGAAGAACAGAGGAATTTCGTTAGGATGCGGTTCGAATTGCACTGACA
>JBJOQW010000001.1:0-19077 GCA_046049665.1 Pseudomonadota bacterium | reverse complement strand
CAGGACGAAGCGAACCAGGATCTGGCCGCTGGCCGTGTGGATGCCATTCAGGCCGACAGCGTGACCATGGACGCCTTCCTTGCATCTGAAGCCGGTGCAGCATGCTGCGAATCTGCAGGTGCTGTAGCCGATGATCCGGCAATTCTGGGTCTGGGCGTGGGTGCAGGTCTGCGCAAGGAAGACACCGAGCTGAAGGCCGCCATCAACGCAGGCATCGCCAAGATCATTGCTGACGGCACCTATGACACGATCACCGCGAAGTACTTCGCATCGTCGATCTACGGCGGCTAAGGCATGATTGCCGGGGTGCTGAGCACCTCTACGCTGGATCTTCTGGCCTATGCGCCCCCCGGTTGGGGGGCGACCTTACTTGCGGGATTGTGGAATTCTTTGCTGATCGCGCTGGGCGCCTATGCGCTGGGCCTGACGATCGGCATTGGCGGGGCCTATGGCAAGCTGTATGGCAGCCCGCTAACCAAGGATTTGCTGGCGATTTATACAACGGTGGTGCGGGCGGTGCCGGAACTGGTGCTGATCCTGATCCTGTATTTCGCCGTGACGGATGCGCTTAACCAGATGGTCATTGCCATGGGCGGCGAAGGATTTGAAATTTCAGGCGTGGCGGCAGGCATTGCAGTGCTGGGCGTGGTGCAGGGGGCCTATGCGACCGAGGTGTTGCGCGGGGCCATTCAGGCGGTGCCGAACGGGCAGGTTGAGGCCGCACGCGCGATGGGCATGCCGGGCATGCAGATCGCGCGGCGCATCGTGCTGCCCCTGATGCTGGCCTTTGCGATTCCGGGCATGTCAAACCTGTGGCTGATTGTCACCAAGGATACGGCGCTGCTGGCCGTGGTGGGCTTTTCGGAACTGACGCAGGCCACACGGCAGGCGGCCAGCACGACCAAGGCGTTCTTCACGTTCTACGCGGCGGCGGGGCTGCTGTATCTGCTGATCTCCATCATCTCGACCATGATGTTTGCGCGCATTGAAAAATGGGCGCGGCGCGGGCAGCGGCGGACGGGGGATTGAGTATGCTTCGGGAACTGCTCATTCCGCGCCGGATTGTTATGATGGCCATTGCGGTTGGCCTGTTGGTGCTGTGTGGCATCTATGGTCGCTGGGAATGGCTTTTGGTCGAAAAGTATCAAAAGCTCGCGCTGACGGGCATCTGGAACACGCTGACGTTGCTGGTCCTGACGATGGCGATTGGCATGGCGCTGGCGATTCCGCTGGGTTTGGCGCAGGCGGTGGGGCCGTGGTGGCTGGCGCGTCCGGCGCAGGCGTTTTGCGGGCTGATCCGGGGCACGCCGCTGCTGCTGCAACTGTTCCTGCTGTATTACGGGCTGGGCAGCCTGTTCCCGTCCATTCCGGGGATACGCGAAAGCATCTTCTGGCCGATTCTGCGCGACGCCTGGTATTACGCGGTACTTGGCCTTTCGCTGTCTGTGGCAGGGTATGAGGGCGAGGTGATGCGCGGGGCCTTCAAGGGCGTGCCACGGGGGCAGCTTGAGGCGTCAACGGCGATGGGCATGCCACGCTTCACGATGTTCCGGCGGATATGGTTGCCGCAGGCGATTCAGCGGGTGTTGCCGACGCTGGGGGGCGAGACGGTGCTGCAACTGAAGGCAACGCCGTTGGTGGCGATGATCACGGTGACAGATATCTATGCGGTCTCCAGCCGGGTGCGGTCTGAAACGCTGATCGTGTATGAACCCTTGCTGGCGCTGGCGCTGGTCTATCTGTGCATCACGGGGGTGATCGTGCTGTTGTTCCGCTGGTATGAAAACCGGGTGCCAAAGCGGCGGTAGCTGCGATGGTGGCAGTCAGAAGGTCTGCTCGGCCGGGCGCAAATTGACATCGCGCCAGACAAACCGATGTCATTGCCCCAGCCAGTAAAGACAAAGGTCACAGGCGTGGAACCGTTGGCCAGAACCGTTGCTTTTTCCGCGCCGCTGTTCAAGCACAGATACATCTTTTCGCCCTCGTCAGGACTAAAGGCGACCGGGTTTTGGCAACGGTTTGCACTGCGTGGTCCGAACAGGCCAAATCTGCTCCGATTTCGGCTTGTCGTACCGTAATTCGTGTCCATGACACGGCCGGTCAGTTCATGCGCGACTGGGCCGCCAAAAACGGCAACGCCGGCATAGGGCACAAGAAACCCCAGAAAAGCCCCAAGGGCGCCTGCGGCGATGGTCGCGATAAGCGATATGCCGTCACTTGGGCTGCTCAGCGCGCGGGCGGTAGCAGAGGGGCCGAAAAAGTAAAGGGTGAAGGCAAGGCACAAGCCACCAAGGCCACCGAATACCGGCAATATGGAAAAACGGTCATCCCATGGCGGAAAAAGGATAAGCGCATGGGTCATGGCAAGGATGACCAAAAGCACGCTGGCAGCACCCGCAACCAAGATCAGCACGGGCTTCCAGCGCGAGAGTGGCATTTCCTCATGGGTCGTCATGTTGTTCTGTTCCAGCGCCATGGGCGGTTGCTGCAAGACAATCTTGGCCAGAGTTTGACCCGAAAAGGGCTATCGTCCGAACAATGAACTGCCCGACCTGGGCCGTCTCGCGCCCCCAGCAGTGGGGTCCGTGGGTACGAGTGGTTGCGTAGAATTGACGGGGCCGCCAGCCATTTGGATGACGGTTTCGAATTTTGCGTTTCAAACTGTGTGGGGCAGGCTGTAAGGGGAAGGGCAGGGAAAAGGGGGCGCAGGCATGGCGGATGATACGTTCATCGACCGGATGACAGGCTATGCGACCACTGGTGTGGATGTGGCCCTGGGCTGGCTTTCATCGCCTGCGGCATGGTCGCAATTTGCGCTGCTGGCGCTGTCATTCATCATTGCTGTGCTGGCGACGCGGCGTTTGCAGCCCATGGCCACGCGGATCATCACCCCGGCGGAGGGCAAGGCAGGCAGCATCGCCACCGCCCGCCGCTTTGCCCTGCGGTTCTTGCCGCTGATGTTGCCGCTGATGGCCTATGCCCTGACGGCGATGGGCGAACAGGCCACGCGTGCGGCCTTTGGCGCAGGCGATGTGATTGCCTTTGGCAAGCGTGTGTTCATTCTGATGGCCGCGCATATTCTTGTGCGCGATGTGCTGACCGACGGCTTTTTGCGCCTGCTGGGGCGCTATGTGCTGGTGCCGGTGGCGGCACTTTACGCCCTGGGCGTGCTGGATGACATCACGGCGCGGCTGGATGCGACGATCATCGCGCTGGGCAACATTCAGTTTTCGGTCATGGCGCTGATCCGGGGGGTGATTGCGGGCAGTCTGTTGTTCTGGCTGGGCGGCTGGTCGAACCGGCAAAGTGCAGGCTACATCACCGCACAAGAGGCGATGCGCCCGGCGACACGGCAATTGGCGGTGAAGGCCGCCGAGATTGTGATCTTTGGCACGGCGTTCCTTTTGCTGATGTCGATCATGGGCATTGATCTGACAGCGCTGGCGGTGCTGGGCGGTGCGTTGGGTGTGGGCATCGGGCTTGGCCTGCAGCAGATTGCGGCGAACTTTGTTTCGGGCGTGATTTTGCTTCTGGAAGGGCAGACGACGGTTGGGGACTATGTGGAACTGGACGGGGGCGAGAAAGGCACGATCGTGAAAATGACGGCGCGGTCCTGCATTCTGGAGACCTTTGACGGCAAGTGGATTGTGGTGCCGAACGAACATTTCGTCACGACGCGGGTGGTGAATTACAGCGATCAGGGCAGTGCGAACCGCTATGAGGCGGCGTTTTCGGTAAGTTATGAGACAGATATCAACCGGGTGCCTGCAATTATCGAGGCGGCGGTTTCGGCACTGCCCTTTGTGCTGCAACAGCCAGATGGGCCTGATTGCGAATTGAAGGGGTTTGGCGAAAGTGCAGTTGATTTCGCGGTGGAATACTGGGTGGCGGGCATTGACGATGGCAAGAACAAATACGGCAGCCCGGTGCTGTTTGCGATCTGGAATGCACTGAAGGCCGAAGGGATTGAGATGCCCTATCCACACCGGGTGGTGGAAATCAAAGGGCAGATGCCGTGAAAACCGGGTTGGTTGTGGGGGCAGGGCCAGCGGGGCTGATGGCGGCCGAGGCGATGGCGGATGCAGGGTTGCGGGTGCGCGTGCTGGAACAACGCGCAACGCCAGCGCGAAAATTTCTGATGGCGGGCAAGTCGGGGCTGAACATCACCAAGGCCGAAGGGCTGGCAGCGTTCGGGGCGCATTATGATGCGGGCTGGCTGGCACCGATGCTGGCGGCCTTCGGGCCGGATCAGGTGCAGGCATGGTGTGCAGGGCTGGGGCAGGCGGTGTTTATGGGATCATCGGGGCGGGTGTTTCCGGTAGCGATGAAGGCGTCACCCCTGCTGCGGGCGTGGTTGCGGCGGTTGGGTGAAAAGGGTGTGGTGCTGGAAACGGGCGTATGCTGGAACGGCGCGGCGCGGGGTGATGTGACGGTGCTGGCGATGGGCGGGGGCAGTTGGGCGCGGCTGGGGTCGGACGGCAAATGGGTGGATATGCTGGCACAGGCGGGCGTTGCCGTGGCTTCATTGCAGCCATCGAATGTGGGGCTGCAGGTGGAATGGTCGGCACATATGCGCCCGCATTTCGGCGCGCCGCTGAAGGCAATAGCACTGCGCGCGGGCGATGTGGTTTCGCGCGGTGAAGTGGTTATCACTGCCAAGGGCATTGAAGGCGGCGGCGTTTACCCCTTGACGCCCGCCCTGCGTGCAGGCGCGGCCCTGACGGTGGACCTTGCGCCCGATGTGCCGCTGGAACGGCTGGCCGCCCGGGAGGCCGCCCTGCGCAAGGGTGAAAGCGGGGCCAACCGTCTGCGGAAGCTGGGTCTTTCGCCCCTCGCTGTCGCGCTTGTCATGGAAATGGCCCGTCCCTTCCCCAGCCAGCTTGCCCCCCTGATCAAGGCCCTGCCTTTGCGCCACGCGGGCCTGCGGCCAATGGATGAAGCCATCTCCACTGCTGGCGGCATCACCCGTGCTGCCCTGACCGATGGGTTGGAACTGCGTGCCATGCCGGGGGTGTTTGCCTGTGGCGAAATGCTCGATTGGGATGCGCCCACCGGGGGCTATCTGCTGACCGCCTGCCTTGCCACCGGCCTGTGGGCAGGCCGCCATGCCGCAAAGCACGCCCATGCGTGAGAATTTCGCCGAGGCCCTGACCGATATCTATGAGGCGCGCGTCACCGCTGGCACCTTGCGCGCTGACCCGGCACAACTGGATGTGCTGCCCGCGCTGGATGAAATCCGCCAGTGGCTGGAAGATCAGGCCGGGCGCAAACGCAGCTTTCTGTCGCGCTTCCGCAAGACCCCGAGCGCACCCAAGGGCATGTATCTGTGGGGCGGTGTGGGGCGCGGCAAATCCATGGTGATGGATTTGTTCTTTGCCGCCACCGACATTCCCCGCAAGCGCCGCGTGCATTTCCATGCCTTCATGCAAGAGGTGCATGCGGGCATCTTTGCCCAGCGCAAATTGGGGGTGGATGACCCCGTCATGCCCGTGGCCAATGCGCTGATTGCCGATGTCGCCTGCCTGTGTTTCGATGAAATGCAGATTTCCGACATCACCGATGCCATGCTTGTGGGCCGCCTGTTCACCCTGCTGATGGATGGGGGCGTGGTGATTGTGACCACATCGAACCGCCCGCCCGAGGATCTGTACAAAGATGGCCTGAACCGCGCGCTTTTCCTGCCGTTCATCGCACTGCTGCGCGACCGGATGGAGGTGATGGAGCTGGAATCCCCCACCGATTACCGCCAGCACCGTCTGACGGGTGCGCAGGTGTACTTTCACCCGGCGCGGACGGCACGGGCCGATATTGACGCGATCTGGCGGGATCTGACAGGGGGGGCAGCGGGCGAGCCTTTGGTGCTGACCGTGACAGGCCGCAAGGTGACTGTGCCGCGCTTTTCCAACGGGGTTGCGCGGGCCACGTTCTGGGATCTGTGCGCCCAACCCCTTGGGCCGGCGGACTATCTTGCCATCGCCGGGGCCGCGCGCGTGCTGATCCTGGAAGATATCCCCCAGCTTTCGGCCAGCAATTACAACGAGGCCAAGCGCTTTGTCACGCTGATCGACGCGCTGTATGAGGCCCGCGTGCGGCTGATCGCATCGGCGGCCGATGTGCCTGAACGGCTGTATCTGGAGGGTGCCGGATCATTTGAATTTGAACGCACGGCGAGCCGGTTGCGCGAAATGCAGGCGGCAGATTGGGGGCAGAATGGATGACCGGGCGTTTCTGACGGCGCTGTTTGATGCGGCCGTGGCGGCAGCAGACCCAAAGCGCGCCTTGGCCGCGCATCTGCCGGTGCGGCCCAAGGGGCGCACCGTGGTGATTGGGGCGGGAAAAGGTGCGGCGCAGCTTGCAGCAGCGTTTGAGGGGCTGTGGGATGGTCCGCTGTCTGGTGTGGTTGTCACGCGCTATGGCTATGGATGTGCGACACGGGACATTCGTGTGATGGAGGCAGCGCATCCGGTGCCAGATGAGGCCGGGTTGGCCGCCACGGCAGCCCTGTTTGCGGCGGTGCAGGGTCTGACGGCAGATGATCTGGTTGTGGCCCTTGTCTGTGGCGGCGGTTCAGCCCTGCTGCCCTGCCCGCCGGGTGATCTGACGCTGGAGGATGAGGCCGCCATGAATCGCGCCCTGCTGGCCAGCGGCGCGCCGATTTCGGTGATGAATGCCATCCGAAAGCATGTGTCGGGTATAAAGGGTGGGCGGCTTGCTGCGGCCTGTCATCCGGCGCGCGTGGTCAGCCTGATCGTGTCGGACGTGCCGGGTGACGATCCGGCGCAGGTGGCGTCCGGGCCAACGGTGCCAGATGCGGTGACGCTGGAACAGGCGCAAGCGCAGGTAGCGGCTTGGCGCATTGCCTTGCCCGCACCGGTGACGGCCTGGCTGAACAGTGATGCCGCACGCGCGCCCGGGACCGCTGATACGGTGTTTTCCGGGCACGAGGTCAAGGTCATTGCATCGGCCCGTGTATCACTGGAGGCGGCGGCGGCAAAGGCGCTGGCGCTTGGGGTGCCGGCGGTGATCATGTCCGACGCGATTGAAGGAGAAGCGCGCGATATTGGCCGCATGCACGCCGCCATCGCGCGTGAGGTGGCCATGCGGGACCGGCCCTTTGTGCGGCCCGTGGTGATGCTGTCAGGCGGTGAGACAACGGTCACCCTGCGGGGCAAGGGCCGTGGAGGGCGGAATTCGGAATTTCTGCTGGCCTTTGCTTTGGCAGCCGAAGGCGTGGGATGTGCGGCACTTGCGGCCGATACGGATGGCATTGACGGGTCCGAGAACAATGCCGGGGCCTTTGCCGATGGCACCAGCATGGCACGGCTGCGCGGGCTGGGGCATGATCCGGCAGCTTTGCTGGCGGGGAACGATGCCTATTCGGCCTTCGCGGCCCTGAATGATCTGTTCGTTCCGGGTCCGACAGGGACGAATGTGAATGATTTCAGGGCGGTTCTGCTGCGGCCGTAGTTTATTCTTTGCGAACCACTCATCGCGGCCCTGCGGGCGCTCTTCGTGGCGTCAAGCGAAGAGAGGCCGTCAGGCCATCGATGAGCGGCTGATTAAAACTCCACCCCCGGCTGCGCCTTGATGCCTGAGCGAAAGGGATGCTTGATCAGCGTCATCTCAGTCACCAGATCAGCCGCCTCAATCAGCGCCTCGCTCGCATTGCGGCCCGTCAGCACCACATGCGTCAGCGGCGGCTTTTCCGCTGCCAGAAACGCCAGCACCTCGGCCGTATCCAGATAGTCATAGCGCAAGGCGATGTTGATCTCATCCAGCAGCACAAGCCTGATATTCGGATCGCGGATCAGCTCCTTGGCCTTTTCCCACCCAGCCCTTGCCGCTGCAATATCGCGCGCCTTGTCCTGCGTCTCCCACGTAAACCCTTCGCCCATCGCATGAAACTGGCACAGGTCGGCAAAGTTTTCCGTCAGCAACCGCCGCTCACCCGTATCCCACGCGCCCTTGATGAACTGCACCACCGCTGACGGCATCCCATGCGCCACGCAGCGCAGGATCATGCCGAAACCCGAACTGGATTTGCCCTTCCCCGCCCCCGTATGCACGATGATCAGGCCCTTTTCCCCTGCTTTTCCCGCCATGATCTTGTCCCGCGCGGCCTTCTTCTTGGCCATCTTCGTGGCATGGCGCGCCAGATCGGCGTCAGCTGTCGTTGGGGCAGTCGTTTCAGGATCGGGCATGGTCGGTTCGTGTCCTTGACAAGGGGGGGTGTGATAGATCAGGTGAACCCCGTGTTGGTTCCTGTTTATGACAGGCGAAGAGGGAATGCGACAGGGCGAAAGCCCAAAGCGCAGCCGCCCCCGCGACCGTGACCGGAAAGGGGCCTGACGCCACTGCGCAC
This sequence comes from Pseudomonadota bacterium, assembly GCA_046049665.1. Lineage (GTDB taxonomy): Bacteria > Pseudomonadota > Alphaproteobacteria > Rhodobacterales > Rhodobacteraceae > JAAFHS01. Next base: position 10,715 of record JBJOQW010000001.1, on the reverse strand, counting down.
AGCGGGAAGGCAAGGCACCGTCGGGGGCAACCCCGGAATCCGCAAGCCGGGAGACCTGCCAGCACAGGACGTGTAACCGGCGGACGGGGTGTTTCCGCGACTGGCGAAGGATGTGCGCATCCCTCACTGGCCATTGCCCCGCCAACCTATTGGAAAGATTGGCTATGTCTGCCACGCTTTATGTCTGCACCACCTGCAAGCGCGGTGAACCCGTGGCCGAGGGCACCTTGCCGCCCGGCGCGCAACTGCACGCGGCCTTGCTGGCGCAGGGCGCGCCGACAGGTGTGCGCATTGTGGGGGTCGAATGCCTTTCAGCCTGCAATACGGGCTGTGCGGTATCGCTGGCGATGCCGGGGGCGTGGTCATATGTCTATGGGCATATGGGGCCAGAACATGCCGCCGAGATTCTGGACGGGGCCGCAAAATACGCAGCAACCAGCGATGGCATCGTGGTTTGGCGAGACCGGCCGGTGATCTTTCGCAAACAAAGCATAGCAAGAATTCCGCCGATGGAGATGGGCCAATGAACGATCTGACGAAAATCCCGGTAACGGTGATCACAGGCTTTCTGGGGGCGGGGAAAACCACGCTGATCCGGCATCTGATGCAGAACCCGCAGGGCAAACGCCTTGCCATTCTGGTCAATGAATTTGGTACGGTGGGGGTGGATGGCGATATCCTGAAATCCTGCGCTGATGAGATGTGCCCGGTGGAAAACATCGTGGAACTTGCCAATGGCTGCATCTGCTGCACGGTGGCCGATGATTTCATCCCGACGATCGAGGCGCTGATGGCCCTGCCGGTGCGGCCTGACCATATCCTGATTGAAACCAGTGGCTTGGCCTTGCCAAAGCCGCTGCTCAAGGCGTTTGACTGGCCAGCCATTCGGTCAAAGATCACGGTAGATGGCGTGATTGCGCTGGCGGATGCCGAGGCGGTGGCGGCAGGGCGCTTTGCACCCGATGTGGCGGCGGTGGATGCACAGCGGGCGGCGGATGCCAGCCTTGACCATGAAACCCCGCTGAGCGAGGTTTTCGAAGACCAGATCCTGTGCGCAGACCTGATCCTGTTGTCAAAGGCAGACCTTGCGGGTGAGGCTGGGCTTGCGGCAGCGCGCGACGTGATCACGGCTGAAATGACGCGCACGGTGCCGATGCTGGCAATGACAGACGGGGTGATTGATCCGCGCGTCATTCTGGGCCTGAACGCCGCAGCGGAAGATGATATCGCAGCGCGGCCATCGCACCATGACGGCGAAGATGACCACGAGCATGAGGATTTTGACAGTGTCGTGGTCGACCTGCCCGAGGTGGCGGATATTGATGCGCTGACGGCGGCCATCCAACGCCTTGCGCGCGAGCAGCATATCCTGCGGGTGAAAGGGCATGTGGCAGTGGCGGGCAAACCGTTGCGCCTGTTGGTGCAAGCGGTGGGTGAACGGGTCCGCGTGCAGTTTGACCGGCCATGGGGCACCGCAGCGCGCAGGTCGCAACTTGTGGTCATTGCAGAACACCATGACATTGATCTTGCAGCGATCAAAGCCGTGCTGGAGGCCTGAAAACAGTGACTAAGACGGCGAAATCGCTGCTGCGCTGTCCCGCGTCAGGTGGGTGCTAAGCGATGCATGTCGTCTTTCGTGAAAGCCATGGGCTAGAGGAAACCGAAACCCCCTATGATCCGGGTCAGGACCCTGCCGATCTGGTCGTGCTGTCGTTTTCGGACAGTGATCTGGGGGCGTTTGCGGCGGGCTGGCAGCGTGGACGGGCATCGCTGCCGTCCCTGCGCCTGCAGAACATCATCGCGCTGAAGCACCCCCTGTCTGTTGATACCTATGCCGAAAACACCCTGACCGCCGCCCGCGCCATCCTTGTGCGCCTGATCGGGGGTGAGGCCTATTGGCCCTACGGCCTTGCCACCCTTCAAGACCTTGCCCGCCGCCGGAACATCGCGCTGGCCATTCTGCCAGCCGACGGACGGCCTGACCCGCGGCTGGATGAGATGTCGACCCTGCCCGTATCCACCCTGCGCCGCCTGCAGGCCCTGTGCGATGCCGGGGGCGCTGTGGCGGCACAGGCAGCGCTTGCGCAACTGTCACTGGCCGCAGGTCTTTATGCCGGGCCCGTTGCGGGTGACAAAACCGTGCCTGACATGGGGTTTTATAACCCGGAAGCTGGCGTGATCCCTGCGCCAGAACCCGCGGAAAAGGCCGTGTTAGTGACGTTTTACCGCTCTTACCTGACCGCAGCCGATACAGGCGCCATTGATGCGTTGATCCATGCGCTGCGCGACGCCGGATTTGCGGCCTATGGTGCCTTTGCCCCCAGCCTCAAGGCCCCCGGCGTGGCGGATTGGCTGAAAGCCCATCTTGCCAGCCAGCCGCCTGTGGCCATCATCAACGCCACCGCCTTTTCTGCCCAAGGCGAAGATGGCACCACACCGTTTGATGCCGCCCCCTGCCCCGCGTTTCAGGTTGCCCTGTCCACGGCGCGCAAGCGCGATTGGACCACATCGGACCGCGGCCTTTCGCCTGCCGATCTGGCTATGCATGTGGTGCTGCCCGAGGTGGATGGTCGCCTCTTTGCGGGCCTGATCAGCCATAAATCCCCCGGGAAACGCGACTCTGACCTGCAGTTTTCGCGCTTTGCCCACCGTGCCGATGCCGCAAGGATCAGCGCTGTGGTGGCCCGCATCACCGCCTGGCACAGGCTGGCCACCACCCCAGCCGCCAAGCGTGATGTGACTGTCATCCTGTCCACCTATCCGGGTCGCGCGCATCAGATCGCGCATGCCGTGGGCCTGGATGCGCTGTCATCAACCACGGCGCTGCTGCGGGATCTGGCCGCACAGGGATATGATGCTCCAGTAGGCCCAGCAGGCCCTGAAACTTTGCTGAAACAGTCACTAACATGGCCTGTTTCGGCATATCTTCAGGCCTTGGCCAGTCTTCCTGATGCGCTTCAGCAGGCAGTGTCTGCCTGGGGTGCGCCCGAGGATGACCCTGCCTGCAAGGATGGCCAGTTTCACTTTGCTGCGGTCCGCCTTGGCCGCGTCACGCTTGCCCTGCAGCCTGAACGCGGTGACCTTGCCAGCCGCGATGGTGACTACCACGATCTGCAGCGCACGCCGCGCCATGGGTATGTTGCGTTCTACCTGTGGCTGGCGGCGCAGAACCCGCATGCCATCATCCACATGGGCGCGCATGGCACGCTGGAATGGCTGCCCGGCAAATCGGTTGCCCTGTCGGGTGATTGCTGGCCCGAGGCGCTGATCGGCGCGACACCCGTGATCTACCCCTTCATCGTCAATGACCCCGGCGAGGCCGCGCAGGCCAAACGCCGCATCGCTGCCGTGACACTAGGCCATCTGCCGCCACCCTTGGTGGGCAGTGCCCTGCCGCCCGAAATGGCAAGGTTAGAGACGCTTTTGGATGAATACTCCACCGCTGACGGCCTTGATCCCGCGCGCCGGAACCGGCTGATCGGCGCAATCCGGGATGAGGCGCAGGCGACGGGCGTGGCAGCTGACCTGGGCCTTGCGCCAGATGCAACGCCGTCAGAGACGATCACGCGGATTGACAGGTTCGTTTGTGACATCAAGGAAAGCCAGTTCGGCATGGGCCTGCATGTGTTTGGCCAAGGTGAGGGCGAGCGTGAGGGGCTGCGCGCCGCGCTGAACGGCCAGCGCGTGCCACCGGGGCCTGCGGGATCACCGAACCGGGGGCGCAAGGATGTGCTGCCAACCGGGCGCAACATGTTCAGCGTTGATCCGCGCAGCGTTCCCAGCCGGAACGCGCATGCCCAAGGGGTAAAGCTGGCGGAAGAACTGATCCGGCGGCATTTGCAGGACCATGGCGATTATCCGCGCGGGCTGGTGGTTGACCTGTGGGGATCTGCCACAATGCGCACGGCGGGTGAGGAATTTGCCATGGCGCTGCATCTGGCGGGGTTGGCCCCGCAATGGGATGCGGGATCGGCGCGGGTGTCGGGCTTTGAGGTGGTGCCTTTGGCGCTGCTGGGGCGGCCACGCATTGACGTGACTTTGCGCGTTTCAGGCCTGTTCAGAGACGTTTTTCCGGGGCTGGCACAGCTGTTCGAGGCAGGCACACAGGCCTTGGCGCAGCGCGATGAGGCGGCAGAAGATAACCCCTACATCGCCCTGTCGCCACGCGTGTTTGGCCCTAAACCGGGGCAATACGGCCTTGGTATGGGCACGGCTGCGGATACATTCACCGATCAGGCGCGCGCCGATGCGGGTGAGGCATGGCTGCAATCCTCAAGCTGGGCGATCGGGACAGATGGCCAGTCGCGCCAAGACCGGGCGGCTTTGGAGGCGCGGGTGCTGGGGGCAGATACGTTTGTGCATCCGCAAGACCTGCCGGAATCAGATGTGCTGATGGCGGCAGATTATGCAGCGCATGAGGCGGGTTTTGCGGCAGCGGTGGCGCGGCTGGGTGGGCAGGCGCCAACGCTGTACCACCTTGATGCCACGCGCCCCGATACGCCTCATGCGCGCACACTGACCGAGGAAATCGCGCGCGTGGTGCGGGCACGCGCGGCCAACCCGGATTGGGCCACGGGCATGATGGCGCATGGTTACCGGGGGGCTGCCGAAATTGCAGCCACGCTTGATCATATGGCGGCATTTGCACATCTGGCGCAGGTCGTGCCGCCGCATCTGTTTGATCTGTACCACGCGGCGACACTGGGCCGCGATGATCTGCGCGCCTTTCTGGCAGATGCCAACCCGGCGGCACTGGCAGCGATGGAAGACCTGTTCCGCCGCCTGCGCGATGCGGGACTTTGGGTGACGCGGCGCAATTCAATTGCGGCGGTGATCTGATGGTTGCGCCCGACATCAAAGGCCCGGAAATCAAAGGCTGGTGCCCGGGTGCGCTGCGCCCGATGGAATCGGGCGATGGCTGGCTGGTGCGCATTCGCCCGCCGATGGGGATGCTGACGCCCGCGCAAGCGGTGGGTATGGCACAGGCGGCGTTACAGCACGGCAATGGGGTGATTGACCTGTCATCGCGGGCCAACCTGCAAATGCGCGGGGTGCGCGAAGGGGCGCATGCGCCGCTGATTGATGATTTGCGCGCCTTGGGTCTGGTGGATGACGATGCCCAGACCGAGGCTGCGCGCAACCTTGTGATCACACCTTTCCGCAACGCCAGAACGGATCGCATTGCTGCCGACCTGACACAGGCTTTGGCGCATGCGCCTGTCTTGCCGGGCAAGTTCGGCTTTGCCGTGGATACGGGCGCTGTGCCGGTTCTGGGCCAGGTTTCGGCGGATATCCGGCTGGAAACCGTGGCGGACGGCGGCCTGCTGCTGCGGGCAGATGGCATGAATTCAGGCATGTTCGTGACTGAATCCGGGGCTGCGGCTGCTGCACTGGCGCTTGCTGAATGGTTTGTTGCCAATCAGGGCGTGTCGGGCGGCAGGGGGCGCATGTCGGCCTTGATTGCGCGCGGGATTGTGCCTGATGGCCACGATATGCCTGCACTGCCGCAGGCCAAGCCACCCACGCCCGGCCCCTGTGCAGATGGCATGTTCGTGGCCTTTGCCTTTGGGCAGCTGCAAGCGGAAAGCCTGCTTGCGCTTGGAAAATGTGATCACAATCTGATCCTGACGCCGTGGCGCATGATCCTGATGCAGGGCGCGCAGGCGGCCCCCACCGATCCGGCATTGATCACGCGCGCGGGTGACCCCCTGCTGCAGATCACGGCCTGCACGGGTGCGCCCGGCTGTTCGCAGGCCATGGGGCCAACGCGGGACCTTGCACGCTCGCTTGCACCGTTGAAGGCAGGCCAGTTGCATGTGTCAGGCTGCACCAAGGGGTGCGCGCACCCTGGCAAGGCAGAGCTGACCTTGGTGGCCACGCCCAACGGCTATAACCTGATCCGGGGTGGTGCGGCATCAGATGCTCCGCATCTGACCGACCTGCCACCGCACCTGATTGCCCTATACCTGAAGGCCCAGCATGCCACATAGCTATGAAACCGACGGTGCCGAAATTTACCTGCGGTCCTTTGCAACAATCCGGGCCGAGGCCGACCTTGCGCGCTTTACGCCCGAGGAAGAGGTGGTGGCAGTGCGGATGATCCATGCTGCGGGGATGGTGGACCTTGCGCCCTATGTGCATTTCACCCCCGGCATGGCGATTGCGGCGCGTGCAGCGCTGGAAGGGGGCGCGCCCATCCTGTGCGATGTGCGCATGGTCAGTGAAGGCATCACGAAGGCGAGGTTGCCAGCGAACAATGCCATCATCTGCACGCTTCAGGACCCTACGGTGCCGGATTTGGCCAAGCAGATGAACAACACGCGGTCAGCAGCGGCGGTGGAACTGTGGCGGCCGCATCTGGCAGGGGCGATTGTCGCCATCGGCAATGCGCCGACGGCGCTGTTTCACCTGCTCAACATGCTGGAAGACCCGGCTTGCCCGCGACCGGCGGCCATTATCGGCTGCCCGGTGGGGTTCATCGGCGCGGCGGAATCAAAGGATGCGCTGATGGCGGCCCCCCCGGTGCCCAGCATGATCGTGCAGGGGCGGCTTGGCGGATCGGCGATCACGGTGGCGGCGGTGAACGCGCTGGCAAGTCGGAAGGAATGAGGATGGGCCCGATTACCGGACGTGTTATCTGTGCAGGCCTTGGGCCGGGTGACCCTGATCTGATGAGCCTGCGCTCTGCGCGCGCCATCGGTGCGGCGCGCCATGTGGCCTATTTCCGCAAGGCCGGGCGGCCGGGGCAGGCACGGCGGATTGTGGAAGGCATGCTGGCGGAGGGTGTAGTGGAATACCCGATGGAGTATCCGGTCACCACGGAACTGCCGTTCGACAGCCCGGAATACGGGCTGGCGCTGGCCACATTCTATGATGATTGGGCCGATCGTCTGGCAGCGCTTGCCACCACGGATGATGTGCTGGTGCTGTGCGAGGGGGACCCGTTCTTCTACGGCAGTTTCATGCACCTGCATTCGCGGCTGCAAGGCCGTGTGGCGGTAGAGGTTATTCCGGGCATCACGGGCATGACGGGCTGCTGGACGGCCACAGATACGCCCATCACATGGGGCGATGATGTGCTTAGCGTGCTGATGGGCACGCTGCCAGAGGATGATCTGGTGCGGCACATGCAGGCGGCTGATGCGCTGGTGGTGATGAAGACCGGGCGCAACCTGCCAAGGGTGCGCAGGGCGCTGGAACGCGCAGGGCGGCTGGCGGATGCGTGGCTGGTAGAACGGGGCACAATGCCCAACCAACGTATTGCACGGCTTGTGGATGTGGATGCAACCGATTGCCCGTATTTCGCGATCGTCTTGGTGCACGGCCACGGGCGGCGGCCAGAGGTGCCGGAATGACAGGCTCGCTTGTCATCGCGGGTCTTGGGCCGGGGGATGAGGCAATGGTCACGCCCGAGGTGACGCAGGCGCTTGCGCGGGCGACGGATGTGGTGGGTTATATCCCCTATGTGGCGCGTGTGGCACCGCGCGCGGGGCTGACCCTGCACCCTTCAGACAACCGGGTTGAGATGGACCGGGCACGCGCAGCGCTGGAAATGGCGGCGGCGGGACGGAATGTGGTGATCGTCTCGTCCGGTGATCCGGGCGTGTTTGCGATGGCAAGTGCCGTGTTCGAGGCGCTGGAGGGAGCGCCGGAATGGCAAGGTCTGGATATCCGCGTGTTGCCGGGCATTACGGCGATGCTGGCGGCGGCGGCGCGGGCGGGGGCACCCCTGGGGCATGATTTCTGCTGCATCAACCTGTCAGATAACCTGAAGCCCTGGACGACGATTGCGGCACGGTTGCAGGCGGCGGCGGCGGCGGATTTTGCGATGGCGTTCTATAATCCGCGCTCGGCGAGCAGGCCGGATACCTTTGCCCATACGCTTGATCTGTTGCGCGGGGCTTGTGGGCCTGACCGGCTGATCACCTTTGCCCGCGCGGTTTCAACACCGGACGAACGCATCGTCACGGTGACACTTGGCGAGGCGACGCCCGAAATGGCCGATATGCGCACGGTGGTGATTGTGGGCAACAGCGCCACGCGGCGGGTGGGGCGGTGGGTTTACACGCCGCGCAGGGCAGATTGATGCCTGGCCACCCAATCCATCACATCCGCCACGCTGCGCACGACTGTGCGGTCAGGGATATGCGGGCGGTCCACCATGATGACGGGCAGGCCCAGTTCGCGCGCCGCGGCGATTTTGGCGACAGCCCCTTTGCCGCCCGCGTTTTTGGCAACGATGATATCGATATGCTGATCACGCAACAGCGCGGTATCATCGGGCACTGTAAAGGGTCCGCGGGCGATGGTGATGGTCGTCTGTGGCAGGGGCATGTCATCACCCGGAGCATCGACAAGACGCAGCAGGTAATGGTGCTGGGGGGCGCTGACAAAAGCGTCCAGATGCTGCCTCCCGATGGCCAGAAACACCCGGCGCGGGGTGGGGCCAAGGACAAGCGCTGCACTGGCAAGGTCTGGCACGTGGGTCCAGTGATCAGCGGGTGTGGGCATCCATGGCGCACGTTCAAGGGCGACAAGGGGCACGCCTGCGGCCCTGCAGGCCAGAACGGCATTCGTGCTCATCTGCGCGGCGAAGGGATGTGTGGCGTCAATGACATGGGTGATGCCTTCGCTGGCAAGAAAGGCCTGCAATCCGGCAACACCGCCAAAGCCGCCGATACGGGTGGGCAGGGGTTGGGACACCGGGGCTTCGGTGCGGCCAGCGTAGGAATAGATCGCATCGGCGTTGTCCTGCTGCAAGGCGCGGGCCAGAAGGCCGGCCTCGGTCGTGCCGCCAAGCAGAAGGATGCGCATGATGTCTGAACCTTGGGTAACGCTGATCGGGCTGGGAGAAGATGGACCGGCGGGCCTGACAGATGCAAGCCGCAAGGCGATTGCGGCGGCGGATGTGGTGTTTGGCGCGCCCCGGCACCTGGCGCTGATGGGGATTGCAGGGCAGCCATGGCCCGTGCCGTTTGACGTGGCGCCGGTGTTGGCGCGGCGGGGGCAACGGGTGGTGGTGCTGGCCAGCGGTAACCCGTTCTGGTTTGGCGCGGGCGGCAGTCTGATGGCGCATCTTGGCCCCGGCGAATGGGTTTCGCACCCTGCGCCCAGCACCTTTGCGCTGGCGGCCAATGCGCTTGGCTGGCGGCTGGAAGAGGTTTTGTGCATGGGCCTGCATGCCGCACCCTTGCAACGCTTGCGCCCGGTGTTGGGGCGGGGGGTGCGCGTGATTTGCCTGCTGCGCGATGCGGCGGCAGTGGCAGAGCTTGCCGCCTATCTGCCGGTGATCAGCCAAGGCGACGCTGACCTGACCATTCTGGAATGTCTTGGCGGGCCGCGTCAGCGCATCCGCGCGGCCAGATGTGACACTGTTCCCGCAGATATCACCGCCCCGGTTGCCGTGGCGATCCATGCGCACGCTCCGGGCTTGCCCACGGCTGCGGCCCTGCTGGATGACGCATTCGCGCATGATGGCCAGATCACCAAGCGCCCGGTGCGCGCATTGACGCTTAGCGCCTTGGCACCGCGCGCGGGTGAAGTGCTGTGGGATATTGGCGCAGGGTCGGGTTCTGTTGGGATCACATGGCTGCTGGCGGGTGGGGCGCAGGTACATGCGGTGGATGGCGATGCCACGCGCGCAGCCCGGGCAGTGGAAAACGCAACAGGGTTTGGACTGGGCCACCGCTACAGCATGCATCACCACACAGCGCCAAACGGGTTACAAGACCTGCCACCGCCGGACGCGGTGTTCATTGGCGGCGGGGCCAATCAGGCGGTGTTAGAGACTGTTTGGGGCCTTTTGCCCCCCGGCGCGCGCCTTGTGGCAAATGCCGTGACACTGGAAACCGAGGCGCTGCTGATGGCCTGGTCCGCGCTGCATGGCGGCCACCTGTTGCGGATTGATCTTGCCGAAGCCACCCCCTTGGGTGCAAAGCGCGGCTGGCGCGCAGCCTATCCGGTGGTGCAGTGGAGTGTGACACGATGAAGGTGGCAGGGTTCGGCTTTCGCAACACGGCAACGCCTGCGGCTTTGGCCGAGGCGTTGGAGCGCGCGGGCGGTGCAGCAGGGCTGACGGCATTGGCGACAGTGCAGGACAAGGTGGCAGGGCTGCAGGCCTTTGCCGAAAGCCTTGGCCTGCCGGTCATCGGCCTTCCGCGTGAGGCGTTGGCGGCCGTGCAAACGCCCACGCAATCGCCGCGCGTCAAAGCGCGCTTTGGCACGGGATCGCTGGCCGAAGCTGCCGCCCTTGCCGCCGCTGGCCCCGGTGCGCGCCTGAAGGGCAAGCGCAGCCAATCTGCCGATGGGGCGGCCACGGCAGCCATTGCCGAGGGTCTGAAATGACCGTGCATTTCATTGGCGCGGGCCCCGGCGCGCCAGACCTGCTGACCTTGCGCGGGCGTGACCTGATCGCCGCCTCACCCGTTTGTCTTTATGCAGGATCATTGATCCCTCAGGCCATTCTTGGGCATTGCCCGCCGGGATGCAGGATTGTGAATACGGCCCCGCTGTCGCTTGACGAGATCATTGCCGAAATCGTCACTGAACACGCCAAAGGACATGATATTGCCCGCCTGCATTCGGGTGATCTGTCGGTCTGGTCGGCCATGGGCGAACAGCTGCGCCGCCTGCGCGACGCCGGGATTCCCTATGATGTCACGCCGGGTGTGCCATCCTTTGCCGCCGCTGCCGCCACGCTTGGGGCAGAGCTGACG